>JALYGF010000065.1 GCA_030777325.1 Actinomycetota bacterium | reverse complement strand
AAGCTACGACTACGGCGGCAGCGTCGGCCTCTTCTACTTCACCACCAACGCCCAGGGCAATGCCGCCACCCCCGCGCGGGCATATCTGAGCTGTGCCGGCTGCTGGGACGCCACTCGTTCCAAGCTGGCCGTGGGCGACGTCAACGGCGACGCCAGGGCCGACGTGGTGGCCAGCTACGACTACGGCGGCAGCGTCGGCCTCTTCTACTTCACCACCAACGCCCCGGGCAATGCCGCCACCCCCGCGCGGGCATATCTGAGCTGTGCCGGCTGCTGGGACGGCACTCGTTCCAAGCTGGCCGTGGGCGACGTCAACGGCGACGCCAGGGCCGACGTCGTGGCAAGCTACGACTACGGCGGCAGCGTCGGCGGCCTCTTCTACTTCACCACCAACGCCCAGGGCAATGCCGCCACCCCCGCGCTGGCCTACCTCAGCTGTGCCGGCTGCTGGGACGCCAACCGGGGCAGGCTGGCTGTGGGCGACGTCAACGGCGATGGGAAGGCCGACGTGGCCGCCACCCGCGACCACGGAGGGGGCCGGATGGGCCTGTGGTACTTCACCACCAACGCCCAGGGCAGTGCCGCCACTCCCACGCAGGCCTACCTGAGCTGTGCCGGCTGCTGGGACGCCAACCGCACCGCACTGGGCCAATGAACCGCCACGGGCTTGTGTCCGGAGTGCCCTGGGGCCGGGTTGCGGAGCGGGCGATGGTGAAAGCTGGCGGTGGGGGTGCCGTTGCTCGGCAAGGATGAAGTCGCTGACTTCACTAGTCTCTTCTTGTTCATATTCATGGCCCGAGGGGGGCCAGTCCGTCCAGGCGGCCGAGGGGATCGACGAGCAGCGACCGAAGCTTCACCATGGAGGGCCGGCGGGGTGGGCCACTGAAGCCGAAGCCCACGGCCACGTCGAACGGCCTGAGCGCCCCGAGGTCGCTCCGGTCCAGCGTGGCCGTGGCCTCCGCCACCGGCCGGAACTCCTCGGCTCGGTACCACTGCCTTATTCCGGCCTGACCCACGCCGTAAGTGCGGACGCCCAGCAACGGCCGGGCGACCCATCCCTCTACCCATCGGGTGAACCACGGTGGCCGTAGGCGACCGAGCGGCAGGCGCCACCCCGACCCTCCCAGCATGGTGAGGCTGACCTCGCCGGCGTCCACCACCAGGCGGCGCCCGTCGAAGCTGACGCCGATGTCCACCACCCCGACGCGGTCGAAGCTGTAGACGGCACGCACGAAGCCCGCCACCTCCGGCGTCGGGGCCAGGAGAACCCGCTCGTCGTCAGGGCGGGCCCACATCACGTCGGTGAAGGCCCCGAAAGGTGAGGTGCGCCAGTGGCCTACGACGAAGCGGTCACCGGAGGCGAAGGCGGCGCTGCAGATGCTGCCTTCGAACTCGTACCGCCTCACTCGGTCAGGTGGATGCGCTCCAGGTCCTTGACGGCCGGTCCTTCGAGGACGCGCCCTTCGGCGCTGAAGCGTGACCCATGGCATGGACAGTCCCAGGTGGTCTCGGCCTGGTTCCAGCGCAGCGTGCATGCCATGTGGGTGCAGGTGATGCTCACGACGTGCAGGATGCCGGCGCTGTCCCGGTAGGCACCGACGGACCGGCCTTCGACCTTCACCACGCCGGCCTCACCGGGTCCCAGGTCTTCCACGGACGCAGCCTGGAGGCGGCGGCCCACGTGGTCGGTAACGAAGTCCTTGCCGACCTCCAGGTTCGCCTTCACGGCCTTGGCGACGCTCTGGGCGCCGCCGATCCGGGTGGCGTCGAACACTTCGGTCCAAGGGTTGTCCCTCCCGCCGATGGTGTCGGCGAGCAGCATGGCACCGGCAGTCCCGTTGGTCATGCCCCACTTCTTGAACCCGGTGGCAACGAAGGTGCGGGCGCTGCGCGGCGAGCGGCCCACGTAGGGGACCGAGTCGAGGGTCGTGTAGTCCTGGGCCGACCATCGGTAGTCCACCCCTTCGACGTCGAAGGTGGCCCGGGCCCAGTCCTCGATGTCCTGGTAGTAGCTCGACGTCTGCTCCTCGCGTCCGGTGTGGTGGCTGGCGCCTCCCAGTACCAGGCCGGTTGTGTCCCGGTAGCGAGCCGGCCGCAGGGACCGGGTGGGGGAGTCCAGCGAGAGGTACATGCCCCGAGGAACGTCGCCGCTTATGCGGACGGCCATGGCGTAGGAACGAGTGGGATGAGCTTTGGCGAAGAAGCCGCCCCGGTCCACGAAGGGCAGGAGGGTGGCAACAACTAGCTGCTCGGCGTTGAGCGCACCGCTCGACGTCCGCACGACCACCCTGTCCTCCTGCTCGTCCACGGCGAGGGCGTCGGTCTGCTCGAAGACCGAGCACCCGTCCCCGTCGACGGCGGCGGCCAGGGCCAGGCAGTACCTGCGGGGGTGGAAGTGGGCCTGGTTCTCGAAGCGCACCGCGGCCCGGACCCGATAGGGCAGGTCGGTCTGCTCGGTGTACGAAGCGGGCAGCCCGAGCCGGGTTGCCGCCTCCACCTCGGCCTCCACCTGACCGACGCTGTCCTGGCTCTCGGTGTAGCTGTAGGCCGGGGCCCGTTCGAACTGGCAGTCCACCCCCAGTTGGGTGACCAGAGTCGAGATGCGCTCGACTGCAGCCTGGTTGGCCTCGCCGTAGAGGCGGGCGATCTCCTCCCCGCGCTTGTCGACCAGCTGGGCGTACGTCAACGAGTGGAGCGAGGAGACCTTGGCCGTGGTGTTCCCGGTGGTACCCGAAGCGACACGGTGGCGCTCCACGACGGCCACCCGTGCGCCTGACTCCTTGAGCAGGTAGGCGGTGGTCAGACCGGTGATGCCACCGCCGACGACCACCACGTCGTACCGGTCGTCACCCGCCACCGCCGGGTAAGCGGTCTCGGGGGTCGTGTCGACCCACAGTGATCGGATCCCTTCGTCGCCCTGAGGTTCCCCGCTGCTGGTAGACGCCATCGCCTCTCATGCCTCCTTGTCTGTCAACCGCCCCAACACCCCTCCGTACACCAAGTGGGAGAGCACCTGCATCCATCGCCGGGCCGGGCCTCGCTTGCTCAAGGGCGGCGCGATGCCCATGGCCGGGATCCATCCCTGGTAGCTGGCGCCACAGACGGCCAATCCGTAGAGCGGCCCGGTGAGCAAAGGCGCCCCGCGGAGGCGGGGCCTCAACAGCCCATAGAGAGCGCCCACTCCAGCACCGAAGCCTAGGTGGGCCACGGAGGAAAGGAGGTTCTGCGTGGGCTCCGAGGCCTCGAGGCCCGCAGCCTCGAGGCCGGTCTCGGTGATGATCTCCGGATCCAGCTCGCCGACCGGTCCAAGGCGCTGGACGGCGAACATGACCGCGCTCATGGGCAGGGTGGCAACCAGACCGGCCGCTGCTCCACGGGCGGCCCGGAGGATCGGATTGCGCATCCATGGGTCCTACCCGGTGACGGCAGTGCCAACCAGGGCCATTCATTTCCCGGAGCAGCCGACTTGGCGTGTTAGATTGTCGTCAGGTCGAGTGCAACACGTCGGTCGGGCCGGATGCCCGAGGCGTGCGCGAGCCAGGGGCAGTGTCCTCCGACACGACGGAACGGAGCGCCCATGGCAATGTCCGATCAAGACCGGGGAGAGATCGACCAGCTGGGCCGCGTCATCGTGGCCCGGGAGTCCGTGGAGGGATTGCTCCAGCGCGTGGCGGACACAGCCCGGCAGGTCATCAACCGATGCGACTCGGCCAGCGTGTCGCTGGCCGATGAGGGGCGGGTGAGCACCTGGGCGTCCACCGACGATGCCGCCGTGCGGGTGGACGAGCACCAGTACGGAACCGACGAGGGGCCCTGCCTCGCTGCCATACGCACCGGCGAAGCCAAGTTCGTGGACTCCCTGGCTAGCGACGAGCGCTGGTCCGAGTTCGGGCCTCGGGCGGTGGACGAAGGGATGGTGAGCATGTACTCGATCCCCCTCAAGTTCGAAGAGGAGACGGTCGGGGCGCTGAACCTCTACTCCCGTTCGAAGCCCTTCGCCTATCACGACCTGCAGGCGGCCGAGGCGCTGGCCGACCAGGCCGCGGTCACGCTTACCAATGTTCAGGCATACCGCGCGGTGCGGGACCGGCTCGAGCAATGCGAGGGACCGACAACCGATTGACGTAGGTGACACCGGGGCCCGCATCCCCGGATGGGGCCCCTGACCCGGCCACAATGGGCGGGTGGAGAGAGAAGAAGCGTCGGCCTCAGGGGCGCCGACCGCGATCTCCTGAGCGCTGACCGAGTGGCCGAGCATCACGACCTGCCGGTCACGCAGCGGACACGGCAGACCCTGAACGCCGTGGCCGCTGTGCTGGCCGTGATCACCCTGCTAGGTCTCCTGGTGTGGCGTCCGGGGGATCGGGCGGATCGCCCGAACGTGGAGCAGGCAGGGGCGCCGTCGAGCTTCTACGACGCCGAGGTCGTCGGCATAAGAAGCGACGCCTGCCAGGGCACCCCGGCGGAGTCGGGAATCCGCTGCGAGCTGGTGAGCCTGCTCCTGCTTGAGGGCCCCGACACAGGCCAACGGGTCGACGTCGACTTCCCCGAGTCGCGCACCACACCCGACGTGAAAGCGGGGGACAAGCTGGTTCTCAGCTACACGCTGACCGCCCCGCCCGGCTTTCAGTACCAGTTCGCCGACCGCCAACGGAAGCCGGTGCTCTTCTGGCTGGCCGCGTTGTTCGCCCTGGCGGTGATGGTCCTCGGCCGGTTGCGGGGCTTCAGCGCCCTTGCCGGCCTGGGTGCCAGCCTGGTGGTGCTCCTCGCCTTCGCCGTGCCGGCCATCATCGACGGCCGTACGCCAATAGGGGTGGCCGTGGTCAGCGCTGCGGCCATCTCCTTCTTCGCCCTGTACCTCGCCCACGGTTTCCGGACCATGACCACCGTGGCCCTGCTCGGGACGCTCGCCAGCCTGGGCCTTACTGCGGTCCTCGGTGTTGTGTTCATGGAGCTCGCCGACTTCTCCGGCTTCGCCAGCGAGGAGGCCACCTTCCTCGCCGCCACGGCGGGCTCGATCGACCTCCGGGGGCTGCTGCTGGCCGGTGTTGTCATCGGCGCCCTCGGTGCCATCGACGACATGACGGTGACCCAAGCGTCTGCCATCGCCGAGCTGCACGCCGCCAACCCCGGCATGGGCAGGCGGCGGCTGTATCTGGCCGGCCTGCGCATCGGCCGAGACCACGTGGCGTCGACGGTCAACACGCTGGTCCTCGCCTACGCCGCGGCGTCGATGCCGTTGCTGGTTCTGTTCGTCCTCAGCAGGCAGTCCCTGGCCTCGGTGGCCAACGGCGAGGTGGTGGCCATCGAGATCGTGCGCACGCTGGTGGGCAGCATCGGGCTCGTGGCCTCCGTGCCCATCACCACTTGGCTGGCAGCGGCGTGCATCTCGACCGAGCATGCCGGATCCAGCGACGCGGAACACGAGGTGAACTAACCTCGACGCGTGGGCGAACCCCTGGTTGTCGCCACGCAGGTGAACAAGTGGTTCGGTCCGCTGCACGTACTGAAGGACGTCGACCTCACCGTCGACAAGGGCGAGGTCGTTGTGGTGCTGGGCCCATCCGGTTCGGGCAAGTCCACCCTCTGTCGCACCATGAACCGCTTGGAGCCGATCGACAGCGGCACCATAAAGATCGACGGCGTGGCCCTCCCCGAGGAGGGCAAGGCGCTGGCCAAGCTTCGCTCGGACGTGGGCATGGTCTTCCAGTCGTTCAACCTCTTCGCTCACAAGACCGTGCTCCAGAACGTGACCCTCGGTCCGGTGAAGGTGCGCAAGGTGGCCAGGCAGGAGGCCCGGGAGCGGGGGATGAAGCTGCTGGAGCGGGTGGGCATCGCAGACAAGGCGGATCGCTACCCGGCTGAGCTGTCCGGAGGCCAGCAGCAGCGTGCCGCCATCGCCCGGGCCCTGGCCATGAACCCCAAGGTGATGCTGTTCGACGAGCCGACCTCGGCGCTGGACCCCGAGATGATCAAGGAGGTGCTCGACGTCATGCTCGAGCTCGCCGCCGAGGGCACCACCATGATCGTGGTCAGCCACGAGATGGGCTTCGCCCGGTCAGCCGCTCGCAAGGTGGCCTTCATGGACGAGGGCCGCATCGTCGAGGTTGCGCCGCCGGATCGATTCTTCGAAGACCCCGAGAGCGGCCGGGCCAGAGACTTCCTGGCCAAGGTGCTGGCCCATTGACCAAGCAACTCCCACACCGAGAACCGACCCGAGGAGAGACATGAGGAAGCGACACGTTTACCTGCTGGCCCTGGTGCTCATGACCATGATGGCCGCTTCGTGCGGCAGCGACAGCGAAACCGGCGCCAAGACGGAGACCAAGCCTCCTCCCACTCACCCGGCCGGATCCACCATGGCCAACATCCAGGCCAAGGGAAAGTTCGTGGTGGGGACCAAGTACGACCAGGTCGGCTTCGGGCAGCAGAACCCCACCACCGGCAAGGTCGAGGGGTTCGACGTGGAGATCGCCAAGCGCATCGCCGTCGCCATCTTCGGTGGTGACGCCAAGAGCGTGGAGCCAAAGATCCAGTTCGTGGAGACGGTGTCCAAGAACCGTGAGCCCTTCATCCAGGACGGCAAGGTGGACATCGTGGCCGCCACCTACACCATCAACGACACCCGCAAGCAGGTGGTCGACTTTGCCGGCCCCTACTTCGTGGCCAAGCAGGACATCATGGTGAAGTCCGACGACAGCAGCATCAAGGGCGTGGCCGACCTGAACGGCAAGAAGGCGTGCACGGTCAAGGGATCCACCTCGGAGAAGAACCTGCGGGCCAAGGCCCCCCGGGCCGACGTCTCCCTCTTCGACACCTACTCCCAGTGCGGCGAGGCCTTACGGGACGGGCGGGTCCAGGCCGTGACCACCGACGCGCCCATCCTCGCCGGACTGGCCAGCAGGTCGGACCGGGCCTTCAAGCTGGTGGACGCGCCCTTCAGCGAGGAGCCCTACGGCATCGGGCTCAAGAAGGGCGACGACGTCTTCCGGAACTTCATCAACGACCGCCTCGAGGAGATCTACGCCAACGGCGAGTGGCAGGCGGCGTTCGACGCCACCCTCGGCGCGATCGGTCTGAAGCGCGAGCCACCTCCCAAGGTGGACCGATACTCCTCATTGCCGGCCACCACGACGACCACTGGCTCGACCGGTACGGGCGCCGGCGCCGGCACCACCACCAGCAGCACCAGCACGTCGACCTCCACATCGACGCCAACTTCGACCTCCACCAGCACCAGCACCACGCAGCAGCCGTAGCAAGCTCGTAGTCCCGGCTGGGTCGGACCGTGAGGCTCGTCCTCGACAACGCCGACCTCTACCTGGCCGGCATGGCGACGACGGTGGCGCTCACCCTGCTGTCGTTCTCCGCCGCGCTCGTGATCGGGACACTGATGGCGGCGTTCCGGGTGAGCCCGGTGGCACCGCTGCGGACAGCCGGAACGCTCTGGGTGGAGACCGTTCGCAACACGCCCCTCACGGTCCTCATGGTCCTGTTCTTCTTCGGGTTCACCAAGCTCGGGATCCAGTACTCCGCCTTCACCTCGGCTGTGGTCGTGCTGTCCGCCTACACCAGCACCTTCGTGGCCGAGACGGTGCGTTCGGGCATCAACTCCGTGGCCAAGGGACAGGCTGAGGCGGCCCGATCACTCGGCCTCACCTTCCCCCAGGTGCTGGGGCGCGTGGTCCTCCCCCATGCCTTGCGCACGGTGGTCGCTCCGCTCGGGAGCGTCTTCATAGCCCTCATCAAGAACTCTTCGATCGCGTCTGTCATCTCGGTGGTGGACCTCACCGAGGTGGCCGACCGCCTGAACAACGACACGGCGAGGCCCGTGGCCGTATTCCTGGGTGCCGGCGTGGCCTATCTGTTGCTGACGCTTCCTTCGGGCTTCCTGGTGGGTGTCCTGGAGCGGCGCGTGGCCATCAAGCGATGAGGGCGAGTGATGAGGCCGGAGTGGTGAGGACCCGGCCATGACGGCTCCCATGCTGTCCGACGCTTTGGGTCCTCGCGCTCGGCGACGCATGCGGCTGATCTCGCTGGTTGCCGCCGCCGCCATCGCCGGCCTGGTGCTCGCTGCGCTACGGCGCCTGGCCGACACGGGCCAGCTCGACGCCGCACGCTGGGAGCCGCTGACACAGGGAACGGTCATCCGTTTCCTCCTGGGCGGGCTGGTTGCCACACTGCGAGTGGCGTCGCTCGCCATGGTGCTGGCCATGGCGATCGGGATGGTCCTAGCCCTCGGCCGCCTGGCCAGGAACCCAGTGGTACGGCTGGTGACGGGCGCCTACGTCGAGTTCTTCAGGGGTTTCCCGCTCCTGCTGCTCGTCCTCTTCTCCGGCCTTGCCCTGCCCAAGTACGGCGTGGACGTCGCCGTCTTCTGGTACGTGGTGCTCGCCCTGGTGGTCTACAACAGCGCGATCCTGGGAGAGATCTTCCGGGCCGGGATCCTGTCGTTGGACAAGGGACAGACCGAGGCCGCGCACGCTCTGGGCTTCAGCTACTGGCAGGCCATGCTGATCGTGGTCGTCCCCCAAGCCGCCCGTCGCATGGTGCCGGCCATCGTGAGCCAACTGGTCACCCTGCTGAAGGACACCTCGTTGGGATTCGTGATCGCCTACCCCGAACTGCTCCGCCGTGCTCGCAACACCGGTGAGTTCTTCCAGAACCCTCTGCAGTCGTTGTTCGTGGCCGCCTTGCTCTACATCGCCGCCAACCTCGCTCTGAGCCGGGTGGCTCGTCGTCTCGAGATCCGCCAGCGCCGTCGTTACGGGGCCGGAGCGATCACCGTCGCAGGGGCCGAGGACCTGACCGTCACGGCGGTCCAGTCCGAGGAGGCGGCTCCGGAGGGCCCCGGATAGGTCCTCGGGTTCCGGGGGACAATGCGGCGATGGAGTACTTGGTGGTGGCCAGCAGCAAGGCGGGGTCCGGGCGCGGGCAGCAGGTCGAGGCCGTGGCCGGCGTGCTCGCCGGTCACGGTAAGACAGAGCTGCTGCGCTGCAGAGGCGACGAGGACCTGGACCGTGCGCTGGACGGCTTGGAAGGCCGGGCCCTCGTCGTCGCCGGAGGGGACGGCAGCCTGCACTTCGCCGTGCAGCGACTGTGGGACCGGGGCGAGCTGGGCGCCGTGATCATGGGGCTGGTCCCGCTGGGCACGGGCAACGACTTCGCGAGGGGCCTCGGACTGCCCCTCGACCCCGTGGAGGCGGCCACCGTGGCCGCAACCGCTGAGCCTCGCCGGCTCGACGTGGCAGTGGGAGACGACGGAGGCGTGGTGGTCAACATGGCCCACGCAGGCCTGGGCGCCCATGCCGCCGAGGACGCCAAGGCCCTCAAAGCCCGGCTCGGGCCGGCGGCCTATCCCGTGGGCGCGCTCATCGCCGCCGTGCGGGACAAGGGGTGGGAGCTGGAGGTGAGCGTGGACGGCAAGGCGATCGGAGGCGACGCCGAGCTCATGGTGGGCGTGGGGAACGGGAAGACGATCGGCGGTGGCACTCCTCTGTGCCCCGACGCCAAGCCCGACGACGGTCTCCTAGATGTGGTGGTAGTCAACGCCACCGGACCGGCGGTCCGGGTGGCGTTCGCTGCGGCCCTGCGGACGGGCCGCCATCTGGAACGGAGCGACGTCCACTTCGCCCGCGGCCGGGAGGTTCGCATCAGCGGAGACTCCGTGGCCCACAACGTCGACGGGGAGGTGAGCGAGGAGGTCCCGGAGCGGAGCTACCGCCTGGTCCCTGCGGCCTGGTCACTCATGGCCCCTTGAACCACGCCTGCCGGTAGCGTTGGCCCGGTGAACGTCGACCTTCGCCACAACCCTTCCTTCGCAGTCGCACGCATAAGCCTCGACCCCAACGAGGAGATCCGGGCCGAGTCGGGTGCCATGATGGCCACGTCGTCCGGCGTCACCGTCGCCTCCAGCACCCAGGGTGGCGTCCTCAAGGGGCTCAAGCGCTCCGTGCTCGGGGGCGAGAGCCTGTTCGTCACCACCTACACGGCACCGCCCGCAGGCGGTTGGGTGGACGTTGCCCATCACCTGGCAGGTGACATCGTGGTGGCCGGAGTCATCACGGACGACCCAATGTCGGTCACCAAGGGCTCGTGGCTGGCGTCGTCGGCGGCCGTGGAGCTCGACACCAAGTGGGGGGGCTTCAAGAACCTCTTCGGCGGAGAGGGAGGCTTCCTCGTTCGTGCCACCGGTCAGGGCACGATCCTGCTGGCCTGCTACGGCGCGCTGGACACCATCGAGCTGGGCGCGGGGGAGTCGGTCACGATCGACACCGGCCACGTGGTGGCCTTCGGCGAGACGGTGACCAGCCAGATCCGGAAGGTGACCGGGGGGGTCATCCAGACGCTCAAGTCGGGCGAGGGCCTGGTCTTCGACTTCACCGGGCCGGGATGGGTGATGACCCAGACCCGGAACCCCTCCGCCCTTGAAGCTTGGATCCGCCAGCTCATGCCGGGCGAGACGGGCGGCAGTGGCGGCAACGTCCTCGGAGGCATCCTCGGGCGCTGAACGCCGGTCCCCAACACGCAGGCCACCGGTCGCTACATGGTGATGGTACTGGTGTAGGTGACCGTCTTCCCGGGTGAAGGCCGGCCGAGCAGCTGCTGCACCACACGGTCGGGATAGACCGATACCAGACCCACGTTGGCCTCACCGACGATGAGCATTGAAGGTCGTTCCCGGGGCGGGGCGTAGCGACGGACCTCCTCGTAGTCAGGGGGCTCGTCGACCTTCAGCCACCGGGCCAGGCGCGGGGACAGGAAGACCGGGGAGTCCCCCCAGTCGTCGGTGTTGACCGGTCGGCGCACGAGGCGCTCGGCCACGTTGGACGGTCCCTCGCAGCTGGGAGCGTGCTTCCAGCCGAGGCGGTGGTGGCGGCGCCGCACGAGCCGGCCGAGGAGGTGCAGCCCGTGCTTGGCCGTGGCGCCGCTGTGCTTGAACGAGCTGCTCACCAGTTGGGCCATCCGCAACTCCGCCTCGCCTACCGTGAAGGTGGCGTCCACGCTGAGCCCATAGTGGACGTCACCCGAGAGCATCACGCAGCAGGTGAGGCCGACATCCTCGACCAGGCAGCTCATGAGGTCGGTCAGCCCGTGCAGGTTGGAATGCCACTCCTCGAAGTCGATCTCGTAAGGGCCGAGCTTGCCCTCGAGGAACTTCTGACGTCGCTCCTGTAGCTCCAGGCCGAAGACCGGCACCGGTGACACGAGGATGGCGGGTCCCGGTGGCACCACTCCGGCCTCGCGCAGCAGGGACTTCAGCCGGTCGAGCTCAGCGGGACCGACCAGGCGGGCCGCGCCCCTATCGCTGTCGTAGGAGCGCTTGGTGCGGGTGTCGAGCACGATGGCGGGTGGGTCGGTGGGCACGTAGTAGCTCCAGCGATCGAACGACAGCAGGGCGTCGTCGAAGGACTCCTCTCGGGTCGAGCCCGCCTCCGGGCGCCCGGCCACCGCCTCCACGAAGCCGTCGTCGAACTCGTCGGGCTGGTTGCCCCATGCCTGGAAGGCCCAGAAGGCGCCCAGGGCGTTGGCCACGACCCGCCGCCCGGTGGGGGATTCCTCCACCCTTCTTCGCCACTCAGAAGTGATGTTCCAGTCGTCGGTCACGTCGTGGTCGTCGCAGATCATGTAGACAGGCACGTTGGCCAGCACCCGCCGTGCCGCCGGCAAGGCTCTGCGGGCCACCTCCAGGCAGTCGACCTCGCTGGCGTACTTGTTCCGGAGCCGGACCAGTTCCCGCCCCTCGGCTCGGTGGTCGGGCACCGCCTCCTCGGCGGGAACGAAGTGTGCCGGCCAGTTGTCCTCGTCCCACGCCACCAGGTAGGCGGCGGCGTACTCGCCCAGGCTGAAGAGGTGGTTCGAGGCCTTGTCCGAGGTGAGGCATGCCTTCTCCTCGGCCAGCTCCTGGCGGCCGTAGGTCGCCACGGCGGACAGCGAGCGAACGCCAGGCACGGCGGTGTCGTCGTCCGGGCCGAGCAGTGCGTTGCCCATGCGGGTCAGATGACCGATGAGCGGACCGGCCACGTCGTCGCCGTAGATCTGGTCGCCGGTGAGGAACATCACCGACGGCCGGTCGGTCAGGTCGCGCACCGTCCGGGCCAGCGCGTCGTCTGCTGCGGGGAAGGCATCCTCGCCCCTGCCGTGCAGCAGGCGGCAGGATCCGTGCAGCAGGTGGAGGGCCGGCGTCGACTCACCGCGGAGGAAGAAGGTGGGCAACGGCATTCCCGGGTAGGCGATGGAGCGCCGGCCGCTCAGGAGGCCGAGGTCGGCCAGACGGCGGGGTGGCCCGTCGCCGGAAACCTCGATGTCGTATCCCAGCAGCTCGTCCACTGGGAAGCGCTCCCCGTCGGGGACGGCGGCCACTAGGTGCACGTAGAGGCTCGGTCCCAGGCGCACGCTGTGAGCGCGGGCTCCCCCGACGCGACGCGCCTCCCCGTTCCGAAGAGAGAACACCTCGCAGCTCACGTCGTAAGGGCCGCTGGTGGCGAGCCATATGCACACCCGCTCCGGCTCGGACCGCCGAAGGATGGGCCCGGCGAGGACGTCACGGAGCTCCAAGGTGGGAAGAGGATACCGGTTGGCAGACCACCGGCCCACGGCCGTGGCGGGACGTTTTCCGAGGGCATCCAGTGGGCAGAGTGGGACCATGATCATCTGGCTCATAATCGTGCTGACCGTGTTCGGGTTGATCGCCGGGGCATTGGCCCGCCTGCTGGTCCCGGGGCCCGATCCCATCGGCATCGGGGGCACCATCGTGCTCGGCGTGGTGGGCAGCTTCGTGGGTGGCTTCCTGGGGTACCTGCTCCTGGGCAAGGACCTCAACGAGGGCGCGCTCCAACCGTCGGGCCTCATCGGATCGGTGATCGGCGCTGTTATCGCCCTGCTGATCTATCGCGCTGCCGTCAGGGGCCGCGCCCGCGGCGTCTAGCGCCGCCTTCGCCGCCCGGTCGCGCCGTGCGCGGCTGGTAGGCGCGCGAAGCTGCCTTCGGTGAGGGCCGTCGCCGTGAGCCCCGGGAGGCGGTCCGTGGAGATCGTCGAGCACGACGAACCTCAGCTGGCGTCGGCCACCGATGTCGCCCTCCGGATGCTCGAGGTCGGGGTGTGCGGCACCGACCGGGAGATCGCCACCTTCGAATACGGCGACCCGCCGCCGGGCTCCGACCACCTCGTCATCGGCCACGAGGCGTTGGCGCGGGTGGTGGACGTGGGGCCCGGGGTCACGGCCTTGGAGCCCGGCGCCCTGGTGGTCCCCATGGTGCGCCGTCCGTGCTCCCACGACTCCTGCCGGCCCTGCCGTTCGGCTCGCCAGGACTTCTGCGCCACCGGTGACTTCAGTGAGCGGGGCATCAAGCAACAGCACGGCTACATGGCCGAGGCGGTGGTGGACGACCAGGAGTACATGAGCCTCGTCCCCGAGGAGCTGCGCCCAGTGGCAGTGCTGGTCGAGCCCCTCACCATCGCCGAGAAGGCGCTGGAGCAGGTGGGCCAGATCCAGCGCCGCCTCCCGTGGGGTACGGATGGCCACACCGCCGTCGTGCTGGGAGCGGGCCCCGTCGGACTGCTCGGGGCCATGGCCCTCATCGTGGCCGGCTTCGAGACCTGGGTGTACTCGCGCTCGCCGGCCCCCAACGAAAAGGCCACCGCGGCCGAGGCGGTCGGTGCCCGCTACCTGAGCTCCGAGACCCATTCCGTCGACCACCTGCGTGAAGAGGCGGGGAACATCGACCTCGTCTACGAGGCGGTGGGCGCGTCCAAGCCGGCGTTCGACGTACTGAGGGTCCTGGCCACCAACGGCGTCTTCGTGTTCACGGGGGTGCCCGGCCGCAAGGCGCCCATCGAGGTCGACACCGACCGCCTCATGCGCGACCTGGTGCTGCGGAACCAGGTGGTGCTCGGAAGCGTGAACGCGGGCAAGGCCGCCTTCGACGCAGCCGTCTCACATCTGGGCGAGTTCGACCGCCGTTGGCCCGAGGCGGTGCGCAGCCTCGTCACCCACCATCCGATGGAGGCCTACGAGGAGCTGCTCATGGTTCGCGCCGGTGGCATCAAGCAGGTCGTCGACATGGGGGAGGACTCGTGAGCGAGGCCGGGAGCCCGGGCTCGGTTCCCGGCGCTGGGCCCCAGGAGCTCGGGGCCTTCGTCGCCGACAGCGCGGCCACCGGCAGCCCCTTCCCACCAATCGCCGCCTACGGCTTCCTCTCCGACTGCGAGGTCATGGCCCTGGTCGCGCCCAGCAGCAACGTGGAATGGCTCTGCCTGCCGCGGCCCGACGGGCCCAGCGTCTTCGGTGCCATCCTCGATCGTGCCGCGGGCGGCTTCCGCTTCGCACCGGCCGGAGTGGACGTGCCCGCCGGCCGCCGCTACCTGCCCGGCACCATGGTGCTGGAGACCACGTGGCAGACCAGGACGGGCTGGCTGATAGTCCGCGACGCCCTTTGCGTCGGGCCCTGGTACCACCGGCGGGAACGGGTTTCCAACCACCGGCGGGTCCCCACGGACAACGAGGCGGAGTGCATGCTCGTGCGCAGCATGAAGTGCGTCCACGGCACCGTGGAGGTCACCCTCGACTGCGAGCCGGTGTTCGACTACGGGCGCCTCGCCGCTCGATGGGAGTACGACGGCGACGGGTACGGGGTGGGCCGGGCCACGGCACCCGGCATGGACCTCGAGCTGCGGCTCGTGACCGACCTGCGCCTCGGCTTCGAGGGCAGACGGGCCAGCGCCCGCACCACCCTGCGCGAGGGGGACAACGTCTTCTCCGCCCTGTCGTGGGGTGAACTGGCCCCGCCGGCGAGCTACGAGGAAGCCTTCGACCACATGGAGCGCACCTCGGACTACTGGCGCGAGTGGCTGAACCACGGCGACTTCCCGGACCACCCCTGGCGCACCTACCTCCAGCGCAGCGCGCTGACCCTGCGGGGGCTCACCTACGCCCCGACCGGGGCCATGCTGGCGGCGGCCACGTCCTCGCTCCCCGAGACGCCCGGGGGCGAGCGCAACTGGGACTACCGCTACACCTGGGTCCGCGACTCCACCTTCATGCTGTGGGGCCTGTACACCCTGGGCTTCGACTGGGAGGCCAACGACTTCTTCTACTTCATCGCCGACGTGGCCGAGGCCGAGCAGTCGCAGCTCCAGATCATGTACGGCATCGGCGGCGAGAAGCAGCTCATCGAGGAGGAGCTCGACCACCTGTCGGGCTACGAGGGAGCACAGCCGGTGCGGATCGGCAACGGGGCCTGGAATCAGCGCCAGCACGACGTCTGGGG
>JALYGF010000064.1 GCA_030777325.1 Actinomycetota bacterium | reverse complement strand
GAGCTCGGACGCCCGCACGCATGTCACCAGACCGTCGGCGCTGCGCTCGACGTCGGCCCCGCAGGCGACCAGCATCTCCTCGGTGTGGGACCGCGTGCGCTCCCGCTCGTAGACCACGGTGTCGCCCTCGGCGCCCAGTCCGGCCAGGAGCACTGCGCTCTTGAGCTGGGCGCTGGCCACGGGTGGGTGGTACTCGATCCCGGTGAGACCCCCGCCGTGCACGGTGAGGGGAGCCAGGCACCCGGGCCGGCAATCCACCTGGGCCCCCATTTGGCGCAGGGGCTGGACCACCCGGCCCATGGGACGGCGGGACACCGAGTCGTCGCCCATCAGCACCGTGCGCCACGGGAAGGGGGCGCAGAAGCCGGACAGCAGGCGGATGGTGGTGCCGGAGTTGCCCACGTCGATGGGCGCCTCGGCTTGGTGGAGGCGGCCGACCCCCCCGCTCACGCGTGTCTCGACCTCGCCGCTGTCAAGGCCGCCGCGCTCGACGCCGGCACCGAGCGACCGGATGGCGGTGGCGGTTCGGCCCACGTCCTCACCCTCGGACAGGCCTCGGAGGAGGGAGGTCCCTTCGGCGCGGGCAGCGAGGATCAGGGCCCGGTGGGAGATGGACTTGTCGCCCGGTACGCGGACCCGTCCGCACAGGGGCCGTCCTCCAGTCAGCTCCAGAGCCGTCATCGGTAATCCTCCACGTCGAGGGTACGCCCCAGGGAACACCGCCGCTCAGGCCAAGGGATGTGCGGTGGGACGAAACCCGCGGCCCACCAACGCCTCCCGCAGCACGTTGGCCACCTGGGCGTCGACCACGAGAACCAGCACGCCGCGGTCACCCTCGGCCGAGTGCACGATCTCGAGGTCCTCGATGTTGACCGCCAGTTCTCCGGCCAGCGTGGTGACCTCGGCGACCACGCCGGGGCGGTCGGGTACCGGCACCCGAACCTCGACAAGGCTCTCCGGGCGGGCCAGGCCGCCGGGGAGGTTGGTGCGGGCGCTGCGCGCACCGTCGAGCCATTCCAGGAGCCCGTCGCGGTCCCCGGCCGCCACCAGCTCCCGTACGCCCTCGAGCGAGGAGCGCAGGCGGTCGAGCGTCTCGACGATGGCGCCGCGGTTCTCGGCGCAGATGTCGGGCCAGATGCCCGGGTGGCCGGCGGCGATCCTGGTCATGTCACGGAACCCTCCGGCGGCGAGGCGAAGCAGCACGGCGTGCTCCTCGGCACCCTCGGCGGCCAGGCACATCAGGGTGGCGGCAGTCAGGTGGGGGACGTGGGAGACCATGGCCACCAGCGAGTCGTGGCGTTCGGGGGTGAGGGCCACCACATCGGCCCCGAGGCTGGACACGACGCTGCGAACCCGGGCATAGGCGGCAGGGTCGGTGCCGGCTGCGGGCGTGAGCACCCAGGTGGCGCCCTGGAACAGGCCGGCCTCGGCCCCCTCCACGCCCTCCTGCTCGGAACCGGCCATGGGATGGCCGCCCACGAAGCAGGGATGGTCCACGGCTTCGACGATGGGGGCCTTCACGCTGCCCACGTCGGTCACCAGCCCCCCGTGGGCCAGCGCCTGTACGGCCTCTGAGGCCACCGCGGAGACGGGTGTGGCCACGAAGGTGACCTCGGCCTCTGGGTCGACGCCCACTGCGTCCAGGGCTCCGGCGGCCGCGGCCTGGTGGCTCCGCTCGACCTGTTGATCGCTGCCGGTGACGTGCCAGCCGCGGGAGCGCAGGGCCATCCCTATGGAGGCGCCGATGAGCCCCGTCCCGACGACGGCGGCCCGCTTCGTCGACCGGGCGGGCTCGATCTCAGGCGGGGAGGTCGTCTCGTAGGCCACGGGCCCCCTCGAGGTAGACGTGGTGCAGCTGGCTGCGGCTCAGCTCGGTGGTGATGTGCATCAGCACACGGATGGTGAGGGGTGTGCCGCCCTGGACGTCGAGCTCGCGGGCGCACAACAGGGGCACGTCGCCGAGGCCGCAGGCCCGGGCCGCGGTAGCCGGGAACATGGAGCGGACGTCGTCCGTGGCCGTGAAGACGATGCTGATCAGGTCGTCCTTGCTCACCTCGTTGCGGCCCAGCATGGCCATGACCAGCGCCTGCACCCGCTCGCTCACCTGCTCCGTGCTGTCGGAGTCGACCGTGGTGGCGCCTCTCAGCGCTCTGACCGCCGGTGACACGCGACGAACTCTAGGTTCCTGCTCTAGGTGGCCGCTGGGTGGCCGCTGGGCCGGTGGCCGCCCCGAGGGAGCGCACCTCCGACGTGGACAGCGGCCTCCACTGTCCCGGTCGCAGCTCACGCTCGACCAGTGGGCCGATCCGCGTCCGGACCAGGCGGACAACGGGGTGTCCCACCGCCTCGCACATCCGCCGCACCTGGCGGTTACGCCCCTCGTGGATGGTGATGCGCACCAGGTTGGGAGCGAGCAGGGAGACTCGGGCCGGCGCGCTGACGCCGTCGTCCAGCTCCACGCCCTGGCGCAGCCGGCGGAGCGATCCCGCCGAGGGCGCTCCCTCGACCTCGGCCAGGTACTCCTTCTCCACGCCGAAGGAGGGATGGGTCAGGCGATGGGCCAGCTCACCGTCGTTGGTGAGGAGAAGGAGGCCCTCGGTGTCGGCGTCCAGGCGTCCCACCGGGAAGACCCGAGGCTCCGGTGGGACCAGGGCCACCACGGTGGGCCGGCCCTGCGGGTCGTCGGCGGTGCTCACGACGCCCCGGGGCTTGTTGAGCACGTAGTGGACGAGGCCGGGTCGTACCCCGACGGGTATGCCGTCGACCTCCACCCGGTCGTGCTCGGGGTCCACCCTCCGGCCGAGCACGGCGGTGCTGCCGTTCACCCGTACCCGACCGGCCTCGATCAGCTCCTCGGCCGCCCGGCGGCTGCCGAAGCCGATGCGGGCGAGCACCTTCTGCAGCCGCTCTCCCTGCCCGGGCGGGCCGGCCGTGCCGCTGGCCGGAGCCATGTGCGGGCCTACTCGCCCGAACGAAGGCCGTCCTCGAGCAGCTCGACCTCCTCGGGCCCGGGCATGAAGTCACCGAGCGGCGGCAGATCGTCCAGCGAGTCCAGTCCGAGCCGCTCCAGGAAGTGGCGGCTCGTCCCGTAGAGGACGGCGTGGCCCGGCCCGGGGTCGCGGGCCACCTCCTCGATATAGCCCCGGCGCTCGAGGGTGCGCACCACCCCGTCCACCTCCACCCCGCGTATGGCGGCCACCTGGGCCCGGGACACGGGCTGCTTGTAGGCGACCACAGCGAGGGTCTCGAGGGCGGCGGCCGAGAGGCGGGCGGACTGGCCCCTCAGGGCAAAGCGCTCGACGTATGGCGCCAGTTCCGGGTGGCTCTGGAAGCGGTACCCACCGGCGACGCGCACCAGCACGAAGCCGCGCTCCTCCGCCTCGTAGGCAGCCGCCAGCTCGGCGCACAGCTGATCCACCCTGGCCGGAGCCATCTCGAGCAACTGGGCCAGCACCGCGGCCTCGACGGGCTCCTCCACCACCATGAGCACGGCCTCGATGGCCCGCAGCTCCTCGGGGCGCGCTGCAGTGTGGCCGTTCGGTAGGGCGGCCATCAGCCCTGGTACTCCCCCACCGACTCCATCATGGAGTCGGGAACGAGCCTGCTGCCGCCCTCGCCCAGCCAGCGCACGCGCAGCTCACCGAAGGTCCTGCCCTGGTCGAGCTCCACCAGCCCCTCCTTGTACAGCTCCAGCACGGCGAGGAAGCGCACGATGATCACCAGGCGCTCGACAACGCCGTCGGTGAGCCGGCGAAAGCTGGCCTCGCCGAGGCGGGGAAGCTCCTCGGAGAGCTGGGCGACGGCATCGCGGACGCTGGCCCGCACGGGCGTCACGTGCTCGAGCCCGACGCGGGGCACGGGCCGGGGGGTTAGGGCGCGCTCCATGGCGCTGCGCAGCTGCTCGGCGGTGACGCCGCCGAGCGCGTCGGGCATGAGGCCGGCGAAGCGGTCCTCCATGCCCGCCACTCGCGGTCGGGATCGCTCGGCTCCCACGGCCAGCCGGCGAAGCGCCTGGGCAGCCTGGCTGTACGTCTTGCACTCGAGCAGGCGAGCCAGTAGGAGGTCACGCTTCGAGCACAGCTCGATCTCCTCGTCCACATCCACCGTGGCCGGAGCTGGAAGGAGGCGGCGCACCTTGAGCTCGACCAGCACGGCGGCCATGAGGAGGAACTCCGTCGCCGTCTCCAGATCGACGTGGTGCAGGCCTTCGAGGTGGGAGAGGTAGGCATCGACGATCGTGCTTATGGAGACCTCGTACAGGTCGACCTGCTCTTCGACGACGAGGTTCAAGAGCAGGTCGAGCGGCCCCTCGAACACGGGCGTGCTCACCTCGTAAGGCATCAGCGCAGGATACCGAGGGGGTGGCGAGAGGCGGCGCATACCATGCGGAGATGGCCAGAGTGCTGTCGGGGCTCAAGCCCACGGGTCCGGTGACGCTCGGCAACTACCTCGGTGCCCTCCGCCACTGGGTGGAGGACCAGCACCGGGCCGACTCGTTCTTCGCCGTGGTCGACCTGCACGCCCTCACCGTGGAGCACGACCCTGCGGAGCTGAGGGCCCTCACACTGGAGCAGACCAGCTGCTTGCTGGCGGTGGGACTGGACCCCGACGTGTGCACCCTCTTCATCCAGAGCCACGTCCACGAGCATGCAGAGCTGAGCTGGTTGCTCGAGTGCACGGCCAGCTTCGGCGAGCTCCGCCGCATGACTCAGTTCAAGGACAAGTCCTCAGAGCAGGAGCTGGTGACGGCCGGGTTGTTCACCTACCCCGTGCTCATGGCTGCGGACATACTCATCTACGGCGCCGACCTGGTGCCGGTGGGCGAGGACCAGCGCCAGCACCTCGAGCTGTGCCGCGACATAGCCCTTCGCTTCAACGGCCGCTATGGCGACGTCTTCGTGGTTCCGGAGGCTTCGGTCCCCAGGGTCGGGGCCCGGGTCAAGGACCTGCAGGAACCGACCAGGAAGATGTCCGCATCGTCGGCCTCGGTGCAGGGCACGCTGCTCTTGCTCGATTCGCCGGCCGACATCGAGCGCAAGGTGAAGCGGGCCGTCACCGACACCGAGTCCGAGGTCCGCTACGACCCCGAGGCCAAGCCCGGCGTCTCCAACCTGCTGGCCATCCTCGGCGCGGCGACGTCACGCACGCCCGAGGAGGTAGCCACCGGTTACAGGCAGTACGGGCCGCTCAAGGCCGACACCGCGGCGGCCGTCATCGAGCTTCTTCGCCCGGTTCAGGAGCGGTACCGGGAGCTGGCCGGTGATCCAGGGGGAACAGCGGCGTTGCTGGAGAAGGGCGCGGCCAAGGCCCGGGCGGTGGCCAGCGTCACGCTGGCCAGGGCCAAGGACGCCGCCGGCCTGCTGGCGCCGCCCCAGGCTTGAGCCGACCTAAGGCCTTCAGTCGTCGTCGGCAGCCTTGAGCGCCCGTCCGGTGGCAGCGGGCACGGTCCAACCTTCGGACGGGCGGTGGTGATCGCGGGCCCAGGCCACGGTGAGGGGATCGCTGCCCGCCTGCTCGAGAAGGTCGCCACCCAGTCGATCGTGGGCGAGGTACTGGCCGAAGCGCGCCGGCAACCGGTCGGAGCCGGCCATCGAGGTCATGGCGGCCACCGTGGCCATGACCCGGCCGAACGTCCCCAGGCCGCAGACCACCTTGCCGACGTCGTGGAGGAGGGCGGCGGCGATCACCGGTCGGGCAGCGTCGTCGCCGAGGGCTTGCTGGACTCGGCGGGCCACCCCGACGGCGTGACGGCGGTCGGCCGCGCTCATCCGGCCCCACAGCACCATCTCGTCCTCGGAGAGGTTGGTCGCGACCCAGGCCCGGTCCGAAGGCGCCGGCTCACCGGGAAGCAGGGACCCGACGAAGCGGTGCGCGAGGTGGAGGGCACGGGCGCCTCTCATCCGGCCGCTCACCCGATGAGGCGCTGCCAGAGGTCTATGGCCGGGTCGAACACGAACGAGAGCGACCCGGGCAGGAGCAGCACCAAACCGAGCAGGATGAGCATCGAGAACTGGCGGAAGCGCAGGTAGCCCGGCCAGAGCCGGTCGGGCAGGGCCCGTTCCACGACCGCCGATCCGTCCAGAGGCGGGATGGGGATGAGGTTGAAGGCGGCCAGCACGACGTTCACGATCCCAAGCACGAACACCACCCGGATGGCGAGTGAGTCGTCCGGGTGCACCTGGAACGAACGGATCACCAGGGCGGCGGCCACGGCGATGGCGATGTTGACCGCCGGCCCCACCAAGCTCACCAGCACGGTCTGGTTTCGAGGATGGCGAAGGCGCCCGGGATCGACGGGCACGGGCTTGGCCCATCCGAAGGCGGTGCCGGTGGTGATGAGGAGCAGGGCGGGAAGGATGATGGTGCCGAAGGGGTCGATGTGCGGGAGGGGGTTGAGGGTGAGCCTGCCCGCCTCCTTGGCCGTCTGATCGCCGAAGGCCAGCGCCAGCGCACCGTGGGAGATCTCGTGCACGATCACCGACGGGAACAGGACGGCGAAGAAGACCACCTTGTCCTCGGTGAGGATGTCCCTGCGGAGCAGCAGGTAGAGCAGGACCGCCCCCAGGCCCACCAGGATCGCCACCTGCCGGCGGCTCATGGGTTCGCGGGTCGGGCGCGCCGGCTCCGACGGTTGCACTCAGCCGTCCGGTTGGGTCAGCGCTGTGACGCGCAGTCGATGCAGAGCCGGGCCGCGGGCATGGCCTCCAGTCGAGCCACGTTGATGGGCCGCTGGCACTGCTCGCACACGCCGTAGGTGCCCTGATCGAGCTTCACCAGGGCATGCTCAACCTCGTCGAGGGCCTCTCGCAGGCTTCCCGCCAGCGCCTCGGCCTCTCCACGCTCGGCTGTGACCTGGCTGGTGTCGGCGAAGTTGGCGTCGTAGCTCAGCCCGCCGCCCCCACCACCGAAGCCCAGCTCCTCGAGCTGGTGGCGAAGCGCCTCGCGCTCCTGCTGAAGGAGCGCGCGCGTGTCGACGGGAGCATCACTGGCCATGGAAGAGCGATGTTACTAGGCGGCGCTTCCTTCCAGGCACACGACAGGATCCACCGTGGCCAAGCCCAGTGCCTGGGCCACCGCCGGGTTGGTTACCGTGCCCCCCACGGTGGTGACGCCCGAGCGCAGGGCTGGGTCGGACTGGACGGCGCCGAGCGGCCCCCGCTCGGCGACCTCCAACACGTAGGGCAGGGTCGCGTTGGTCAGCGCATAGGTGGACGTATGGGGGACGGCGGCGGGAACGTTGCCCACGGCGTAGTGGGTGACACCGAAGGCCTGGAACACCGGATCGGCGTGGGTGGTCTCCTTCGTGGTCTGTATGCAGCCGCCCTGGTCCACGGCCAGGTCCACGATCACCGAGCCGGACCTCATGGTCCTCACCATCTCCTCGGTGACCACCACCGGCGAGCGCCCGCCCGGCACCAGCACGGCCCCTATGACGAGGTCGGCCTCCGCCACGGCCCGCTCCACGGTGCCGCGGTTCGATGCCAGCGTGAGGATCCTGCCCTTGTGGATCTGGTCCACGAAGCGGAGCCGGTCGAGATCCTTGTCCAGGAGCCAGACCTCGGCTTCCATGCCCTGGGTGATCCATGCCGCGTTCCAACCCACGTTGCCGGCGCCGAGGACCGCGATGCGGGCCGGCCGCACGCCCGGAGCGCCGCCGAGGAGGACTCCCCGGCCGCCGCTGGGTCGCTCCAGGTAGTGCGCTCCGATCTGCGCGGCCAGGCGCCCCGCCACCTCGCTCATGGGGGCGAGCAGGGGAAGGGCGCCGCTTGGTAACTGCACCGTCTCGTAGGCCAGAGCAGTGGTGCCCGCCGCCAGCAGCGCCCGTCCCACTTGGGGATAGGCGGCGACGTGCAGGTAGGTGAAGAGCACCTGGTCGGCCCGCAGGTGGCGATACTCCCCCTCCTGGGGCTCCTTGACCTTGACGACCAACTGCGCGCCCCACGCCTCTTCCGCGCTCGAGAGGGAGGCGCCCGCAGCGGCGAAGTCGGCGTCGGGAATGGCCGAGCCGTCCCCCGCTCCACGCTCGACGACGACGTGCTGCCCGTGGGCGGTGAGCTCGCGGACACCGTCGGGGGTGATGGCCACGCGGTTCTCCCCCGGCTTGGTCTCAGCCGGGACGCCGACTATCACCGGGCCACCGTACCGGTCGGAGAGGGCGCTCAGCTCCGGGCCTGGGCCTGGCTCCGGCGGTGGTCCTCGCGTCGCTTCACGGCGGTGACGGCGATGAGGGGGACGGCTATCACGGCGCTCAGGATGACGGCGCCAGCCGCGCCGAAGACACGCCCGGCGCTCCGGAGAACTCGGAGGCGGGGACCGACGGCCATGGCTACCGGCCTGTCGCGTCCATTGGCGCACGTGATGCGGTAGCGACCGTCCCGCTCGATCCTGAAATGGACCAGCGACTGATACTCGTCGCTCCCCAGCGTCAGGGTGACCAGACCGGCAGGCGACGTCGGCACCTCCTCTCCGGTCACCACGTCGGCAACCCGGCATTCCGGCCGGGTCGACGGCCCGGCGTTCGCCAGGCCGCCGCCGTAGATGGTGCGGTTGGCACCGGCCCGGAGGTCCGCCTCCACCGGCCGGTCGGACGTGAAGCGGGTCACGGGACGAACGACGTCGCTGACCGCGGAGAACACCAGCGTCACGGCGACGATCACACCGATGGCGATGACTGCGGCGGCTACGCCGTACCAGACCCGGGAGGGGCCGCCCTCGCTCAGGCCAGCGCCTCCCGGGCCAGCGAGAGGCCGATGATGGTCTTGGCGTCGGTGATCTGACCCGTCGCGATCAGCCCGGGAACGTCGTCGAGCGCCACGTGCTCCACGCTCATGTGCTCCTCCTCCACTCCCTGGAGGTCCGTGTCGCAGTGCTCGAGGTCCTGGGCCAGATAGACCACCGAGTGCTCGTCGGAGAAGCCGGGAGAGTTGTAGAACTCGGCGAGCTTGTGCAGGCGTCCGGCCCGCAGGCCGACCTCCTCCTCCAGCTCCCGGCGGGCCGTGGCTTCCAGTTCCTCTCCCTCCACGTCGAGCTTGCCGGCGGGGATCTCCAACAGCTCGGCGTCGATGGAGGCGCGGTACTGGCGGAGCAGCACGACGGACCGCTGGTCGTCCAGGTACGGGACCACGGAGACGGCGCCCGGGTGGTGCACCAGCTCTCGCTCGAACTCACCGCCGTCGGGGTCGGCGAAGCAGCCGACGGCCACGTCGATGACGTGGCCCCCCCAGATGCGGCGTTCGGAGAGCTTTCGGAACCCCGTCACGCCGGGGATCGGGTGGGACTGGCGGTGGGACTGCCCAGAGGCGAGGGGACGGCGGGGACCTCGGAGACGTCGATGAGTCGAGGTGCCCTGCCCCGTGCACGCTCCAGCGCCGCGCCCACGAGCTCGCTGAACAGGGGGTGGGGACGGTTGGGACGGCTCTTGAACTCGGGGTGGGCCTGGGTCCCGATCCAGCATGGGTGGCCGGGAAGCTCGATGAACTCCACGAGGCGGTTGTCGGGAGACGTCCCCGAGCACACCAGTCCACCGGCTTCGAGGCGGCTCCGATGACGGGGGTTGACCTCATAGCGGTGCCGGTGCCGCTCGTAGACCACGGTGTCGCCGTAGGCGCGCGCCACCTGGGAGTGCGGGGCGAGCCGGGCCACATAGGAGCCCAGGCGCATGGTGCCGCCCATGTCCACGACCTCCCGCTGCTCGTCCATGAGGTCTATGACCAGGTTGGGAGAGGACCCGTTGAACTCCCGGGAGTTTGCGTCCTCCAGGCCCGCGACGCTGCGGGCGAACTCGATCACCATCACCTGCAGGCCGAGACAGAGCCCGAGGCAGGGGACCTGGTGCTCGCGGGCGAAGCCGGCGGCGGCCACCTTGCCCTCGATGCCGCGTTCGCCGAAGCCGCCGGGGATGACGATGCCGTCGAGGTCACGCAGCCGACCCTCGGCGAGGAGGCCGGTGACCTCCTCGGCTTGGATCCAGTCGATCTCGACCTTGGCTCCGCAGGAGAAGCCGGCGTGGCGCAGCGCCTCCACCACCGAGAGGTAGGCGTCGGCCAGCACGTACTTGCCCACCAGCCCGATGCGCACCGGTACGGTGGCCGCCTCGACCCGCTCCACCAGGCCCTCCCACTCGCTGAGGTCCGGCTCCCCGGGAAGATTCAGCAGGCGGCACACCTCGTCGTCGAGGCCTTCGAGGTGCAGCACGAGGGGCACCTCGTAGATGTTGTCGGTGTCCACGGCGCTCACCACTGCCCGGGTGGGCACGTCGCAGAGGAGGGAAACCTTGCGCTTGAGCCCCTCCGACATGGGCTGGGCCGAGCGGCAGACGATCACGTCGGGCTGCACGCCCCGGCTGCGCAGCTCGGTGACCGAGTGCTGGGTGGGCTTGGTCTTCTGCTCGCCGCTGGTGGCCAGGTAGGGCACGAGGGTGAGGTGGATGTAGCAGACGTTCTCCCGGCCCAGGTTGCGGAACTGGCGGATGGCCTCGAGGAACGGCAGGATCTCGATGTCGCCCACCGTGCCGCCGACCTCGGTGATCACCACGTCCACGTCGTCGGTGGCCAGGCGGCGGATTCGCTCCTTGATCTCGTCCGTGACGTGGGGGATGACCTGGACCGTCTTGCCCAGGAAGTCGCCCCGGCGCTCCTTGGCGATGACCGAGCGGTAGATGGACCCGGTGGTGGCGTTGGAGTCGCGGTGCAGGGCCTCGTCGATGAAGCGCTCGTAGTGTCCGAGGTCGAGGTCGGTCTCGCCCCCGTCGTCGGTGACGAAGACCTCGCCGTGCTCTACCGGGTTCATGGTGCCGGGATCCACGTTGATGTAGGGGTCCAGCTTCTGCATGGTGACCCGCAGGCCCCTGGCCTTGAGGAGACGTCCGAGCGAGGAGGCCGTGAGGCCCTTGCCCAGAGCCGAGGCCACTCCCCCCGTAACGAAGATGTGCTTGGTCACGGGTTCTCACCGTACCCCAGCGCCGGAGTGGGCTCTGGGACCGCCCTAGCCAATGCGGGGGCGACCGGCGCGGTCGAGGGCGCGCAGCGGCGGGACGGCGTGGATGACCCGGCTGAAGGACACCAGCTCGCTGGCCAGGTTCAACGCCGCCAGCACGACCAGCACAACGAGGCGCGTCCCCGGCGAGCAGGCCAGCACGACGCCCAGGCCCACCACGGCACCGAGCACGTTGGCCCCCGTATCGCCGAGCATGAGCCTCTCGTGGAGGTCGTCGACGAGCAGGGCGGCGGCTGCCCCCACCACCACCGCCGCGCCGGTGAGCTCGACGGCTCCCATGGTGGCCAGGGCGAGCACCAGGAACAACGCCATGCCCGCCTTGATGGCTCGACCCGGTGCACGGTCGAAGAGGTTGCCGAGGTTGGCGGCCAGCGCCACTACGGCGGCGTCGGCCAGGAGCCGGCTGGTGGAAGCGAACCCGGCGGAGTCGGCAGCGCCGGCGGCAGGGGAGGCGACGGCAACCGCTATGAGCGCCACCGCCGCGCCACCGAGAAGCTTGAGCCCTCCGGCTGTCAGGCGCCCGCCGGTGAGGGCGCGCAGGTGGCCGGCAAAGCCCCGGGCTTCTCCGGGAGCAGCCAGGTCGTCGACGGCTCCCAGCAGACCCATGCCCAGGGCGGCGACCACGACCGCAGCGCGCCCTTGACTGATGCCGTTCTGGCCGCCCACGCCCGCGGCACTGGCCACCGCCCGGCCTCCCTCCACGACGACCAGCGCCAGCGGCAGCACAACGCCGGCGGCGGTTGCCACGGTATGGCCTCGGTAGTTCTGGCGCATCAAGGTGGGGGCCGCCCAGGTGGGCCGCAGCAGGATCCAGCACAGGCGCCCGGCCAGGTAGCCGGCGACCACGGCGAGGACGACGCTCACCGGCGTAGCAGCAAGGGGTCCGACACCGAGCCGTCTTCGGGCCCTGTCCGCGCTGTACCGGGGGCGAGCAGGATGGGCTCGGCGGAACGGTGCAGGACCAACAGGGTCAGGAAGGGGGCGACGTAGACGAAGACCACCGCCGTCACCACCACGCCCGAGTCGTTGACCAGACAACCGAGCAGCCCCGCCGCCACCATGGCGATGGCCCCGACCCGCAGCGGGGAGCGGTTCGCCAGCAGCTCGGGCAGACCCCGGGCGCGGACCAGCACGTAGAGGCCGTAGAGGGTGATCACCGGGATGGTCCACGACCACGGCGATCCGAAGGTGCGGAGGCTGCCCGCCAGCTTGCGGGCGATGGTCGTGACCATCGGGTCGAGGCCATCCTCCCCTACCCGAGCCGCCAGCTGGCCCAGGTGGGTACGCGCGTCGGGGGGCCGGAGGACGTCGATTCCGACGGCGAGGGCCAGCGCCGCCACTGTCCCCGCCGCGGCCACGACCACGGTGCGCCACGACAGGCGCCCGCCGGCCCAGCCCACGAACGCCAGGCCGAACACCGGGACCAGCGTGAGGATGCCCCCCACGTCGGAGCCGAGCCACGGGGCACCGTCGACCAGGAGCACCAGTGCCAGCAGGCATGCCACGGTCACCAGTGCCTCCGCTCGGCGAGCGGCCCGGTGCAGATGGAACGCGGCGACCACGATGGCGCTGGAGGCCAGAGCGGCGAAGGCGGTGTTCCCGAAGCCGGAGAAGCGCCCTGCGGTGTAGGGGCCCGAGTAGCCGAGGAAGCTCGAGAGCTGCAGGCGGGCGCCGGTGGCCACGTCGACTGTGAGCACGGTGAGCGTCGCCGCGCAGATCCACGCCAACGAGGAGAGCGGATGGCGGCGGGAGCGCGCCGCCAGTGCAACGATGAGGGCGTCGACGGCGAGGAGGTACAGGATCACCCAGCCCCCCAGCCGGGCCACGCCGGGCACGGCCCACGCCGCGAAGGTGCTGAGGGGCCAGGCGGCGAAGGCCAGCACGAGCAGGCGCAGCACGCGGTCGGCGCGCCCGGAGGGCCCACGCCCGAGCACGCCGACCCGCAAGCCCAGGATGGCCAGCAGGTACACGACCGCCTGGGCGGCGATGAACCCGTAGAGGACACGGGAGTAGAGGTCCTCGCGGAGGGCGGCGTTGCGTTCGATGCTTCGCAGCAGCCCGAGCTCGGCCGCTCCGGAGCGGTACCGCAGGGCGTGGCCCACCATGCCTTCGGGCACCTCGAGCTCGAGCGCCTCCAGCACCGTGGGGGCTATGTCGGTCAAGGTGACCAGCCCCGGGCGGCGGGTGGAGGGGGAGCGCAGCTGTCCGGGGGACAGACCCCCGCTGACGGCGACCATGGGCGTGAGGCCCCAGTCCTCTCCCGGTGGGGAGACCGACACCACCAAGAGGAGGGCGCCACCGCCGGCAACATCGGCCACCTGGCGCACGGTCTGGTCGGCCGATGCCAGGGCGTCCGCCCCCCGCGCCCCGACGTCGCTCAATCCCACCAGGACGACGTCGGCTCGATCGAGCACGGCGGCCAGCTCACGGCCCACCGCCACGGGGTCTGCTCCCAGCTCGGGGTCCACTCGCCCGGCGTCGACCGATCCGTTTGAGTCCATGAGCGCCACCGCGCCGCTGCCGATCACGGCCGTACGCCGGCCGGCGCGGTGCAGGGCATCGCCCAGAGCGCCCGGAAGGCTGGACACGTGCCGGCGCTCGTTGAGGCGGATGGTGCCCTCCACATCGGGCACCACGATCCTGCCGGAGGGAGTGCTCTGCTCCGGTAGGGCCTGCGCGCCTGCGTCCACCCGGACCTTGGCACCCGCTCCGAGAGTGGCGTAGCCCTCGGCGGTCGAAGGCCGGTCGGAGAGCGTTCGCACCGCGGCCGCTCCCGATGCCCCACGAGCTGCCAGGGCGTCGAGGTTGGGCATGGTCCCCGTTCCGAGCTGGTCCAGGCTGAGGCCCGGCACGCCGAGCAGGACCACCTTCTGGGACTTGGCGGCCAGCGGCGTGCCCAGCGGCGCCACACGCCTCCCGGACCACACCGCGGCCGTGGCCAGCAGGACGAAGACGGCGACGATGGCCGCCATTCGCTGCCCGGCGCTGGTCAGGCGGGGCCACAGGGCGCGCACGATGTCGGCACCCTGGCGGGCCCGGTGCCCGAACCCCACCACGGACCGGCCCCTGTGGCGGTGCTCCATGTCCACGTCGACCTCTACCACGGCGGCGCCCGCCCGTCGGGCGTCGATGGTCATGGCCGTCTCCAGGCCGAAGCGCTCGGCCAACGGGAGCTGACGGAGAAGGCCGGCCCGGACGGCCCGCTGCCCGGAAAGGGGCGCCCGGATATCGGCGCCCGTGGCCAGGCGGATTCCCGCGGCGGCAAGGCGCCGTACCAGGCCCAGGCCACCGCGGCCGCCGGCACCGGGCAGCACGCCAACGGCCAGGTCGGCGTCGCCCTCCAGCACCGGAGGAAGCAGGCGCTCTGCCATGCCGGCGCTGGCGCCTACGTCGGCGTCCACCAGGAGGTAGACGCCGGCGTCGGGGGTGGCGGCCACACCCGCTCGCACGGCGCCGCCCTTGCCCTCGTTGACCGGCAGCCGGAGTACTCGGGCCCCTGCGGCCAAGGCTGCTTCGCCGGTCCCATCGCCGGAGCCGTCGTCGATCACCAGCACGTCGTCCACCTGGGCCAGTGACCGGAGGGCGGCGACCGTGGGGCCCACCGAGGCGGCCATGTCATGGGCCGCCACCAGGGCGACCACGGGGCCCGGCTCGGGGCTAGGCACGGTGGCCGTGCCCAGGCTCGGCGCGCCGCCAGCGGGGCTCACGAGGCGGTCTGGGGTACGAGGCTGGTGGCGCCCGGCCCCACGCCGAAATGGCCCACCTTCCCCCGGCCCAGGTCCCTCAGGGCGTAGATGGTGGCGAAGCGCCCCCTGAAGTCCTCGAGCGTGTCCACCGTGGAGAGCAGGCTGGCCACCGACGCGTTCTCACGCAGCGGTCCCACGAAGACGGCCCGCTGCCCCGGCTGGTCCCGTCCCTGCGGATCTTTGCCCGGTTCGGCGGCCACCACCCGTGCCCGAGCGGCACCGGCCAGCTGGGCTGCGAAGGGAACCGCCAGCTGGTCGTTGGCCACCTCGGCCTCGGCGCTCGAAACCACCACGAAGCGCGTCGCCGGCAACAGGCCGTCCAGCGCAGCGTCGTCGCTCGCCGGCGCCTCGACGTCCAAGAAGGCGGCGTCTCGCATGGCACGGAGGAGGACGGCCGCGTTCCCGGCGGCCAGGCTGGACGACACTTGGGCCACAGCCGCTTGGCGAACTGGGTCGGGCGCCCGGGCGGTGCTGCCCGCGATCTGGGCCAAAGCGGCGACGTCCTCGGGCTTGTCCAGGCGCAGCTTGGACGTGAGCCACAAAGTGGCCTGGTACTGGGCACCGGCCGCCACCAGCGACGCCTGGAGCGCCTCCACGGGACCCCGATCGGTGCCCTCCACACCCACGACGACCACCGGGACCTCGGCCAGGCGCCCTTCGACCGATTCGTTGCCGGCCTCGTCGGCGAACCTCGACCACCGGCCAAGGTCGTCGCCCAGGCGCCGGTTCTCGCCGTCGGTGCGGTCGACGCGCTGGGAGACGCCGTCGAGCCGCCGCTGGAGGACGTCCACGGTCGCCTGGTCGACCACTGTGGCACCCAGCCCGATGCCGACCGCCAGGGCCAGGAAGACGGCGGTGAGGGACACGAGGTGGAATCGGAAGTTGACCATGGCGGCGAGCTCGAAAACCTCAATGGGTGATGGAGCGCAGCACCTCCCGCACGAGGAGCCAGACGCTCTCGAAGTACACGCGGGGGACGAAGGCCACACCCACCACCACGAAGCACGCCGTCACCGCCAGGAGGAAGAGGAGCACGTCGCGCTTGCGGAGCCTGTTGTGGTACAGCTGGCTCACGCCCTTGGCGTCCACCAGGAGCTGGCCCACCTTGAGGCGGGTGATGAAGGTTGACGCCATGCCCGAGCGCCCCTTGGCGAGGAACTCCACCATGGATCCGTGGGAGCCGACGGCCACGATGAGCTGGGCCCCTTTCTCGTAGGCCAGGAGCATGGCCACGTCCTCGCTCATGCCGCCCGCCTCGAAGGTGGTGTAGGCCAGGCCCAGAGCGTCCAGGCGGGCGGCACCGGGGGCCTCGCCTCCGGGGTAGGCGTGCACCACGAGCTGGGCGCCGCTGTGTAGGGCCTCGGTGGACACGGAGTCGAAGTCGCCGATGATGACGTGGGGTCGGAAACCGAACTCCAGGAGGGCGTCGGCGCCCCCGTCGACGGCCACGAGGACAGGGTGCATCTCACGCACGTAGCTGCGGAGCGTGGCCAGGTCCTCCCGGTAGTCGTTGCCTCGCACCACCACCAGCACGTGGCGGCCCTTGATGTCCACGTCGAGGTCGGGGACGTCCGGCGTGTCGAAGGCCAGGTGGTGCTCTCGCTGCATGTACTCGAGGGTGTTGGACGCGAAGCGCTCCAACTCGTCGCCCACCGCCTGCTTGGCGGCCTCGTAGTCGCGCTCGAGCGACTGGAGGTCCTGGCGGACACCGCTGCCCACCACGGTTCCGTCGAGCCACACCTCCTCGCCCTCCACACGCACTGTTTGGCCCTCCGCCACCCGCTCCATCACATCGGGGCCCACGCCGTCGATCAGGGGGATGCCGGCGGCGGCCACGAGGAGGGGGCCCACGTTCGGGTAGCGCCCCGACAGGGAACGGGCCACGTTCACCACCGCCGCCACTCGCTGCTGCACGAGGCCCTCGGCGGCCAGGCGGTCCAAGTCCTCGTGGTCGATGATGGCGACGTCTCCGGCCTGGAGGCGGCTCGTGAGGTTCTTGGTGCGACGGTCGATGCGGGCTGGTCCCGACGTCACCGCCACTTCCCTGCCCTTGGGGACCGGCGCGTCCGGGGCGACCTCGGCTGCCTTCCGCGCCGTCACTCTGGCCCCGTCAACGGTGCCGGCCCCGCTCCCTGGCGGCGACCGCCAGCAGCTCCTCGGCGTGGCCGCGCGCCGCAGGGCTCTCGGGCCGGCCCGAGAGCATGCGCGACAGCTCCAAGACCCGCGCATCACCCTCGACCACGCGGGCCTCGGCGAGCGTCCGCCCGGCCCGCTCACTCTTTCGGACGGCTACCTGGTGGTCGGCGTAGGCCGCGACCTGGGGCAGGTGGGTCACCACCAGCACCTGCTGGCCATCGGCTCCGGCGCTCCCGGCGGTGCCGGCGCCGGCGAGCATGGCGAGGGATCGCCCCACGGCCAGGGCGGCCTGTCCTCCGACCCCGGCGTCGACCTCGTCGAAGATCACGGTGGGCGGCCAGGCGTCGGGCGACGCTCGCCGGCCGAGCACCAGGCGGGCCGCGAGCATGGCGCGCGACAGCTCACCACCGGACGCCACCCGCGCCAGCGGCAGGGCGGGCTCTCCGCGGTTGGCGCCGAGTAGGAAGGTGACGGCGTCACCGGCCGTCTCAGCCGGGTTGTGGGAGCCGCTGCCCACCTGGACCTCGAGGCGAGCCTCGGGCATGGCCAGCTCCCGCAGGTGTGACTCCACCGAGGCCGCCAGCAGGGGGGCCGCCCGGCGGCGGGCGCCTCCCACCGCGGCGGCTGCCTCCCTGAGCCGGGACACGGCCTCCTGGCGCTCTATCTCGAGTGCCGCAGCCCGCTCGGCGTAGGACTCGAGCGTGCCCAGGCGGGCGCGCATCTCCTCGCCGAAGGCCATGACGTCGCCCACCGAACCAGGCGCACCCGACGCACGCATACCCCGTGAAGGCCCGTACTTGCGGGCCAGGTGGTGCAGCAGGCTCCGCCGGACCCGCACCTCGGCCAGGCGTTCCGGGTCCTCCTCCATCGCGTCGGCGGCGGCCCGCAGGTCGGCGGCCACCTCGGCCACCTCGGCCGAGAGGGCCCCGACCCGCTC
>JALYGF010000063.1 GCA_030777325.1 Actinomycetota bacterium | reverse complement strand
TTCACCGGCGTCGCCTACCACTCCCTGGACGAGCTGGTGGGCCGGGGCATGCTCGACCGCACCGTGGCCCGGTTCCTTCAGGCGTGCGTTGCCGCCCGCCTGTCCATCGTCTTCTCGGGAGCGCCGGGCTCGGGAAAGACCACGCTGCTCTCCTGCTGTGCCGCCGAGCTCGACCCGAGTCTCCGGGTCGTCATCGCCGAGGAGGTGTTCGAGGCCGACATCCCCCTGCCCAACGTCGCCCACATGCAGACTCGCCCCGCCCGCAGCGACCGAAAGGAGGTCGACCTGCGCCGGCTGGTGGCGGGCTTCCTGCGGATGGCGCCCGACATCGCCATCGTGGGCGAGGTTCGAGACCGCGAGGCGCTGCCTCTATTGCTCACGCTGTCGTCCGGCGTCAAGGGCTTCACCACCATCCATGCCGGCTCGGCTCGCCAAGCCCTCACCCGCCTCCGATTCATCTGCCAGCTGGCCGAGACCTCCAACGAACTGCCCATGTCGGCGCTCAGCTCCCTGGTGAGCGAGTCCGTCGACCTCGTCGTGCATTGCGCCCGCATCGGCGAGCACGTACAGGTGACTGAGGTCACGGCCGTCGAGGATCTCCAGACCGGGCCCGATTCGACCGCCTTCACCGTCACCGAGCTCTTCCGGCGGGAGCGCCTCGACGCCCCACTCACCTGGTCCACCAATGTGCCCGTGCGCGCCGCCCGCCCCCTGGAGACAGCCGGCTTCGACGTTCGCCAACTGCTCTCCGGCGACCACCGAGCCGCCGCCACATCCACGGCCGGCGCCGCCGGGACCAGATGGGCCCTTCCCAAGCTGTGAGTCCCTCGCCGATGAACCCTCGCCGATGAACCCGCCTTGATGGGGCTGCTGCTCGCCCTGATGGGCGCCTACGGCGTGTTCCTCGTTTACACCGCGGTGGCGTTCGGATGGCAGGGAGTGGGCCTCGGCCCGGCGGTCAGCCGCGAGGCGCCCCGGCGTCGGGCCGCGGACTGGCTGGCTCAGGCCGGCTTGGAGGACGTGGAGACGAAGGAGTTCGTGGCCGTCACGCTGGCCCTGGTGCTGCTGGGCTCGGCACTGGCCTACGCACTCTTCGGCGGCTTCCTACCCACGCTCGTCGCGGCCGCCTTCGCCTCCACCCTGCCCGTCACCTCCTACCGTTCCCGTCGCCAGCGGCGCAGGGCCGAAGCTCGGGAGACGTGGCCCCGCATGATCGAGGAGATCCGCATACAGACCGGCTCCGTAGGGCGCTCCATCCCCCAGGCCCTGTTCGAGGTCGGCCGGCGAGGGCCCGAGGAGCTGCGCCCGGCATTCGCCGCAGGCGAGCGGGAGTGGCGCCTGTCGACGGACTTCGCCCGCACCGTCGCCACTTTGAAGGACCGCCTGGCCGACGCCAGCGCCGACGCCACGCTGGAGACGCTGCTGGTCGCCCACGAGGTGGGCGGGTCCAACCTCGACGGCCGCTTGGCGGCCCTGATCGAGGACCGGCTCCAGGATCTGCACGGCCGCAAGGACGCCCGAGCCAAGCAGGCGGGCGTGCGCTTCGCGCGGTGGTTCGTGCTGGTCGTGCCCCTGGGCATGACCTTGGCCGGCCTGTCCATCGGCACGGGCCGCCACGCCTACCAGACGGCAATGGGCCAGCTGGCCGTGGCCGCCGGCCTGGCGTGCGTGGGCGGTTGCTGGGTTTGGGCCGGTCGCCTCATGAAGCTTCCCGAGGAGGAGCGGGTCTTCCATGGCTGAGCGACGGAGCGTGGAGGACGGGGGCCGATGAGGCTGTTCGTGCTCTCGGGGATGGTCCTCTGGGTAGGCGCCACGTTGCTGCTCTCCCAGTTCCGATGGTTCACCCGCCCGCCTCTGGTGGCCCGCCTGCGTCCCTACACCTCCGGCAGCTCGCCGGGAAGGGTGCACAGCGGACCGTTCTCGGTCGAGTCCTTCCGGCAGGTCGTGGGGCCGCTGTCCTCCACCGTCGGCGAACGGGTGGCCCGCCTCTTCGGCGTGAGCGAGAGCTGGCCGTGCGCCTGGAGCGCATCCATTCGCCTCTCGACGTCACCGCCTTCCGGGTCCGCCAGGTGGGATGGAGCGTCGTCGGCATAGGCGCGGCCGCGCTGGCTTCCTTCTCGCTCGGCCTGCCCGGCCCGCTCGTCGTGCTGGCGCTGCTGGGAGCCCCCGTCCTCGCCTTCCTGGTCCTCGAGCAGAAGGTGGCCTCGGCGTCGGCCCGCTGGCAGCGACGACTGTTCCTGGAGCTGCCGGTGCTCAGCGAGCAGCTGGCCATGCTCCTGTCAGCCGGCTTCTCGCTGGGGGCGGCCCTGAACCGCCTCGCCGCCCGAGGTCAGGGCGTGTGCTCCCGAGACCTGGAGCGGGTGACCAGACGGATGCTCCAGGGCCTGTCGGAGTTTGAGGCACTGCGAGAGTGGGCGGCCGTGGCACGTGTCGACGCCCTCGACCGGCTCGTGCCCGTACTCGCCCTCGACCGCGGGGCCGGCGATCTAGGCCGCCTCGTCTCGGGCGAGGCGCGCGCAATCCGCAAGGATGTGCAGCGGCAGCTCGTGGAGACCATGGAGCGTCGGGAGCAGAAGGTCTGGATCCCGGTGACCGTTGCCACCCTCGTCCCGGGGGTGATCTTCCTCTGCATTCCGTTCATCGAGGCCCTGCGGATGTTCTCGGGGTCCTAGGTGGTACATGAGACGCAACAAAGCCCAAGCAAGGAAGTCAAGTAACAGGAGGGAACGATGAGCGACCAGATGTTGGCGTTGTTCGTCTGGCAGAAGGTGGCCCGCGCCACGCTGCTCCAGCGTGTCAGCAGGGACGAGGCCGGCGAGGGGGTGATCTCCGCCGCCATCGCCGTCTTGGTCATGGCGTTCCTCGGCGTCCTCATGTGGCAGCTCTTCAAAGGCACGCTCTCGGACGCCAATGACAACGTCAATGACCAGATCAACCAGATCGGCCGCTGACCCGGACGGCGTCGGGCCGGACGAGCGGGGCGCAGGGGTCATCGCCACCGTGGCCGGCGTCACGGTCTTCCTCGTCCTGCTCCTCTTTGCAGTGCAGACCCTGGTTGGCCTGTACGCCACCTCGGTCGTCACGGCGGCCACCTATGACGCAGCCAAGGTGCTGGCGGGCGCGGACGCCGGGGACAGCGCCGTGGGGCGGGTCAACGCCGAGGCCGGCGCGAGGAGCCAGCTCGGCCGCTACGGACACAAGGCCGCGTTCTCATGGGAGAACGACGCTGAGACCGTCCGACTCCGCGTGCAGGCGCCGCGCCCAACGCTCCTGCCCCACTCACTGGTGCGTGGCGTGGGCCTCTCGGACATCGAGCGAACGGTCACGGTGCGCGTGGAGCGCGTGCGGTGAAGCCGACCGGCCGGGTGCGGGACGAGGCGGGACAGGTCGGAGGCGTGGAGGGCGCCATCTTCGGCGTGCTCGTGTTCGTCTTCGGGACGCTGATGGTGGTCAACGCCTGGGCCGCGGTGGACGCCAAGCTGGCTGCCGCCTCGGCCGCTCGGGAGGCCACCCGCAGCTACGTCGAGGCTCACTCCGCACCCGAGGCTGCTGCCGCCGCCCAACGAGCCGCCGAGGAGGCCATCGGTGGCCACGGCCGCCAGGTGGATCGCCTGGCCCTTCGGTCCATCGAGGGTGGGTTCAACCGGTGCGCGCGAGTGACCCTCGAGGCGAGCTACCGGGTCCCCCTGCTCGCCATCCCGGTGCTGGGCCGGGGCGGGGCCGGTTTCACCGTGGCCGCTCGCCACTCGGAGGTGGTCGACCCTTACCGCAGTGGTCTGCCCGGCAAGGCGGCGTGCGGTGCCTGAGGGCCGGCACGATCGGCGGGGCGAGCGCGGCTCCGTTCTCATGTTGGTACCCGCCGCGGTGCTGGTGCTGGTGATCCTGGGAGCGATCGCTGTCGACTTCTCCGTAGCGTTCTTGGGACAGCGGGAGCTCACCAGCGCCGCCGCGGCGGCAGCCAACGACGCGTCCACGGCCATCTCCGAGTCGCGCTTCTACGGGGCCGGGGGCGGGGCTGGTGGCGCCCCCGGCGACATCGTGGTCGACGCCGACCGAGCGGCCTTGGTGGTGGACGAGGCGCTGGCCGCACGGGCGCCGCGGGGTGTGACCATAGACGGCGTGAGCGTGGAGCCCTCCGCAGGCCAGGTGTGCGTAGTGCTACGTGGCCGGGTGGACTACGTGTTCGCCAGGGCCATCCCCGGCATCGTCGACGGGGCCGCGGTCCAGGCTCGGGCACCGCCACCGCCGTCACCGGTGCTCCCGGCTCTGCGGTGGCTCCCCGGCCCCCCTGCTGACCAGGGCACCCACCCGCGTCCCGCAATAGCCTGAACGGATGAGTGAGGAGGGCCAGCGCCCGCCGCCGGGCCAGGGTTCGGAACCGCAGCCATCCGACCAAGCTCCGCCCGACCAGCCCGCCCCTGCCCCTCCCCAGCCGCCCCCCGGCCAACCGCCCCCCGGCCAACCGCCGCCCCACTGGGGCCAACCGCCGAACTGGGGCTCGCCTCCACCACCGTACGGCTACCCACCTCAACCGCCGCCCCCCGGCTACCCACCTCAACCGCCGCCGTACGGCTACGCCGCTCCTGCCCCGTACAGCAGCGCTCCTCGCACACAAATCGAGGGCATGGCCATCGTGGTGCTGGTGCTGGCCATCGTGTCCTTCCCCCTGTCGTTCTCGTGCGGCATCGGCGTCATCGCCGCCATCATCTCCCTCGCCCTGAGCCCTTCGGCTCGGCGCAAGATCGAGGCATCGGGAGGCAGGCTCACGGGCGAGAGCATGCTCACCGCGGCCAAGATCGTGGCCTGGATCAACATTGGCCTCACGGCCCTGGTCCTGGTGGTCATCGGCATCGGGGCCGCTGCCGGATGGTGGGACAACGACTCCTACGACTACAGCCTGGCCATGGCCCTGGCGCTCGCCGTCTGAGTGCCATGAGCAGCGAAGGCACTGAGGAGCCTCCTCCCCACGGCCGCTGGGAGCAGCCGTCACGCTCAGCTGTGCCCGCACCGGCACCGGCACCGGCACCCCCACCACAACCCCCCTACGGCTACGGCCCTCCCCCCGCCTGGGGCTACGCCCCCCCTCCTCAGTACGGTTACGGGCCTCCGCAACGTCAGGCCCAGACCGAGGGCATGGCCATCGCGGTGCTGATCCTGGCCGTCTCGTCCTTCGTCGTCTTCGGGGTGGGCGTGGTCATGGCCATCGTCGCCCTGTGTCTATGTCCCTCGGCCTTGCGCAACATCGAGGCGTCGAACGGCACCCTCACCGGCGAGGGATTGGTGAAAGCAGCCAGGGCCATCTCCTGGGTCAACATCGCCCTGGTCACCCTGATGGCGATCTTCTTCGTGGTCATCTTCGCCTTGATCGCCATGTTCGACGATGGAGACGAGTTCAATGCCCTGTTGGCGCTAGCTTCCTGGCCATGAGCTATCCCTCGGGACCCGAAGGACCGTCAGGACAGCCGGGCGGCTGGCAACCCGGTCCTCCCCCGCCTTCTCCCTCCCAGGGCTACCCGCCGCCACCGGGGGGCTATGGCGGCTACAGCCAACGACCGACTCCGCAGACCGAGGGCACCGCCATCACCGTCCTCGTCCTAGCCATCGCCTCGTTCGTAATCTGTCCCGTCATCCCCGCTGTCGTGGCCCTCTTCATGTGCCCCGGGGCCCGGCGCAAGATCGAAGGCTCCGGAGGGGCACTGACCGGTGAAGGGCTCGTGACGGCTGCGAAGATCATCTCCTGGGTGAACCTCGGCCTCTGGGGAGCCGGCCTCCTACTGGTCATCGTCGTGGGCATCCTGGGGGCCGTCTTCTCCGACTCATCAGACGAGTTCTCGATGGTCCTGGCTCTGCTGGGCTGAGAGCGCGCTTTCGAGGGCCCGAGCAGCGACGAGGTTGCCCCTTCGAGTCCTTTGGTGCTATCTCATTCAGGTGCATCTTAAGGAGGGCAGCACCCCGTCGGTCGAGGAAGCCGCTTGTCCGCGAGACGGGCGCGGACAGCGGCCTCTTGCCCGGGTCGAGCTTGCCACGGAAGTTCGTGCCGCACCGAGGGCCGGGAGCGGCTGCCACGAGCTCGAGGTCCTCGGGAGCCTGGGCCCTCCAGGCCACCCGAACGTGACCCGGTGACCGGTCGTTTGCGCGCTGGGGGGGCTTTGATGGCGTGGTTTGCCTTCGTGCTGGCCATGGTGATCATGCTCACGGTCATGGGTGGTCGCCTGGCGCCGCCGACACTCTCCGGGCTCGACGAGCTCCGGGCCTGGATGGGACAGCGCCAGCCAGTCGAGGCCGCTTCCGCCGCCCTCAGGATCTTGGCGCTGGCTCTGGGCTGGTATCTCCTGGTCGTGATCGTCATCTCTGTTGCGGCCCGCCTGCTCCGCCTGGCGGCGCTCGTCAGGGCGGTCGACGTGGTGACCGTCCCCCTCGTGCGGCGCCTGGCCAACGCCGCTGCGGGCCTCTCCCTCGTGGCCACCGGCTACCCCGGCCTGGCGGGGGCCGGGGCGCCCCCGGCCGCGGAGACCATGCGTCGCCTCCCCGACGATGCCGGCACAACGGGAGCCGGCGCTGCTCCCGCAGTGACCACGACACCCCCCATCACCATGCGTCGCCTCCCCGACGAACCGGTTCAGCCACCGTCCTCCCAGCCGGTACCCACGCCGGCGCCAGCGTCGTCGGAAGCCAACCGGTCGACTGCACCCACAGCAGCGCCACGGACAACAGCCACGCCGACCACAGCCCTACCCCGAGCAGCCGAATCGCAGGCAGCCGGACCACGGGCAGGAGCACCGAAGGCGCCGGCGCCACCGGAGGCAGCAGCGCCCACGAGCCCAGGTCCGGGTCCCGGGTCCTGGACCGTGCGGCCGGGTGACCACTTCTGGTCCGTGGCCGAGCGGGTGCTGGCCGACGCGTGGGGCCGCGCCGCGACCGACGCCGAGGTCGGGCCCTACTGGCGAGAGCTGGTTGATGCCAACCGATCCGGCCTCCCCGATCCCGCCAACCCCGACCTTCTCTTTCCCGCCCAGTCTCTCACCGTGCCACCGCCGCCGGCCCTGCCCGGCTTGAAACCCGCCGCCCAAGGGTGAGCCATGAGCATCAGTGAGGAGTCGCGGCACGAGCTCCAGCCGTCTCCGAGAAGCCCTCGGCAGCGAGGCGGCCGCCACCTTGATGGAGCACCTGCCACCGCTCGGTTGGGCCGACGTGGCCACCAAGCGAGACCTCGATTCCCTCGACCTCAGGCTCGACGCCCTCGAGCACCGCCTCCTGGCCACGTTCCGCGCCGAGGTGAGCTCGATGCAGCGCACCTTCATCCTCGCCTTGGTGGGAAGCGTTTCCGGGAGCACCCTCACCGCGGCCGGCCTGGCCTTCGCCGCCGCCCGCCTCGTGTGAACGGAGCGCACAGCGAGGACTTCAGGCGTGGTGGCGCAGCCCCAGGTCGTCCAGACGATGGCGCAGAGCGTCGGCGTTCGTGCTGAAGAGCAGGGCGAGCGCCCGCAGGTCCTCGTCTCGGATGGTGATGATGCGGCCGTTGAAGTCCTGGCGCTGGACCTGGATCATGCCGAGGTAGCGACGTAGCAGCTCGGACTCGGGGCCCTCGCTGGTCTCGAGTGCCGTGAGGTCCACCGCGACCCGCTCCTGCTGGCCACCGGCCGCCGGCGCGGGGGTGAACGAGGCCTCCTCCTCCTTTGCACCGGCCTCGCTGGCCGCCGCTCCCCGGGCCGCCAGAGCGCCGGTGACGTCCCGGGGGAGGAGCTGGTCGACGGGCACGTTGTAGAAGTCGGCCAGGCGCTGGAGCCTGGGCACGGAGATGGCCCGCTCACCCCGCTCGTAGGCGCCCAGCACCGAGGCCTTGAACTCCTGGTCCGACGCCGCCTCGACGCCCTGCAGGGAGAGGTTCTTCTGCTTCCGCACCGCACGCAGGCGTTCGCCGACCTTCTGCGCGTAGTTGCTCGTCATGTCGCCTTCTGTCGCCACCGATGCACCCCCGCTATGTCGCACAGGATATCCTCCCACATTCCGGCGTGGTAGGACCACTCACAGTGGTAACTAGGGTAAACCGCCTTCGTCAGTGGCGCCCTTGGGCCACCACTCCGGCTCGCAGGGAGCACAGCAGCAATCCTGCGGCCACGGCCGCCGACTCGGTGCGCAGCACGCTCGGTCCAAGTCCCAGAGCGGGAAGGCCCTGCCCCAGCTCCTCGGGTGCCCAGCCTCCCTCCGGTCCTACCAGCACCACGGGCCGGCTCAGTGACGGGGGCTCACCGCCCGGCTCGGCCAGGCACACCGCGCGGCCCGGCTCGTTCCCTGCGTCGGCCAGGACGTCGGACAGCGGAACCACCCCCACCACCTGCGGCAGGAATGTCCGGCGGCTCTGCACCGCTGCCTCCCGGGCCACCCGCCGCCAGCGCTGCACCCGCCGCTCTGCGGCGTCGGCGCCGAGGCGCACCACCGACCGGACCGTCTCCAGGAGAAGGATGCGGTCAACACCCACCTCGGTGAGCTTCTGCACCGCCCAGTCGGGGCGCTCGCCCTTGGTGAGGGCGAAGCCCACGGTCACGGGGGGCGACTGGGCCTGCGCCGCCATCACATCGCCGGCAGGCTCCAATTCACCACCCGACCGCCAAGTGCAGCAACGCCACCCGCCGGACCCGTCGGCCACCGTGACCACCTGACCTGGCCGCAGGCGCAGCACGCGCTCGAGGTGGTGGCGTTCCTCTTCGGCCAGTACGGGCGACGCCGGATCGGCGACGAAGACATGGGCCGCGGACGAGCGGAGCGCCGGCGCGGGCGCCCGTACATCTCCCTCCGGCGCCGAGCCGCCGGGCACCTGACCGCGGGGCACCCGACTACTTGAAGGCGCTGCGGATCCTCGACAGCATCCCGGTGTCGGCCGGGGCCACGTCCTCGCCGCGGTCGGCAGCCAGCTGGCGCAACAGCTGCTCCTGGGCTTCGGTGAGGCCGGTTGGCGTGTCCACCACCACCTCTGCCAACAGGTCCCCCCGGCCTCGGCCATCGACGTGGGGCACCCCTCGGCCCCGCAGGCGGAAGCTGCGGCCCGTCTGTGTGCCCTGGGGGACCACCAGATCCTCGGTGCCGTCCAGGGTCTCGAAGGTGAGCGACGCCCCAAGGGCGGCCTGGGTCACCGGCAGGTGCAGCTCGTGTACGAGGTCGTAGCCCTGCCGCCGGAAGCGCGGATGGGGGCGCACCCGCAGGTGAACGTAGAGGTCCCCGGGGGGACCGCCCCGTGGGCCAGCCGCTCCCCGGCCGGTGAGACGCAGGGTGGTGCCGTCGTCCACGCCGGCCGGGACCTCCACGAGCAGGGCTCGCTCCTCCACCACCAAGCCGTCGCCGTGGCACCTGGAGCAGGGCGACGTGATCTCCTGACCGAGCCCTCCGCAGCGCCCGCACGGCTGGGTGCTGACCATCTGGCCCAGTAGGGACTGGCGGACCTGGCTGACCTCGCCTGCGCCCCCGCACTGTGAGCAAGTGGTGGCATGGGTACCCGCCTTGGCGCCGGTGCCCTCGCATGTGTCGCAGGCCAGCGGCAGGCGGACTCCCACCTCCTCCTCGGTGCCGAACACCGCGGCGCCGAAGTCGAGGTCCAGCGCCACCTCGGCATCCGAACCCCGCGGCGGGCCCGACCGCCGGCTCCTGCCGCCGCCGAAGGGGCTCGCTCCGCCGAAGACGGCGTCGAACAGATCCCCCAAGCCGCCGCCGGCACCGAAGCCGCCGAAGGGATCGCCGCCGGCACCGGCCCGCGCCCCGTCGGGGCCGAACCGGTCGTAGCGCCGCCGCCGCTCGGGATCGCGGAGGGTCTCGTAGGCGATGGTGATCTCCTTGAAGCGCTCGGCGGCAGCGGAGTTGTCCGGATTGGTGTCGGGGTGCAGCTCCCGGGCCAGGCGGCGGTAGGCCTTCTTGATCTCGTCGTCGCTCGCGGTTTGCGAGACGCCGAGAACCGCGTAGTAGTCGCGGGGCAGCGCTCAGCCCTCGCTCAGGTAGCGGCCCAGGCGCTGGCTCACGAGGGCCACGGCCGCCAGGGCGTGGGGATAGTTCATACGGGTGGGACCCACCACGCCCACCGTGCCACCGCCGTCACCCAGCTGGTAGGGCGCCACCACCACCGCACACTCAGACAATGACCGGTTGCCGTGCTCTGCGCCGATGGCCACCGACAGGCCCTTGTCGATGACGTCCTTCAACAAGGTGACCACCACGAGCTGCTGCTCGAGGATGGCGAGCACGCCTCGCACGGTCTCCACGGTGTCGAAGGCGGCCGCCATGCGCGACGCTCCGCCCACGAACACATGGTCGATCTCGTGATCATGCCCGCCCCCGAGCGACGCCAGGGCGGCGGCGACCACGCCGTCGGTGTCCACGTCACCGGTGGTGGGCAGAACCTCCAAGTCGCCGATGGCGCTGAGGGTCTGGCCCACCAGATGGGCCGACAGGTGGGCCGTGACCGCGGCCAGGCGGTCGTTTCCGGGCTGGTCGGCCAGCTCCAGGGTGCACTTCTCCACCACGCCGTTGGACAGCACCACCACCACTAGGGCCACGTGGGGCGCCAGCCCCACCACCTGCACGGAGCGGACGCTGGCGGCCTGGTGGGGCGGTCCCACCACCACGGCGGCGCAGTCGGTGAGGGTGGAGAGGAAGCGGGAAGTGTCGTGCAGCATCTGCTCCAGCTCGCCGTGGGCGGTGGCGAAGAAGTCCCGTACCTGGCGCAGCTTGGCCGGTTGCAGGGTGCCGGGAGCGGTGAGGTGATCCACGAAGAAGCGGTACCCCCGGTCCGTCGGCACCCGTCCGGCGCTGGTGTGCGGCTGGTCGAGGTAGCCCTCGCGCTCGAGGATGGCCATCTCGTTGCGCACCGTGGCCGCCGAGGCTCGGACGCTGGCCGAGCGCACGACGCGGCCCGACCCCACGGGCTGGGCCGTCTCGATGTACTCCTCGACCACCGTCCGCAGGATGGCGGCTTTGCGTTCGTCGAGCATTCCAGGGACTCTCCGGCGCCGCCCCGGTGGCTGCGCCTGGCAGTCGAGTTTACCGACTGCTAAGCGACCGCAGCTTCTCCTGCCACCCCGAGCGGTTGATCCGGGTCTGGACGGAGGATGCCAGCGAGCCGAGCTGGGTTCGAAGCCCCTGGTCGGTGGTGGTCGAGGCTCGGCTCTCGAGGCCTACTTCGTCGCTGGCGACCGGTTCGGTGGCGCTGGGTTCGCTGGCGCCCGGCTCGGGGACACTGATCCCTGTGACGCTGGGCTCGTCTACCGGCTGCTCGGCTTGGACCGAGGTGGGCGGCCCCTGCTTCGCAGGGTGGGCGGACTGGCGAAGGTCGACGACCACGGCGTCTGCGGCATACCGCCGGTCCCCGTCGGGCTCGACCGGGCGATGCCCCGGGGACGCCATGAAGGGGCGGCGCTGATCCGGACCGGCCTCCACCGAGTGCTGCCCAGCGTTGACGGCTTCCTGCACCGCGGCGCCTATGCGCTCGGGAAGAGCGTCGGCGAGCTGAGACAAACGCCCAGCGGCCTCCTGGGCGTCTATCATGCCGGCCAATACATGCTGCTGGCGGCTGAGGTTGTCACTCAGTACCCGCAGTTGGGAGTTGACGCCCTCGAACGAGTCTCGGAGCCACTCGAAGACCTGACCCCGCCGCTCGTCGGCGGCGGTGACAATGGGGGCGGGCTCCGCCACCGGCTCGGGCTGTTCCACCGGGTCGGGCGGGTCCGACCAGGAACGGCGCCGGCCCGCGCCAAAGGGCTGTGCCACCGGCTCTACTCCGTTCGGTGCCGAGCCCGGCCCTTCGTTGGCGGGGGCAGCCAGGTCGCCGTTGGTGGTTGAACGCGGCTTCGCTGCCTGGGCATCGGGCCGGACCAGCGCCACCTCTCGGGGGCCGGCGGCCCAGACCGTGGCGCAGCCGTTGAACTGGCCCTCGCACAGCACGCCGCATTGCGGGCATTGGCACGCCGCTTCCCCGGCCCGCATGGGATGCCCGCACTGGTCACGCACCGTGACCCCGAACTCGTGGCACCAGCCCATGGCCACCATGGTACGGGGCTGTCGGCAGCCTGTCTTCACCTCTCGGCAACTAACTTGTCCCGGGTGCGCAAACCTCGGTGGGCCTACCTGCTCATGCTCCTCGTCGGGGCCGGCCTGGGCGTGGCCATCGCCGGTGTGCCCAGTAGCAGGGAGGACCCGCCTCTGCGTGTGCAAACCGACCAGACGCAGCCCACCACCATCGCTCCCGCTCCGGTCGAGACCACTACGACTTCACCGGTAGCACCGCCCCCCCCACCGCAAGCGCCCACAACCGCTCGCCCCACTCTCACCACTCGCAGGCGCTGACCGCCACCGGCGAGCAGTGACCGGGGCGGTCCCCTACCTCTTCTTGGCCGCCGAGGCCTTCTTGGCGGCAGCCGCCTTCTTGGCCGCCGGAGCCTCCTTTGCCGGGGCGGACTCCTTCACCGGGACCTGGTGGTCGTGGTCGTGGGCCTCGCTCCGGTGCTCCCGATCGAAGTCCTCGTGGGGATGATGAGAGTGCTCCAGGTCGGCGTGATCATGGTCGTGCTCGTGCTCGGAGCTGAGGTGGTCGAACCCGCCGGCAATGCGGTTGTGATTGTGGGTCACGTGATAGTGACGATGCGAGTGCACCATCGCCTCGTGCCGGTGTGGCTCCCACTGGTTCCGCTGCTCGTGTCCCTCGGCCATGTCCGCCTCCTCGGTTTCCCGGCCTCGACGTTAGCGGTTTGGCGAAATCCCTCGTCCGGCGAGCGAGAGAACGGTTGCCCGGTTCCCTGACCGGGGCGCCGGCTACAGGTGCTCGACCCGATCGCCGAACAGGCGGCGGCGGCTGTCGAACACCGCCTTTGCCTCCGACATCACCATGTCGTAGTCGAACTCGTCGTGATCGGTGAGCAGTACCACCAGGTCAGCACCGGCCACCTCCTCGGCGCTTGCCTCCACTCGAGCCACCCGCTCGCTGATGTGGCCCTCCACCACGTGGGGGTCGGCGGCTCGCACATCGGCGCCGAGGGTGAGAAGGCGTTCGGCGACCACCACGGCGGGAGACTCCCGCGCGTCACCAGTGTTGGCCTTGTAGGCCAGGCCGAGGAGCAGGACACGGGTTCCGTTGACGGCGAGCCGGCGGCGATTGAGGTGCATCATGATGCGCCGCGCCACGTAGTCGGGCATGTGGTCGTTGACGTCGTTGGCCAGTTCCACGAAGCGAAAGCTCTGCCCCAGGGCTCGCTTCACCCTCCATGACAGGTAGCTCGGGTCGATCGGCAGGCAGTGCCCGCCCACACCCGGCCCAGGACGGAAGGGCATGAAGCCGAAGGGCTTCGTGGATGCGGCGTCGATGGCCTCCCAGGCGCTGATGCCCAGTTCTCCGGCGAACATGGCCAGTTCGTTCACCAGGGCGATATTGACGTGGCGGAAGGTGTTCTCCAGCAGCTTCGTGAGCTCCGCCACCTTCGTGCTCGAGACGGTGACGGTGCGCTCCACGATGTTGTCGTAGAACGTGCGCACCGCCTCCAGAGAGGCCTCGTCCACGCCGGAGACCACCTTGGGTGTGGTCTCGAGCGTCCACACCTCGTTGCCCGGGTCAATGCGCTCGGGGCTGTAACCGAGGGAGAAGTCGTCCCCGACCACCAGGCCCGAACCCTCCTCGAGTATGGGGCCGACCAGCTCCTCGGTGGTGCCGGGATAGGTGGTGGACTCCAGGATCACCGTCGCACCGGGGCGCAGGAAGCGGGCCAGGTTGCGAGCCGCGTCCTCGATGTAGGAAAGGTCCGGGTTGCCGTCCGTCAGGGGGGTGGGGACGGTGATCACAGCCACGTCGAAACCCTGGCACGTCCGGGCCTCGCTGGATGCCCGGTAACGCCCCGAGGCGATGGCCTCCTGCAGGGCTTCGGAGGAGATGTCCTCCACGAAGGACTGGCCCGCGGAGAGGCGCTTGGCCCGACCGCCGTCCACGTCGTAGCCCACCACGTCGTAGCCCACCTCGACCGCGCGCATCGCCAGAGGCAGGCCCACATAGCCCTGCCCCACTACCACGACCTTGGCACCAGCCGTCTGTCTCATGGCTGGATGATCGCACATGCTGGTCGCGCTGAGCGCTCGAAGCATCCCACTCTGCGTCAGCCCGAGCGCCGGGCTCGGTCGGTGTTCATGAGGACCTCGGCCTCGAGCCAGGCCTCGCGAAGGCCCACCCCTGGCCGGCGGCTGGCTCCGCCCACGGAGGCACCCACCCCCTGGCGCCCCAGGGCTTGGCGCAGGCGCGAGATCACCACCCGCAGGTGATCCTCGTCGCAACCGAGGGCCAGTAGGGCGAATTCGTCGTCGCCGACGCGAGCCACAGTGTCGCTGTCCCGGCTCACCTCGCCCAGGGTGTCGGCCACCATGCGCAGCATGAGGTCACCGCCGAGGTGACCATGAGCGGCGTTGACGCCGCCCAGGTCGTCCACGTCGACCACGACGACCGAGGCATTGCCCCCGTAGCGCTGGCGCCGGCGCTCCTCGGCCTCCACGGCCCCGTCCCAGGCCCGGCGGTTGGCTGCCCCCGTGAGAGGGTCGACGAAGGCCTCGTCCCGGGCTCGCTCGGCTCGCAGGGTCTCCTCACCGGCCCGCTTCAGCGCGGCCTGCGCGTCCCACTCGGCTGCGAGAAGGCTGACCAGCACCTCGGCCGTCCGCCGGGCGTGGGCGAGGTGCCGCTCGCGCTCTTCGGGAGCGGCCTGCTCGCCCGTACCCAGGACGCACAGGGCACCGAAGACGGAGCCGTCGGGCAGCTCCAGTGCGATCAAGGCGTCGGTATCAGGGTTGGGATGGAAGCGCTCCCCCTCCCTCGGGGTGGGCGCCTGCCCGGCGGCACCGAGAACCACCAGCTCGTCGCCGTCGGCCCGGGCGACCAGCCATGTCAACCCGCCGGTGAGCTCGTGAGCCTCCTCCACCAGGGCTCGAGCGGCCCCGAGGAACCGCGCTGGTGTGGAAGGACGGTTCCTGCCTTGATCCATGTACCCAAGGGAAGCACGGTCCGAGCTCTGAAACCAATATCGGCCGGCGAGGCGCCCCCAGCGCTACTCGGATCCCTTTAGGCCGAGCGCCTCTCGCTCCTCCCGCACGGCGACCAGGACCTCGAGCTCGATGCGGTCCTTGGGCCGACCGGCGGCCCGCTTCATGCGATGAGGTCGTCCAGGTCACAGACGGGCACGACGAGGCTCTGGCCCAGGTCGAGCTGGGTGGCGTTGGCCATGAGCTCGTCGAATCCAGCGGTGCCCGCCGGAAGAGCCAGGACATCGAGCGCTCCAGCAGTGGTGTCGAAAGTGAAGTTCTGGCCCCTCTCGAGGGTCTTGGCGTCGATCAGGAAGGGCACGTCGTCGTCGACGCCGCGGAGGTGGGCGTCGAGATCCTCGAGCGCCGCAGCCAGGCGCTCCAGGTTGTCAGCCGTCCGGTCGTAGCAGACGTCGAGATCGTCGGTGACGGTGGTGGAACCCCAAGCCCGACCTGCTATCCCGCCGATGAGCACGAAGCGTACGCCGTGACGCTGAAGCGCCTCCAGGGCATTGCGAGGAGCGAACCGGGACGTCACACACGCACGAAGGGCTTGGCGGCGTCGAAGAGCGCCAGTGCCTCGGCGTCACCGGCCGCCCGGTCCACGCGCTCGGCGGGTGTGAGGCGCAGCAGCTCGCGGATCAGCGTGCGGTCGACGCCCACGCCAGCCAACGGCACGGCCTCGACGGTGTCGCCGCAGGCCCGGAGCAGCCGGTCCAGGGTGTCCACCCGGGGAACCTCCCGGCCTCGCTCGATGCGGGCAATGGTGGGCTGGGCCACGCCGGTGGCGGCGGCCAGCTGGCGCTGGGTCAGCTTGGCCCGCCGGCGGGCGTGCAGCAGGGCTTGGGCCGCGTTCACCTCGCTATGATAGCGAGTCGGTCATCACGGTTACCCGTCGAGGCGGAGGGCGGAGATGAATGCCTCTTGAGGTAGCTCCACCCGGCCGATGTTCTTCATGCGCCGCTTGCCCGCCTTCTGCTGCTCGAGGAGCTTGCGCTTGCGGGTGATGTCGCCGCCGTAGCACTTGGCGATGACGTCCTTGCGCATGGCCTTGACCGTCTCCCGGGCCACGATGCGCCCGCCGATGGCGGCCTGGATGGGAACGTCGAACAGCTGGCGGGGGATTACCTGGCGCAGCTTCTCGGTCATCCGCCTCCCATGGTCGTGGGCCTTGGAGCGGTGGATGATGGTGGAGAAGGCGTCCACCGGCACCTGGTTGAGCAGGATGTCGAGGCGCACCAGGTCGGCGGGCTCGTAGCCGAGGGGCTCGTAGTCGAGGCTGGCGTAGCCCTTGGTGCGGGACTTGAGCTGGTCGAAGAAGTCCACCACCACCTCGGCCAGGGGTATGCGGTACACCAGCTCCAGGCGCTCGGGTGAGAGGTACTCCATCTTCACCATGTCGCCCCTGCGGCTCTGGCACAGGTCCATCACCGTGCCCGTGTACTCGCTCGGCAGCAGCACGGTGACGGTGAGGAAGGGCTCCTCGATGGTCTCCACCTCGCCGGCGCTCGGCATGTCGGAGGGGTTGTGCACCTCCACCGTGGCGCCGCCTCGAAGATGGGCCAGGTACTCCACCGAGGGAGCGGTGGCGATGAGGCTCAGGTCGAACTCGCGCTCGAGGCGCTCGCGCACGATCTCCATGTGCAGCAGGCCGAGGAAGCCGCAGCGGAAGCCGAAGCCGAGGGCCCCTGACGTCTCGGGCTCGTAGGTGAAGCTGGCGTCGTTGAGGCGGAGCTTCTCCAGGGCGTCGCGCAGGTCAGCGAAGTCGTCACCCTCCACGGGGAAGAGGCCGCAGAACACCATGGGTTTGGGCTCGCGGTAGCCGGGCAGGGGCGCGGCGGCGGGGCGGGGTGCGGTGGTCACCGTCTCCCCCGAGCGGGCCTGGGAGAGGTCCTTGATGCCCGCCATCAGGTAGCCGACCTCGCCGGGGCCGAGCTCGGCCACCGGCGTGGGCACTGGGGCACGGATGCCGATCTCCTCCACCTCGTGCACAGTGCCGGCCTGCATGAAGCGCAGGCGCTGGCCGGCGATGAGGGTGCCGTTCATCACCCGCACCGCGCTCACCACGCCGCGGTACTGGTCGTAGAGGGAGTCGAATATGAGGGCCTGGAGGGGGGCGTCGGGGTCCCCCGTGGGGGCAGGTATGCGCTCCACCACCGCGTCGAGCAGCTCGGGCACGCCGGCGCCGGTCTTGGCGCTGATGCGCAGTATGGAGTCGGCAGGGATGCCCAGCACCCGCTCGATCTCCTCGGCGCAGCGGTCGGGCTCGGCGGCGGGCAGGTCGATCTTGTTCAGGGCGGCCACGATCTCGAGGTCGTTCTCGAGGGCCAGGTAGCAGTTGGCCAGGGTCTGGGCCTGGATCCCCTGGGCGGCGTCGACCACCAGCACCGCCCCCTCGCAGGCGGCCAGGCTGCGGCTCACCTCGTAGCCGAAGTCCACGTGCCCCGGCGTGTCTATGAGGAACAGGTCGTGCTCGCCCCACGCCACTCGCACGTTCTGGGCCTTGATGGTGATCCCCCGCTCGCGCTCGAGGTCCATGGAGTCGAGGAACTGCTCGCGCATGTCCCGGGGGTCGACGGCCTTGGTGAGCTCCAGGATGCGGTCGGCCAGGGTGGACTTGCCATGGTCGATGTGCGCAACGACGCTCAGGCAGCGCCGATGGGCGATGTCTGGCGCGATGTCAGGCATCGAGCCAGGTTAGGGCGGGCCGGTGTGCCCGCCTTGACGCTCGGACCGGGGCATTGTTGACTACTTGATAAATATGATCGGGAAAGTCAGGAATTGGAGAAATTGCCTGGTCGCCCTGGTGGCGGCGGTGCCGCTGGTGGTGGCCAGCGCCTGCGGCGGCGACTCCTCGACCTCCTCGGCCGGGCCGGAGGCCCCTACCACGGTACGCCTCGGGCACTTCCCCAACCTCACCCACGCCACGGCCATCGCCGGGGTGGAGAAGGTCATCTTCGCGACCGCGCTCGGTGCCGACAAGCTGGAGGTGAAGACGTTCAATGCCGGGCCGGCAGCGGTGGAGGCCCTGCTGTCGGGTGGCCTTGACGCCACCTACATCGGCCCCAACCCGGCCATCAACGCCTTCGTCAAGTCCGACGGCCAGGCCGTGCGCATCATCTCGGGGGCCACGTCGGGCGGCGCCGCCCTGGTGGTGAAGCCCGCAGTCGCCGACGCCGCAGCGCTGCGGGGCAAGAAGGTGGCCAGTCCGCAACTGGGAGGCACCCAGGACGTGGCCCTTCGCCAATGGCTGGCGGGCAAGGGCCTGAAGACCACACCCCAGGGGGGCGGCGACGTTTCGATCGTTCCTCAGGAGAACGCCCAAACATTGGACACGTTCAAGACGGGCCAGATCGAAGGCGCATGGGTGCCCGAGCCCTGGGCCACGCGCCTGGTCCAGGAGGGCGGGGGCAAGGTTCTGTTGGACGAGCGTGAGCTCTGGCCGGACGGGCAGTTCGTGACCACCCACCTGCTCGTGCGCACTCAGTTCCTGAAGGACCACCCCGGTGCAGTGCGCCGGCTGCTCAACGGCCAGGTTGCGGCGAACCGCTTCCTCGCCGACCAGCCCGAAGAGGCCAAGCAGCTGGTGAACCAGGGCATCACCAAGATCACCGGAAAGGGGCTCGCGCCCGCAGTCATCGACAGCGCGTGGAAGAACCTCTCGTTCACCAACGACCCCCTCGCCTCCTCGCTGGAGACGTCGGCCAGGCACGCCACCGGGGTAGGCCTGCTGGCCAAGGCGGACCTCAAGGGGATCTACGACCTGACCTTGCTCAACGAAGTGCTGCCCACCGCCAACCAGCCGGAGGTGAAGGGACTGTGACCCTGACTGTCGACGACGTGGTCTCCGTGGCTCCGGCCATCGGGATCGACACGGTGTCCAAGGCCTACGGCCGCGGGTCCGACGCGGTGCGGGCCCTCGACCGGGTTTCGCTCGAGGTGAGGGCGGGCGAGTTCGTGTGCCTGGTCGGGGCCTCGGGCTGCGGGAAGACCACCCTCCTCAACCTGGTGGCCGGCCTCGACTCGCCCACCGCGGGGGCCATCGACACCGGCGGCCGACGGACGGGCCTCATGTTCCAGGAGGCGGCGCTGTTCCCCTGGCTCACCGCCGGGGCCAACGTGGAGCTGGCCCTGGAGCTGCGCGGCGTGCGCTCCCGGAGCCAGCGGCGGGAGCAGGCCGCCGAGCTGCTGGAGCGCGTCCACCTGCGGGGAGCCGCCGACCAGCGACCCCACGAGCTGTCGGGGGGCATGCGCCAGCGGGTGGCCCTGGCCCGGGCCCTGGCCCAGGACGCCGAGGTGTTGCTGATGGACGAGCCCTTCGGCGCCCTCGACGCCATGACTCGCGACCTCCTGCACGACGAACTGGAGCGCCTCTGGTCCACCACCGGGCTCACCGTTCTGTTCGTGACCCACAACGTGCGTGAGGCCGCCCGCCTGGGCGACCGCATCGTCCTGCTCACCAGCCGTCCCGGCCGGGTGGCGGCCAGCTACGAGGTGGACATCCCCCGCCCCCGCCGCATCGAATCCCCAGAGGTGGCCGCCCTGGCCGCCGAGGTCACCGACCGTCTCCGCACCGAGGTCCGCCGCCATGGCCATTAGCGGTCGGGCCAGTGAAGGAGAGGTCCATGGCCATTGACGGCCGGCTCCTCGAGGAGGAGCTGGCCGGCCTCGACGCCCTCGACCTCGACGAGGACCATCCCAATGACCGGTTGGCCCGCCTGTGGTCGGCGCTGTGGCCCAAGCTGGCCGCCGTCTTCCTGGCCTTGGCCGCCTGGCAGGTCACGGTGTGGTCGCAGTGGCGGCCCGAGTACGTGCTGCCCAGCCCCGGCCGGGTGCTCGCCGAGCTGGGAAACCTGCTGGGCGAAGGCGAGTTCTACCGAGCCATCGCCATCACGATGCGCCGGGCCCTAGTCGGCTATGCCCTGGCCGTGCTGGTGGGCACGGTGGCGGGGGCGTCCGTGGCTCGGGTCCGACCGCTGCGCACCGCCGTGGGCTCGCTCATCACCGGCCTGCAGACCATGCCGTCCATCGCCTGGTTCCCCCTCGCCATCCTGCTCTTCCAGCTCAGCGAGTCGGCCATCCTGTTCGTGGTGGTGCTGGGCGCCGCGCCGTCGATCGCCAACGGCCTCATCGCCGGGGTGGACCACGTGCCGCCGCTGCTCCTGCGGGCCGGGCGGGTGCTCGGCGCCTCGGGCCTACGCCTCTACCGCCACGTCATCCTCCCGGCTTCGCTGCCGTCCTTCGTGGCCGGCCTCAAGCAGGGATGGGCCTTCGCCTGGCGCAGCCTGATGGCCGGCGAACTGCTGGTGATACTGGCCAACCGGCCTTCCATCGGCGCCCGGCTGCAGTTCGCACGAGAGCTGTCCGACGCCCCCGCCCTCCTGGCCCTAATGATCGTGGTGCTGGTGATCGGGATCGTGGTGGACGGGGTTTTCAACCAGGTGGACGGCCACATCCGCGCCCGCAGGGGCCTTACCGCGGGGGCCTGACCTCAGGGGCTTGACCTCGGGTCAGTGCCGGCGGCGGCTCAGACGCGGACGCCGGCCCGGCGCAGGTGCCAGCGGGCCTGCTGCTCCACTCCCTGGCGAAGGTCGACCAGCGGCTTCCACCCGAGGAGGGCCGTGGCCCGGTCGGTGGACCCACCCTCGCGCTCCACGTCACCGGGCTGGTCGAGTACCCGTACGACCCGCACGGTGGTGTTGAGCACGTCGCCGACAAGTTCGACGAGGTCGTTCATGGTGGTGGACGAACCGCCGGCCACGTTGAGCACCGTCCCGGGGCTGAGGTCGGCGGTGGCGGCATCGATGGTGGCTCGCGCCGCGTCGCCCACGAAGGTGAAGTCCCGAATCTGGTTGCCCGTGCCGAAGAGCGTGAAGGGCTGGGCGGACATGCCCGCCTCCACCAGGCGGTGGATGGCCATCTCCGGACGCTGCCGCGGGCCGTACACGGTGAAGTAGCGCAGCGACACCGCAGGCACTCCCCAGTTGTCGGCGTACATGTTGCACAGGTGCTCGGCGGCGGCCTTGGTGGCGCCGTAGGGGCTGTGGGGCCGGGGCACCACGTCTTCGCTCGTCGGGTAGTGGGCGGCCTCGCCGTACACCGAAGAGCTGGAGGCGAAGACGAACCTGCGGACGGCGGCCTTGCGGGCCCCTTCGAGGAGGCGCTGCGTGGCCAGCAGGTTGTGCTCGGCGTACTCGGGGAAGTTGGCGGCCCACGACCCCCGCACTCCGGGCTGGGCGGCGAGATGGAACACCGTGTCCACACCGGCGAGCAGGCCGCTCGGCTCACGCACCCGCAGGTCGGCCTCGACGAACTCGAATCCCGACTCTCCGGCCAGCTCGTCGACGTTCTGCCTCTTGGTCCGGGGGTCGTAGTACGGCGTGAAGCAGTCCACCCCCCGGACCCGGTGGCCCTCGGCGAGGAGCTCCTGGGCCAGATGGCTCCCGATGAAGCCGGCCACGCCGGTGACCAGTGCTTCCACGGGCGCCGAGCGTAGGCGACGGCCGCAATCCCGTCCGGGCTAGGGACAAAGGGCTCTTTCTCCTTGTCGACTACCTGATCTCATTACCCGAACGCGGTGGAAGAGAGACGGGCCATCGATGGGGGGCTGACCCGCCGGCCGGCCGGCGTGCCACTGCTAGCCTGACCTCCCTGTGGCCAACATCAGAAGCCAGATCAAGCGCAACCGCCAGAACGAGCGCCGCCGCGTCCGGAACAAGGCAGCCCGGTCGGAGATCAAGACTCGTCTGAGGCTGGCCCAGAGCGCGGCTGAGTCCGGCGCCGACGACAGCACCGAGGCCCTACGCCTGGCCGTGAAGCGACTGGACAAGGCGGCCGCCAAGGGGATCATCCACAAGAACCAGGCGGCCAACCGCAAGTCCCGCTTGATGGCCCGCCTGTCGAAGGTGGAAGCCGGTTCCTAACCGCCCGGTCAGCGGCGACGACTCGGCCCGAGGCGGCTGAGCCGGGCGACCAGGACCTCCATCACAAGTAACTCCCCGCAGGCCGTCGCCCCCCGCAGGTCGAGGTCGGCGTCGGCCAGCAGCTCGATGGCCCGGCCCACGCCTGCGAACCCCAGCCGGCGGGACTGGCCGAGGGCCTTTCTGGCCGGGTAGGGGGCCCCGCCGAGCACCTTGGCTGCGCCTCGCTCGTCGGCCACACCCGTCCCGTCGAGTCGCAGCATGGCTGCGTAGTGGCGGTGCAGGGTGGCCATCACCACCAGCGGGTGCCGCTCCCCAGCCTCCAGCATGCGGTGGAGCTGCGTCAGAGCGCCCTCCGTGTCGCCGCGGTCGATGGCGTCGGTGAGCTCCCACGGGGCGACCCCGCCGGCCTGGCCGAGGAAGGGCCCGAGCTCTTCGGTACCGACCTTGGCGCCTTCGCCGTAGGCAACCTCCAGGGACTCGAGCAGGCTGGTGAGTCGGCCCACGTCCTCACCCAGGTGCTCGCCCACGAGGCGCGCCGCCGCAGGGTCGAGGCGCACGGGGGCGCGCTGCAACGCCGACGCAAGCCACTGTCCCCTCTCCTTTCCCGTGCCCGCGGCGGTGTCCACCACCTGTCCCACCTTGCGTAGGGCGGCCAGCAGGCGCGGGCTGACCTGCCCGCCTCCAGAGGTGAGCACCAGGGCGGTCGTGGGAAGGGGATCGTCCAGCCACGCGATCAGTGGCTCGAGAGCCTCGGTTCGGAAGCGTCCCACCTCCCGAGCCACCACGACGCGGCGTTCGGCCAGGAACGGCGGCGTCCGGCAGGCGTCCACTATGGCGGCCACGTCCACCTCCTCACCCGAAAGGTCCTCGACCGCCGTGGGGTCGCCACCCGACAGCTCGCTGGTGAGCCGGCGCACCTCTTCCCTTAGCAGGGCCGGGTCGTCACCCTTCACGTACCAGGCCGTCACCGCGGCCTTGGACGCCATGGAGCGTCCGGTCATCGAGCCGGTCACGGCGCCTCCAGGATGGCGGCGATGGTGTCGCACACCCTCCGGGTGCCTCGCACGTCGTGGGCCCGCACAACCCGGCAACCCCTGGTAACCCCCAGGGCGGCGGCGGCCAGGCTCGCTTCCCGCCGGTCGGCGATGTCGAGGTCCAGCAGCCGGCCGAGGAATGGCTTGTTCGACGCCGACAGCAGGAGCGGGTATCCGAGGGCGGCCAGACGGTCCGAGGCCCGCAGCAGGACGAGCGACTGGTCAGGGGTCTTTCCCAGGTCCAAGCCGGCGTCGACCACGATGCGCTCGGCGTCGATGCCCGCGGCCTCGGCTCGACGAACCCGATCCACCAGGAAATCGCAAACGGTTCCCACCACGTCGTCGTAGACCGGATCGGGGTCGGGCTGGCGCGCTCGGAGGCGGATGTGTGTGGCCACCACCGTCGCCCCGGCTGCGGCGGCCACTCCGAGGTAGTCGGGATCGGCGAACCCGCTTATGTCGTTGCCCACCACCGCCCCTGCCTCGAACGCAGCCGCGGCCACCGACGCCCGCCAAGTATCCACCGACAACGGCACGTCGAAGCGGCCGGTCAGAGCTTCCAACGCTGGCAGCACCCGATCGAGCTCTTCCTCTTCGCTGACGTCCGGGCCGGGGCCGGCCTTGATGCCTCCCACGTCGAGGAGGTCGGCGCCCTCGTCCACCAGCTGCTCGGCCCGTGCCAGGAACCGGTCCATGGCGAAGTGGTCGCCCTGGTCGTAGAACGAATCGGGGGTGCGGTTGAGGATGCCCATGACCAAGGGCCGGGTGGTGACGTCGTAACGGCGCGGCCCGAGCGCGAGGCGCACGTACCGCAAGCTAGCGGTGCGCCCCGGCCGCGGTGTCAGCCCTTCCTCGACCTCCTGGCGAATCGTATGGTCCGCACCCTCCGGACGCTCCGGCCCCGTGCGCTGCGGCTGGCCCTCCGGGCCCGGACACGAGGACAGGGCCGCCCTCTTCTCCTGCGACATGCCCTGGCCGGTGTGGTCGCCCTGGGGGCGGGGGACGCGGCAACCGATGGCGGAGGAGGAGGCGGAGGAGGAGGCGGCGGTGGGGGCGGGGGCGCTGGCAGCGCTGGCAGCGCCGGCGGTGAAACGGGTGCCGGCGGGCTCACCGAGGGCGGAGCAGGTAGGGCCGGAGGGATGTCGGCGTAACCGCGCGCCCGGGCGTCCGCCGCCTCCTCCGAGTAGGTCCGCGGGTAGCGCCCCGAGTTGTCGGCGTCCCAATAGTGGTGGGCTTCGTAGCGGATGCTGCCGGCGGGATCGTTGACCCAGGCCATCGGGTGCTGCTGGGTCCAGCGCTGGGCGCCCGACCACTCGTAGCCAGGGACGAGCACGAGGTGACGGTCGCCCCGGGCCCGCACGGCGTCGACGGCGGCTTGCGACGCCCGCTCCCAGGTGCGAGCCGGGAGCTGGCCGTCGAGCGACGGCAGGTTCACGGGCTCGTTCATGATGCCGTAGCCGGCCACGGAGGACACGTCGGCCACGGAGGCGCTGAGCCGGGACCAGAGATCCGCGAACGCGGCTATCGGCAGCTCCGGGCTGCCGATGGCGCGCCGTACGCCCCGGGTCCCGTCGGACAGGTAGTAGCCGCCATAGTTGTGAACGTCCACCACCACGCCGAGCCCCGCTTGGCCGGCCCGGGACAGGGCGACCCGCAGGCGGGCGACCTCGCCGACGTCCAGTGGCGCCAACGGCTCCCGTTGCAGCCGTTCCCATCGCACGGGCAGGCGGATGACCCTCACGCCCCGCCCGGCGAGGTAGTCGAACGTGGCCTGTGTGTCGTAGTGATAGGCGGTGTCGTAGGCGCCCGGGTTCAGATTCGAGAACGCGCTGTTGGGGTCGACCTGCGGGGCGCCGAACTCTGCACCGGCTACGTTCACGCCGCGCAGCACGTCGCCACTCGAGGCGTGGCGTTCGAGGACCGCTGCCTGAATGTCGGCGCTGTCCACGCCCGCGCCGGCCAACCGGTCCTCGTAGGGCGCCAGCGGGTAGTCCTTGCCCCACCACTCACCGGTCGCCCACGAAGTCACCCAGAGCCCGGCAGCGTCGGCGTCGCGGTACCACCTCTCTGCCAGGCTGGCCCAGGCGGCCCCATCGCCGCCGCGATCGTCGGGCCAGCCAACCTCGCCGACGTACCCCTGGGCCTGATTGGTCCGAAGCCACCCCGTGAAGTTGGCCAGCTCGGCCCGGACCCTCGAGCACAGGGCGTCGCAGCCGGGCTCAGCTCCTGCGGCGGCGCTCGCCTCGGCGAGTCCCGAAGGCACGGCCTCGGCCAGCACCGCAAGTGCCATGACAGCGGCCATGGTCAGACCGAGTAACGAACGAACCGCTCTTCTCCAGCGACGCACCCGTGCAGGATCGGCCGTCGCCCCATGGTCCTTGAGGGGTACAGGGTCATTGGTTGCGCGCCGGGCTGACCCTGACGTCGAGTCGGGGGCGAACGCTGACCACGTCAACCCGCAGGCCGCCCGCGGTCAGGCTGCTTCCCGGCGTGGCCGTGGCCGGGGTCAGCAACACCCGGGCGGGGTGGCGATCCAGCACCGGCGCCAGTGCCGGCCCGGCGCTGCGGCCGGGACTGCGCACAGCCACGACGTCGAGATGGCGGACCCCTGCCCGCCGAAGTCCGCTCAGCAGCGCTCGGGGGCGGGGCCGGTCCACCACCAGCACCACCGCGCCGCCCCGGCGCCATAGGTCTGCGCCGTCGGCCAATGACCGGACGTCACCGCTCGGGCCCGGACGAGGGGCGACGGTGACCCAGGCGCAGGCGGCGGCGCCGAGGGTCAGCGCCGGGATTCGCAGACGCGGGAGCACCACGGCCAGGACCGCCGGCACGGCCAGGACCACCAGGTGCGGCGTTCGTAGCTGGCCCAGGGGAAGGGCTGCACCCAGGCGAGCCACGGCGGCCACCCAGGCTACGAGGAGCCGGGTGGGGAGGTGGAGGAGGCCGGCCCATGGCTCCCCCAGCAGGCCTGCGGGCAGTCCGGCCGCCAGCCCCCACATCATCACCGGACCGGCCGCGGGTGCAGCCAGGAGGTTGGCCGGCACGGAGGCGAGGGGCACCCCGCCGAATACCGGCGCCAGTAGGGGCGAAACGCCCGCCTGGGCAGCCAGGGTGACGGCCAGGGGCAAGGGCAGGCGCCGCGACAGGGGTGGGCCCAGGATGGCGATGCCGGCGCATGCCCCGCACGAGAGCAGGAAACCCACCGAGCGCACGAGGAGGGGATCGACCAGCACGAGCCCGGTGACGGCCAGGGCCAGCACCCGGATGGTGGTCGCCGGTCGACCGAGCATTGCCGCCAGCAGGGAGACGCTGGCCATGGCCTCGGCCCGCAGCACCGACGGTTCCCACCTGGTGAGGGCGCCGAACAGGATCAGGACGGCCAGCGCGGCGAGGAACCGGCCCCGGAGGCCGAGCGGTCGCAGCAGCGGAGCGCTCAGGGCGAGCACGAAGGCCACGTTCTGCCCGGACACGGCGAGTAGGTGGGAGAGGCCGGTGGCTCGGAAGTCATCCACCGTGCCCACGTCCTGTTCCCGGTCGTCGCCCAGCACCAGGCCGGCGAACAGGGCGCGCTGGCCGTCAGGGAGCGAGGAGGCGCCCCGCAGGAGCGTGCGCCGCACGCCGTTGGCCACGCGGGCGAGGGGGCCGCCGTCCGACCAGGCGCCGACGTCTCGCACAGTGAGGCGGGCGGCGACATGGCGGGAGGCGAGGTAGGACCGGCTTCTCTCCGGTACCGCCGAGAGGCGCCCGGCCATCTCCACGCGCTGGCCGGCCAGGCGGGGACGAAGCCGGCCTGCATCTGCGCCCCGGGCCCACGCTTCCACTCGCCGGCCCCCGAGGCGGGCCTCGACGCGCAGCGCCCCTTCAACGTCGACGGGGTCGGTGACCAGCGTGGCGACTCCGGAAACTGGGCTGGGGACGGGTGGCCGCAGACCCTCCCAGGAGCGGGCGCCTAGGGCCGACGCCAGCACGGCGGCGCCGACACAGAGCAGCGCCGGTCGGCGGAGGGCGAGCGCCAGGGCCACGGTTCCCACGCCCAGCCACAGGGGAACGCCCACTGCCGATGCCGCTCCGGCGGTGGCGCACACCGCGAGTGCCACGGCCCAGCGGTCATTCATGACTCGCCCGGCGCGCCCTGGCTCCAATGGCTCCTCGTCCCCCCTTTGGGCGGGCGATGTCGCGTCAGAACCACGAGGGCTCTGGGTGGTCACAGCTGTCGGCGCCATCACACCCGGACCTTCGGGCGCAGAGCCGCGAGCTTGGCCTCGCCGATGCCCCGCACCTCGATCAGCTCCTCCACGCTGGCGAAGCGCCCGCGCTCCTTTCGGTAGTCAATGATGGCCTGGGCCGTGGCCGGGCCCACGCCTGGAAGGGTCTCCAGCTGCTCGGCGGTGGCGGTGTTGAGGTTGACGGGGCCGGTGGCCGGGGATCCGCCGGGGCCCGCGCCGCCCGTCCCCGCCTGGCTCGTGCTCGGGCCGACCGGCGTGGGCGGCACCTCGCCCCGGCGGGGAACGTAGACGCGCTCGCCGTCGGCCACCTTGGCCGCCAGGTTCAGCTGCTGGAGATCGGCGTCGGGGAGCCGGTCCGCCGGCCGCGTCCACCACGTCGGTCACCCTGGCGCCGGCCGAGAGCTGGTACACACCGGGTCGCACGACCGCCCCTGCGGCGTGGACGAAGGCCTTGCCCGCAGGGCCCTCGGGGCTCTGTGGCGCCTCGGTGCCGGCCGCACCCGCCGCAGACCCTGGCGACGACCCCGGCGCCGGTCCGGCGCGGGGCAGGTTCAGCTCCACGGGCGGCGGGGACCCACGCAGGCTCACCAGTACCACCAGGGCGCCGACCGCCACTCCCACGCCGATCACCGCCCAAGCCACGACCCGGCTCCGGTTGATGGGCAACGCCGACACGCGGTCGCGCCACCACGAAGAAGTCAACCATGGAGCCGTCTCGGCCACGATGGCCTCCCATATCCGACGGGCGAAGAGGGGAAGCGGGCGCCGCGGGGAAGTGCGCCGGGGGAGGCGCCCCTACTGTAGACCTCTGCTGTGGACCCTCAGAACAGCCGGGCGGTGAGGGACTTGCGGTACTGCGCGGTGCGGGGGTCGTCGGGGCCCATGAGCTCGAGCAGGTCGAGGTAGCGCTGGCGGGCAGCTTCGTCTGCCTTCACCCTGTCCAGCAGCGTGTCCAGCTCGGCGGTGGTGTCGTCGTGGCTCTGACCGTCGCCGGCGCCGACTCGTGCCATGGCCGCCACCCGGCGGACCTCGTTCGTCTCCGGCACACGGGCGAGCAGGGCGAGGGCCTCCTCGCTCCGGCCCCGCCCCACCAGGATCTCGCCCAGGGCGACGACTGCACCCGGGTGGCTGGGGTCGATCTCGAGGGCACGGCGCAGCGACACCTCGTCACCCTTCTCCACCAGCTGGTCGACCTCGCTCTTGGCCGCCAGCAGTGCGGCCACGAACTCCTTCACCTGGGCCTCGGGCAGCGCACCGATGAACTGGTTGACCACTTGGCGGTCCCGCAGGGCGAAGACGGCAGGGATGGACTGCACCTGGAAGGTGGCGGCCACCCGGGGGTTGGCGTCGACGTCGACCTTGGCCAGCTCCACCGCTCCGTCGGTGGCGCTCACCACCCGCTCCAGGATGGGACCGAGCGTGCGGCACGGGCCGCACCAGGAAGCCCAAAGGTCGACGACCACGGGTACCTGCGTCGAGCGCTCGAGGACTTGTTGCTCGAAGGTGGCGTCGGTGACATCGGCCATGACTGCCAGTCTAGGTTTGCTCGAGTGGCCGGCCTCTACGAGATGTGGACCGAGCGGGAGCTCGACTCGCCTGTGCTCGTCCTCGGGATGGAGGGCTGGATCGACGCCGGCCTCGGAGGCGGGGGCGCCATGGCCCATCTACTGGAGGCCCTCCCCTCCGAGGTGATGGCCACCTTCGATGCGGACCAGCTGCTCGACTTCCGCTCCCGGCGTCCTGCCGTGCGCATCACCGACGGAGTCCTCGGGGGCCTCACGTGGCCCGAGATCCAGCTACGGGCGGGCCGAGACCCCGGCGGCCGGGACGTGCTCATCCTCACCGGCCCCGAGCCGGACATGCAGTGGAAGCCCTTCGTGTCGGCGGTCGTCTCCCTCGCCACCGATCTGGGGGTCCGGCTGGTGGTGGGCGTGGGCGCCTTCCCCGCCCCGGTGCCCCACACCCGACCCGTGCGACTGGCGGCGGTGGCCACGGACACGGAGCTGGCCGAGAAGGTGGGCTTCATGCCTGGGAGCCTCGAGGTACCGGCCGGGATCCACGCAGCATTGCAGGAGGGCTTCGCAGAGGCGGGCGTCCCTGCCGTGGGTGTATGGGCCCGGGTTCCCCACTACGTGGCGGCCATGCCCTACCCGGCGGCCAGCGCCGCCCTCGTGGAGTGCCTGGCCACCGTGGCCGGCCTGGAGCTCGACGCCAAGGACCTCCACGACACGGCCGCCCTGGCGAGGACCCGCATCGACGACATCATTGCCGCCAGCGAGGAGCACGCCCAGATGGTGCACCAGCTGGAGGCCAGCGCCGACGCCGAGGTCAACGTGGCGCCCATCAACCTGTCGGACCTGCCCACAGGCGACGAGCTGGCCGACGAGCTCGAGCGCTTCCTACGTGGGGAGCATTAGCGCAGGCGGAGCTACGGGGCCTGGACGAGGGACGCCACGTCGTCGCGGGTGAGGATCCCTCCTATGGGCCCGGCGGGATTGAGGGCCAGCCCCGCGCAGTCGCCGGCCAGCACCAGCTCGAAGACCACCGTCGCCGGTTCGAGGCGAGGGTCGTAGGCGCCGGGGAAGGCGGCCCGCATGGCGCCCACGTCGGTGAACGCCGGCACGTACGCCTCGTCGTCCTCCCCGATGGCCAGCACCAGCTCCTCTCCCTCGACGGCCAGCACCAGCTCGGCCCGTCGCAGTGTCTCGAAGAGGCCTCGGCGGGTGAACTGGTTGTCGTTTGCCGCCACCGCCTCTATGGCGGCAACCAGCTCGACGTTGCCCAGAGTCAATGGTCCACGGCCATCGTCGAGCGTCAGACGACGATGTTGACCAGCTTGGGCGGACGGGCAACCACCCGCTCGGGAGTCCTGCCGTCCAGCTGTTCCTGCACGCGCCAGGACGCCAGCGCCAGCCGCTCGGCCTCGTCGGCGTCGATGCCCGGACCCACCTCCACGAGGTCGCGCTTCTTGCCGTTGACCTGAACGACCATGGTGACCGACTCGACGGTCAACAGCTTGGGGTCGGCCTCTGGCCAGGGCTCGGCGTGGACGTTGCCGCCGCCGCGGCGCTCCCAGAGCTCGGCGCTCAGGTGGGGCGTCATGGGTGCCATCAGCAGGAGCATCGTGTCGACGGCGAAGTCGGTCGTGCCCGCCTTGTACAACAGGTTGGTGAACTCCATGAAGGCTGCCACCGACGTGTTGTAGGACCAGCGCTCGTAGTCCTCGCTCACCTTTGCGATCAGGCGGTGGGCGGCGCGGTCCACCTTGGCCGGATCGGCCGCTGGTGCCGGCCCCTCCCCAGTAGCCAGACGCCAGACTCGCTGCAAGAAGCGCGAGCAACCGTCGATGACCTCGTCGGTCTGTTCGGTCCAGTCCACATCCTCGGCGGGCGGACCGACGAAGAGGTGATGGAGGCGAAGGGCGTCGGCCCCCACCGTGTCGAAGTACTTGGACGGCGCCACCAGGTTGCCCTTCGACTTGGACATCTTGGTGCCCTCCATGCGGATCATCCCCTGGGTGAACAGGCGGCGGAAAGGCTCCCGCAGCTCCTTCGGAGCGACCCCCACGTCGGCCAGCGCCTTGGTGTAGAAGCGGGCGTACATGAGGTGGAGGATGGCGTGCTCAATGCCGCCGATGTACTGGTCCACCGGCATCCAACGCGCCACTGCGTCATGCGAGAAGGGCTCGCCGTCCGACCACGGGTCGCAGAATCGAAGGAAGTACCACGACGAGTCGACGAAGGTGTCCATGGTGTCGGTCTCGCGCTCGGCTCGCCCGCCGCAGACCGGACAGGTGGTCCAACGAAAGCCCTCGTGGGCCTTGAGAGGCGACTCCCCCGTGGGCTGAAGCTCCACATCGTCGGGAGCCAGAACGGGAAGCTGGTCCTCGGGCACGGGCACGACACCGTCGTTCACGCAGTGCACAACTGGGATGGGGCAACCCCAGTAGCGCTGGCGGGAGACGAGCCAGTCGCGCAGGCGATAGTTGACCCTTCGCTCGCCCAGGCCCTGGTCCTCCAGCCAGTTGGCGGCCAGGGCCTTGGCGGTGGCCGTGTCCATTCCGTCGAGCCAACCACTGTTGATCTTGGGCCCGTCGCCGGTGAATGCATCCCCGTCCCAACCCTCGGGCGGCTGCACCGTTCGCACGATCCGCAGCCCGTGGGCCTTGGCGAACTCCCAGTCCCGCTGGTCCTCGCCGGGAACGGCCATGATGGCGCCGGTTCCGTAGCCCATGAGCACGTAGTCGGCCAGGTACACCGGCACCGGCTTGTCGGTGAAGGGGTTGACCACGTACGAGCCGGTGAACACTCCCCGCCGCTCGAGCGCCCCCTCGGCCGTGCGGTCGACCTCGGTCTCGGCCTTCACCCGTTCCACGAACGCCTCCACGACCGGTCGTTGCCCCGCGGTGGTGAGCTCGGGCACCAGCGGGTGCTCGGGTGCGAGGACGGCGTAGGTCATGCCGAAGGTTGTGTCCGGCCGGGTGGTGAAGACGCGCACGTTGACGCCCGGCCGGCGGTACAGCTCCAGGTCAAACTCGACACCCTCGGACCGGCCGATCCAGTTCCGCTGCATGGTCTTGACCCGTTCCGGCCAATCCAGGCCGTCCAGCTCGTCGAGCAGCTCGTCGGCGTATCGGGTGATGGCGAAGAACCACTGCTCGAGGTCGCGCTTGGTGACCACGTCTCCCGAGCGCTCACACGTCCCGTCGGCCAGCACCTGCTCGTTGGCCAGCACCGTCTGGCAGCCGGGGCACCAGTTCACGGGTGCGCTGGCCCGGTACGCCAGGCCAGCCTCGAGGAAGCGCTGGAAGATGACCTGGTTCCAGCGCATGTACTCCGGGTCGTGGCTGCGCACCTCGCGCCGCCAGTCGTACATGGCGCCGAGGCGCTCGATGGACGCCTTCAGCTCGTCGATGCGAGCGTCGGTGAACGTGCGGGGATGGACCTTGTCCTTGATGGCGGCGTTCTCGGCGGGGAGCCCGAAGCTGTCGAAGCCCATGGGCGAGAGGACGGCGTTGCCGGCCATGGTGCGGTGGCGCACCACCACGTCGCCGAAGGTGTAGTTGCGCACGTGGCCCTGGTGGGCCGGGCCGCTCGGGTACGGGTACATGCACAGGACGTAGAACGGCGGGCGAGGGTCGTCGTTGTCCACCTGATAGGCGCCCTCTTCGGCCCAGCGCCGCTGCCACTTTGCCTCGATTGCCTGAACGTCATAGCCCTCTGCCACGGCGGCGATGCTAGGTGACCGGCGCCCAACGGCCGGGCCGGCTACTTCTTGGACAGCTCCTCCAAGGCGCACAGCTGGGCGGGGGTTCCGATGGCGATGAGGATCTGCCCGGGGGTGATCTCGGTCTCCGGCGCAGGGTTGGTCGTGAACGTCCCGTCCTCGGCTCGCAGGGCCAGGACCAGCGCGCCCGTATGGTCGCGGATGTGGGTCTCCCGCAGGCTGCGCCCGGCCAGGCTCGACCGCTCGGGCACCTCGATCTCCTCCAGGCGGAACTCGATGTCACCGTCGTGCATCACCACGTCCAGGAACTCGGCCACGTGGGGCTGCATGGCGAGGGCCGCCATGCGGGCGCCGCCGATGCGCTGTGGGTTCACCACCCGGTTGGCCCCGGCTCGTTCCAGCTTGGGCTCGGAGGAGTCGGTGTGGGCCCGGGCGATTATGAACAGGTCTTGGCGCAGGGACCGGCCACTCAAGGTGGCGTAGAGGTTGGCGGCATCGGTGTCGAGGGCTGCCACCAGTGTCCTGGCTCGCTCGATGCCGGCGGCGTTCATGACCTCGTCCTCGGTCACGTCTCCGAGCACGTGGGGATGAGGGATCTCGGGTATGCGCTCGGGGTCGCGGTCGATCACCACCAGCTCCTGGCCGGCGTGGGAAAGGTAGTGGGCGATGGACTGGCCGACCCGCCCCCAACCGCACACGATCACGTGGCCGGTCATCTTCTCCATCTGACGTTGCATGCGTCGCCTCCCGAAAAGGTCGCGAAGATGGCCGTCGATCAGCGTCTCCAGAGCCACGGTGAAGGTGTACAGCGCCGTGCCGGTCCCCGTGAGGATGAGGAAGATGGTGAACACCTTCCCGGTATCGTCCAGGGGTTCGACCTCCCGGAAGCCGACCGTGGTGATGGTGGTCACCGTCTGGTAGATGGCGTCGAGGACGCTGAAGCCCAGCATCACGTAGCCAGCGGTTCCCACAACGATCACCACGCCGAGGACCAGCAGCCCCAGTACCACTCGCCGGTAGAGGACGGTCACGCCCGAGATCATGCCCCCCAGCCCGTGCGGGCGCAGGCAAGGGGCCGCTCGGCGAACCCGCCGGAGGCCCATCCCGGCGAGATTGCCGACACGGCGTTTGAGGTACGGGCCCCATGAGCCCCCGAGCGGGGCTGATAGCCTGGACCCCCAGCTCGGGGCTGTAGCTCAGTTGGAAGAGCGCGTGACTGGCAGTCACGAGGTCGTCGGTTCGAGCCCGATCAGCTCCACCAGGCTTGGCGTTCCACCACCTGACCGCTCCCATCCGTGGACCGTCCCCGTTACCGCCGTCCCCGGACGAGCCTCCTCTGGAGCGCGACCGCCAACCATGGGTGGACCTGGCCGCGCACTCCCACTATGTGAACGAGCCGGCCCTCAAGCAGTGGGTGGCGAGGTGAAGGCCCAACCGGCTGGCGGGTAGCGGAGCAGCCTTCGACCCACCCGACGCGGGCAGCCGGATGTTCAGGATCGAAGCTGCTGGGCCAGGTAGTTCGCCTCGCCCAACTGGGTGATGAGACCGAGCTGGGCCTCCAGCCAGTCGGCATGCTGCTCCTCGCCCCGGAGTATGGCCTGGAGCACTTCCCGACTCCCGTGGTCGGCGAGCTCCATGCAGGTGGCGATGCCCTGGTTCAGCCGCTGCACGGCCGCTACCTCCAGGTCGAGGGCGGCGGCGAGCTTCTCCCCGACCGTCTCGCCCACCGCGACCGTGCCCAGACGCTGGAGGTTGGGCATGCCCTCGAGGTAGAGGATGCGGTCGACGAGGGCCTCGGCGTCTCTCATCTCGTCGATCGAGTCCTCACGGAACCGCCCCGCCAGGCGCTCGTAGCCCCAGTTCGCACACATCTTGGCGTCGATGAAGTACTGGTTGATGGCCGTCAACTCGGCCGTCAGGCACTCGTTGAGCAACTCGATGACCCGCGCATGTCCCTTCACGAGCCGCCTTCCTCTCTGGTGTCGATCCCGGCGCCTCCTGCCAGCAGGCTCTCGAGCGCGGGCCAGCAGCCTCCGCAGACCGACCCCGCCCCGCTGCACTCGACCAAGGCCCCGACGTCGCGGGCGCCCTGGGAGATGGCGGCGCAGACGGCGCGGTCAGTGACGAGTCGGCAGTGACAGATGACCATCGTAGGAGTGCGGAGGAGGGGACGGGCGGGAGTGGACGACGGTGGGCACGCCGTCGGCGGCCAGAGCGGCCGCCATCGCCACCGAAACCGGCCGAACCACGGGGCGACGGTGGCCCAGGCCGGCCACCTCGGCCCGGACGGTCCCGTCCGCGCCGCTCGTGATCCGGACCCAGCACACCCGACGGAGCCCGAGCCATGAGCTGGATCGGACCGGACGGGATTGGCTGTGAGGACGGCCGAGCACCGCTCATTAGGTAACCCTAAGGACGGACGAGCGTCAAGGTCCGGCCGGAAAGGCTCAGGATCAGGTGGGGACCACGGTGCGCGCCCCGGCCTCATCCGCGCCCCCATCTTCGGCCTGGACCTCCCACTCCACCCGGGGGGCGTCCGACCACAGGCGCTCGATGTCATAGTACCGGCGAACCTCCTCCAGGAAGACGTGGACCACGAAGTCGCCGTAGTCGATCAGCACCCAACGGGCGTCGTCGAGACCCTCGATCCTCAGGGGCTTGATCCCCGCCGAGCCGGCGAGGCTGGCTTCCACCTCCTCGGCGATGGTGCGTACCTGGCGGGCATTGGCGCCGCTGGTGACCACGAAGTAGTCGGTGATGGCCAATACAGCACCTACCTCGAGGATGACCGTGCCTGCACCCACCTTGTCTGCTGCTGCCCGGGCCGCGGCGATGGCGCGGTGCCGGATCTCGTCGAGGCCGACGCTGCTCGGCTCTGGTGTCACGCTTCGCTCGCTCATCCGATGACTGGCACTAGGGGCGGAAATCCTTTCCGACGACGACTGTGACGTCCACCACGTCGAGGGGACGGCGGCTGAGGACCAATGCTCCCACGCCCAGCGCCTGGCGCAGACGATCGGCCACCGCTTCCTGATCTCGGTCGTAGAAGACGATCTCCGTCCGCTCGTAGTTGAAGTTGGCGGCGTTGCCTGTGAGACGGACGTCGAAGCCGGCACCGAGCTTGGCCCGAACTGCGTCGGCGACCTCGAGGGCTCCCGTCCCGTTGAGCACCTGCACGCGCGGCCGCCCGGCCAGGCCCTGGCCGGCGGAGGCGGGAAAGACGCTCGCCACCAGGCGCGAGAGCTCGTCGGCGCGCACCTTGTACAGCTCCCCACCGTCACCGGACGTACCGAAGGCCTCCACCGGGAGGAGGCGCGTGTCCACCGGTCCGGTTGCCAGGGCGGTGATGGCTGCCTCGAGCTCGGGCGACCGGGCTGGGATCGCCTCGGGGCGTTCGCCGAGCCGGGCCAGCCAGGCCTCCCAGAAGGCCTGGTGGCGGGCCAGGCGGGCCAGGTCGTTCTCTCGACCCTTGGCCGACAGGAACCGACCGGCTCCGGGCGGAGCCAGCGTCGAGGCCCCCGCCTCGAAGAGAACCTCCACCCGTCCGTTCGGGCCCACCCGCTCGACGCGCTCGGGGACGGTGACGGGGAGGGGTCCGGCCGGAGCGACCAGGTTGGTGAGCCCGGCGTCGTCGACCACCACCACCCCGCCCAGGGGCGCCCCGAGGAGGTTCTCCACCGTCGACTTCAGGCGGGCCGGACCACCGAGCTCGAGCGACTGGCGCACGGGCTCGAGGCCGAGCGAAAGGACCTCGGTCATGGTCCCCGGGGGCACCAGCACCAAGGTCCCGCCCTTGCTCGCCGTGGACGGCACCAGCACTGTGAGGGCCGAGGCCCGCCCCGTGCCATCCTCATAGGCCAAGAGCACCGGAGCCGCGGCGGGGCCAGGCTGGGGTGCCGGGCTCTCAGCCCCTCCCAGGCCGGTCGCCTCCTTGTCCAGGTCGTTCCGCTCCTGAGCCTCTCGGCCGGCGAAGCGGCTCACCGGAGGCACGAGCAGGACCGCCGCGCCGGTCACCACGCCGAGGAAGGCGAGGATCGAGATCCGACGGCGTCGCCTCAGCCGGCGCCTCCGAATCTTCTCCTGGCGCCGGCGCGACCGTTGGTTCGAAGGGACCTCGGGGAGCGGGACCGGACCATCGTCGAGCTCGATCGCACCGGACGCCGGTTGGGCGCCGTCCGGTGGGTTGTAGGGCGGGAAGATGGTGGGCCGCTGCTCGTGCGACTGATGGACGTCGGGCTCGGCGCCGTCCGGTTCGTCGGGGGTGGCCTGGGTGGCGGGAGCGAAGCCCGGATTCGCGCTCAATCTTCAGCCAGCGTACAGACCGCGCCGGCGGATCTCACGGACGGCACCCGCCGGCACCAGCACGTCGATGGGGCGCCCGTCGGCCACACGGGCCCGCAGGTCGGTGCTCGACACGTCCAGAGCGGGCACCTCGACCACCTCCATGCGCCACGACGGCGGGGGCGGCCCGACGGTGACGCCGGGTCGAGCCACGGCGACGAGCGTGGCCCGGCGGCCGACCTCCTCGACCCTCTCCCACGAGTGCAGCTCGCTCACCACGTCGGAGCCGACCACGAGGAAGAGCTCGGCGCCCGGGTGGCGGGCGGCCAGCTCGGAAAGTGTGTCGGCGGTGTAGGACGGTCCGCCCCGATCGATCTCCAGCCGGCTGGCCTCGATGCCCTCCAGCCCCGCCGCCGCCGACCTCACCACGGCGTAGCGGTCCTCGGCATCGGTCACCGATCTCTCGCCCGCCTTCTGCCACGGGACGTTCGCCACCACAAGGAGGACCCGGCGTAGTCCGAGGGCATGGCGGACGTTGACCGCAGCGGCCAGATGGCCGACGTGCACGGGATCGAAGGTGCCCCCGAAGATCCCGATGCGCTCGACGATTCCGGGACTCTACGGCCCGGCCTCCGCTCAGCGCCCGCGCTGCCCCCCGTTTCCTGCCCGCAGCGGTCGCTCCCCTACGCTGGAGGGCGTGAGGGAGTGGACACCGACATCGTGGCGCGCCCTGCCGGCCGATCAGCAGCCGGACTGGCCGGACGAGGCCGCCCTCGAACAGACCCTGAAGCAGCTCGCGGCGCTGCCCCCCCTGGTCTTCGCCGGCGAGGCCCGCCAGCTCACCTCCAGCATGGCCGAGGTAGCCGAGGGCCGGGCCTTCATGCTCCAGGCGGGCGACTGCGCCGAGTCCTTCGACGACTTCACCGCCGACGCCATCCGGGACAAGCTCAAGGTCATCCTCCAGATGGCGGTGGTGCTCACCTACGGCTCGGGCGTGCCCGTGGTGAAGGTGGGCCGCATCGCCGGCCAGTTCGCCAAGCCCCGGTCCTCGCCCACGGAGCGGATCGGCGACGAAGACTTCCCCTCGTTCCGCGGCCACAGCGTCAACGACCTGGTCCCAACGGCGTCGGGCCGGGCGGCCAACCCGGAGCGACTTATCACCGCCTACCACCAGTCGGCGTCCACGCTGAACCTGCTACGAGCCTTCGCCAAGGGGGGCTTCGCCGACCTGCGCCAGGTCCACACGTGGAACCAGGAGTTCGTGGCCACCAGCGCCGAGGGCCGTCGCTATGACGCCATCGCCTCGGAGATCGAGCGCGCCCTGCGCTTCATGAAGGCATGTGGCATCGACGTGGAGATGGCCGCCCTGCACCAGGTGGACTTCTACACCTCCCACGAAGCCCTGCTCCTCGGCTACGAGGAGGCTCTCACCCGCCAGGACTCACTGACGGGGACCTGGTACGACTGCTCGGCCCACATGCTCTGGGTCGGCGAGCGCACCCGGGCCGTCGACCGCGCCCACGTCGAGTTCCTCTCCGGCGTGGGCAACCCTGTGGGCGTGAAGCTGGGGCCGTCGGCCGTGGCCGAGGACGTCGTGGCCGTGTGCGACCGTCTCGACCCGCAACGGACGCCCGGCCGGCTCACCTTGATCTCCCGCATGGGAGCGGGCCGGGTGCAAGAGGCGCTCGCCCCCCTCATCGGCGCCGTTCGCCACGCCGGTCACCCGGTGGCATGGGTGTGTGACCCCATGCACGGGAACACCTTCACCAGCCCTTCGGGGCGCAAGACCCGCCACTTCGACGACGTCCTGAGCGAGATAGAGGCCTTCTTCTCGGTGTGCCACTCCGAGGGGGCGTGGCCCGGCGGCGTGCACGTGGAGCTCACGGGCGACGACGTCACCGAGTGCCTGGGTGGCTCCGAGGAGATCCTGGAGGGCCACCTGGACGTGCGCTACACCACCACCTGCGACCCCAGGCTCAACGCACGCCAGTCCATCGACTTGGCCTTCCGGGTGGCCGAGCTGCTCCGAACCTGATCGTCAACGGTGGTCTGGCGCTCGGCTAGCGCTCGGCGCGCCGGCGGGCCTCGGCTACGAAGCCGTCGAAAAGTGCCTGCTGGTAAGGGTCGTTGGCTGCGGTCATCTCCGGGTGCCATTGCACAGCCATCACCCAGGGGCCGTCGGGTTCGGGCTCGATGCCCTCCACCAGGCCGTCGTCGCTCCACGCGCTGGGCACGAAGCCCTCCCCCAGGCGGTCGACGCCTTGATGGTGGTGGGACGTGCAGAGGAGCGTCTCGCAGCCGGACACGTCCGCCAGTCGGGTTCCCGACGCCACCTTCACGTGGTGGAACACCGATGCGCCGGCGACCGGGCGGCCGTGCGCGAGCATGCCCTCCACGTCGTCGAGGTGCTGATGCAGCGTGCCCCCGGCGGCCACGTTCAGGATCTGTAGGCCCCGGCAGATGGCCATGGTGGGAATGCCCATGTCGATGGCCGCCCGCGCCAGGGCGAGCTCGGCCTCGTCCCGCTCGGCATGGGTGCCGTAGATCTCCGGGTGGGCCTTGGCGCCGTAGCGGGCCGGTTCGATGTCGCCACCGCCGGGCAGGAGGAGCCCGGAGAAGGGAGCCAGCGCCTCATCGGGAGGAGCGGCACTGGTGGGCGGCAACAGCACCGTACGAGCACCGGCCCGGTCGAGGGCGGCCACGTAGCGGTCCGGGAGGGCATAGCCACCTGCGCTCCAGCCGAGGACCCGGCCCGACGCCAGGTGCGGGGTGGGGATGACGACGAGGGGCGCCGGCGAGGCCACCGGCCCAAGGTAGTTCGACGGCGTGAATGTACGGTTGGGCCGTGGCCATCTCGGTGTGCGCCTACCGACCAGGGCAGGGGGCTGAGGAGGTCCCCGACCCGGGCCTGATCTCCGACTTCAGGGGCCGGGACGGCCGTCTCCTCTGGGTCGACATGGTCGACCCGAGCGAGGCCGACCTGGAGCGCGTAGCAGCCGAGTTCGAGCTGCACCACTTGGCGCTGGAGGACGCAACGAAGCACGGTCAGCGGCCCAAGCTCGAGCACTACCCAACCCATGCCTTCCTGGTCGCCTACTCCGGCGCGCCGGCCGAGATCGACGTGTTCTTCGGGCCGGACTGGTTGATCACGGTCCGGGACCGCAACGAGGCCGGCGAGCTGTGGTCCCTCGACGGTGCCCGGGACCGCTTCGAGCGCACCAGACCGGAGAACGCCACCTTGGGGTTCCTCCTCTACGTCGTGCTCGACGAGCTGGTCGACAGCTACTTCGGCGTCATCGACACCGCTGAGGACCACATCGAAGTCCTCGAGGAACGCCTCTTCGCCGACGGAGGACCGCAGGAGCGGCAGATGCAGAGGGACTTGTTGGAGGAGCGTCGCGACTTGTTGGAGTTCCGCCGCCGCGTTGGCCCACTGCGGGAGGTGCTGGCCGCGCTGCTCCGCCGCGACGTCAGTTGGATCGACGACGACACGCTCGTGCACCTGCAGGACGTGTACGACCACGTGCTGCGGGCCACCGAGCTGCTAGACGAGCAACGTGAGCTCCTGGGCAACGTGATGGAGGCCCACCTGGCCCTAGCCTCCAACCACATGAACCTGGTGATGAAGACGATGACCAGCTGGGGGGCGATCCTCCTCGGCTCCACCCTCGTGGCCGGCATCTACGGGATGAACTTCGAGCACATGCCCGAACTGGGCTGGAAGCTGGGCTACCCCTTCGCCCTCACCATCATGGCGCTCATCACCGTCGTGGGCTTCCGGGCCTTCAGGCGGCGCGACTGGCTCTAGCCCCGCAGGAGCTCAGGTCGTGGTGGGGGCCGATCCGCCGTCGCGATGAGCTTCGAGCCGCTCGAGCATCCGCTGGAGATCGGCGTTGGTGGCCACGTCGGCCAGGGCCAGACGGATGGAGGCCAGCTCCCGGGCCAGGAACTCGGTGTCGGCCTGGGTACGGGCGGCCTCGGCGCGGTCGCGCTCGATCTCCTCCCGATCGCGGTTCTCCTGGCGGTTCTGGGCCAACAGGATCAGTGGTGCGGCGTAGGCGGCCTGCAACGACAGAGCCAGCGTGAGGAGGATGAACGGGTACTCGTCGAAGCGAAGCTGCGGCACGGCGGCGTTGATGAAGATCCAGACGACGACCACGATCGTCTGGATGACGAGGAAGCGAGCGGTGCCGATGAAGCGGGCGATGGACTCGGAGAACCGCCCGAAGGCCTCGGGGTCGTAATGGATGCCGACCCGGATGCCCCTGCGGGGCGTGGACAGGTCCTGAGGGCGCCTCATCGCTGGCGCCAGTCCTCGGGCAGGACCCGGTCCAGCACGTCGTCCACCGTCACCGCGCCCACCAGGCGGCCGGCGTCGTCGCACACGGGTAACGCGATGGCGTCGTAGGCGGCCAGCCGGCGGGCCACGACCACGTCGCTGAGGTCCGGCTCCACCACGACCGGGTCACCCTCGATGCATCCCGCGACGGCATTGCCGGGCGGCTCCCGCAGCAGGCGCTGGAAGCTCACCCATCCGAGGTAGCGGCCGGTAGGCGTCTGGGTGGGAGGCTCGACCACGAACACCTGGGCCGCCAGGGCCATGGGCACCTCTGGTTGGCGGGCCCGGGCCAGCACCTCGGCCACTGTGGTCTCGGGCGTCACCATCATGGGCTCGGGGGTCATGAGTCCGCCGGCGGTGTCGCCCTCGTAGCGCAGCAGCCGGCGGAGAGGATCGGCATCTTCAGCCTCCATCTCCTCGAGCAGCTCGTTGCGCTCCGCCGCCGGAAGCTCGGCAAGCAGGTCGGCGGCGTCGTCGGGGTCCATCTCCTCGAGCACGTCGGCAGCCCGCTCCAGGTCGAGGCTCTCGATGAGGCGCACCTGCTCATCCTCGGGCAGCTCCTCCAGAAGGTCGGCCAGCCGCTCGTCCTCCATGGCCTCGGCCAGCACCCGGCGCCGCTCAGGGGGGAGCGCGGCAATTGCCTTGGCCAGGTCGGCCGGGTGCAGCTCCCGGAGGGCGGCGACCTGGCGACCGGTGGGGCCGGTGTCGAAGAGGCTGGCCACTTCGCTCCAATGAACGTCCCTGCTGGAGCGGCGGCGCCGGAGCAGGCCGGTCGGTCCCAGCGAGACCTTGGCCACCTGCCAGCCGGCCGGCTCGGTGGTGGCCTCGAGGGCCAGATCGTTCACGACCTGGCCGTCCACCGGGCGGTCGAGCACCGAGCCCCGGGCCAGGAGCTCGCCGGAGCGGAGCTCGAAGCGGCGCAGGTCGACGGTTCCCGTGCGCATGTGGGCGCCCGTGGAATCCACCTCCCCTATACGGCTGGCGCTGACGAAGATCTGGCGGCGCTGCACGTTGGCCACGAAGCCGAGGACCCGCGGTGGCTGGCTCGGGCCTCGGGGAGCGAGCACCACGTCGTCGAGGCTGCCGATGGACACGCCGTCGGCACCCACGAGCGGGAGCCGCAGGAGACGGGAGAGGTAGATCAGCGGGGCGGCCATCAGTGGAACTCTAAGGGGCGCCACCAGACCTAGTGGCGGGTCTTCGCTCCTCAGCCGGGCTTGAAAGCCGGGCGGCCGTCGCCCTCGCTGCTGACCGCCGACGGGTCACGCCCGGTGCGCTCGGCGAGCTGGCGGGCCAGGTGATTGACCCGGTCGCGGTCCCACCCCTGGCTGACTTCGGCGACGGTGTTCCCGTCGACGAGGACGAGGGTTGGGACTGTGGTCACGGCGTAGGCCTCGGAGACGGCATAGTCGTCACTCTGGTCATCGAGCGCCTCGCCGGCGAACCCCTTGTCCTCGAGCCAGGGGACGGTCTTGGCCAAGTCGTCCTGGCTCACGGCAACCACAGGCACGGCGTCGCCGTAACGGCGCTCGAGCTCGGCGTAGACGGGGAAGGCCATCTGGCAGGTGGGGCAGCCGGTCTTCAAGAAGGCCAGAACTGCAGGGCCGCCACCGGTGACGTCGTCGAGCGAGCGGGTTGCGCCGTGCGACGACGGGAGCTCGAACGCCGGGGCTTCGGCGCCGGGCGGGAGGGGCACAGCACGAGGGTAGTTTCGGACCGTGCGCGGCTTCCTCACTCGGGGCCTGGCCGCCGGCGCCGTGGCCGCCGTGCTGAGTGGCGTACCGTCCACCGCCGCGGCCGTGCTCACCCGCCGCGATGCCCTCGAGGCAGCCCGGGCCGCCGGTGCCATGGTCGGCTCGCCCACCGTGGGAGCCGGTGCCGCCGTCCACGCATGCATCTCGCTGGCCTGGGGCGTGATGCTGGCCGCCGCCCTCCCCCGCCGGCATCCGGTCCTGTGGGGGGTCGCCGCCGGCGGCGCCATCGCCGCCGTGGACCTGGGCGTGGTGGGCCGGCGCTTGGCGCCCATCCGGGCTCTGCCCGCCGTCCCTCAGGTGGCCGACCATCTGGCCTTCGGCGCCGTGGTGGGCGCCGTGGTCGGCCTCACCTCGTGTCGAAGCCGCTGAGGCCCTCGGGCTCCTCCTCGGACACCTCTGTCCCGGTGACCTCGGACCGCGACGAGCCCTGCCGGCACCAGTCCACCATCCGCTCCACGGCGGCTTCGTCTCCCTCGAGGACGACCTCCACCCGCCCGTCCGAGCGATTCCGAGCCGAGCCGGCCACGCCCGCCCTCTGGGCCTCCTTTCGGCACTCGTCACGGAAGAAGACGCCCTGCACGTCTCCTTCCACCAGCACCCGACGACGAACGACGCTCAACCCCCACCTCCAGCTCTGCTCCTCGGACTGCCTACAGTCTCGCCTGTGCCTGGCGCCGGCAAGACGGTTCGAGCCGGCTGCGTGGTCCTAGCCGTGTGCCTGGTGGTCGGCGCCTGTGGGGGCGACGAGGGCCGAACAGTCCTCCAACCCGGGGAACGCCGGCCCAAGGGCATCAAGGTCATCAGCACCGCGTTCGAGCCCAACCGCCCCATACCAGAGCGCTACTCCTGCGAGGGCGAGAACGTTCCGCCGCCCTTGCGATGGGAAGGAACGCCGCCGGGCACGGCCGAGGTCGCCGTCGTGGTCGAGGACCCCGACGCTCCGAGCGGCACCTTCGTGCACTGGATCGCGGTGGGCATCGAGCCCGCCACCCACGGCCTCGAGTCCGGGGCGTTGCCACGGGGTGCCAACGTGCTAGCCGGCAGCAGCGACAACGCCACCTACGTCGGACCGTGCCCGCCCAACGGAAGCGGCACCCACCACTACTTCTTCGAGGTCTACGCCCTCCCCCGCCTTCTCGACCTTTCCCCCGCCGCCCCGCCGCTGGAAAAGGTGCGCGCCATCCGCAGGGAGGCGTCGGCGGGCGGTTGGCTCGTCGGCACGTTCACCCGCTGACGCGCTGTCGTATCAGCGGTCCCTGGCCTCCAGCAGTGCTCGCACCGGCGCCAGGTCGAAGGGATGGTCGCGGCCCAAGATGACGTGTTGGGCGCCCACCTCGAGGTAGGCGTCGAGCTTCTCCACCTCGCCGGCGTCGTTGAAGGCGACGGTGCGTTCGATCTCATTCGGGTCCCGCCCGACCTCGGCGCAGCGCTCGTCCAGAACGCGGCTCTTGGCCGCGAAGTGCTCGGGAGGTCCGAAGGTGTTCCACGCGCCGGCATGCTGGGCCACGAGGCGCAGCGTCACCTTCTCCCCGCTGCCGCCGATCAGGATAGGCAGCGGGCCGATCGGAGGCGGGTTCAGCTTGCCCAAGCGCTGCTTGATGCGGGGAAGGGCGGCCTCCAGATCCCGCAGGCGGCTGGGCGCCGTGCCGAACTCGTAGCCGTACTCCTCGTAATCCTTCTCGAACCAGCCGGCACCGATGCCGAGGATGGCGCGACCGCCGCTCAGGTGGTCGACAGTGCGGGCCATGTCGGCCAGTAGCTCGGGGTTGCGGTAGCTGTTGCAGGTGACCAGGACCCCGAGCTGGGCCCGCTCGGTGTCGACGGCCATGGCCGCCAGCAGCGACCAGCCCTCGAAGTGGGCCCCAGTGTGATCGCCCGAGGGACGACCGGGGGTGTGGGCCGTGTCAGGGTCGTAGAGCGGGAAGAAGTGGTCCCAGGTCCAGATGCTGTCGACGCCGAGCTCGTCGGCCTCCCGCCATGCCCTCCGCAGGTCGTCGATGGAGGTGTGCTGGGGATGGAGTTGGACGCCGACCTTGAACCGTGCCATGGGCCTGACATTAGGGACCTACGCTTGCCTACAGGACCGAAGGGGAGGTGGCCTGGGATTCGTCTTGCGGGGGTGGCCCGAGTGCCGGCCTTGGTCCTCGTGGTCCTGATCTTCGCCTTCTTGGCCGCGCACCGGCTGCGTCCCAGCCGTCCGGACTGTCCGGCGGCGAGCGCAGCGAGTCCTAGGACGTTCGCTTGAAATCCGCAACGACGGGCCATCCACTTCCAGGAGAGGATCGTCCACCAGGTCGGTGACGGGCCGGACGAGCGGCGCGGCATCGACCGATGTAGCCTTACATCATGCTCAGGACCCAGATTTCGCTCACCGAGGAGGAGCGTCGGGTTCTCGATGCCGCTTCGGCCCGCACGGGCCGGTCGATCTCGGCCCTCATCCGGCATGCGGTGGATGAAGTCTACGGCTCGGAGCGGTCGATGGACGATGACCTCGCCTCCATACGGCGAACCTTCGGGTCCTGGAGCGATCGGGGCCTGGACGGGGCGACGTGGGTGGACAAGGTGCGATCGGGACGGCGCCTCGACGGCTCGAGTTGAGCGCTCTGTTCGACACCTCGGTCCTCATCGACCATCTCCGTGGTCATGAGGCGGCCGCTCGTCTCTTGGGGGAGGAACGGGCGGCAGGCGTCCTGCATGCCAGCGAGATCACGCGACTGGAAGTGCTGGCCGGCATGCGTCCGGCGGAGGAGGTCCAAACCCGGTCGCTGCTTTCCATCTTCGTCTGGCACCCGGTCGACGCCGAAGTGGCCGAGGAAGCCGGCACCTTGGGTCGCAGGTGGTTGCCCAGTCACCACACGGTCGACGGTGCTGACCTGGCCATCGCCGCCACCGCCACCCTGATCGGTGGACGGCTGCTCACCCTGAATGTTCGCCATTTCCCGATGTTTCCGGACCTCCGCCCTCCGTACTGACGCCGCCTGCCTGCTCCTCCCTGGCAAGGTTGACCACGCCCTCAGCCCGCTCCAGGTGGCCTTGATGAGCAGGGCGGGAGCGCCGTTTCGACCCCTCTGCGCGGGCCCATCGCGCCCACAACTCACGGCGGTCACACGATGCCGGCCGTGGCAGCCCCTTCAGTGGTCTCCTCTAGTACGCAGCCAGCTCAGCTGTGAGGTCAACGAGAGGGAGCGACATGACACGGTCAAACTGAACCACTTATCTATCCTGCCGCACCGAGCGGCTTCATTGCGGCATGAGCGGTTCCGTTGTCACACCCCGTCAGTAGCTTTCCGCTCCCTAGTCCACCTCCCCGAAGGAGCTCACCCAAATGGCAACTATCGAAGACTCCTACCACCGTCTCGCCGCCGCAGCCAGCGGCGAGAGTGACGGTGGTCCCCACGGCCGAGAGGCCGTGGCTCCATTGCGGCCATGGTTCAGCAGATCGTTGTTCGTGGCGTTGAGGCGTCCCCACGGCCGAGAGGCCGTGGCTCCATTGCGGCCAGATGCGCCGCTCGCTGATGATGTACTTGGCCCGCGTCCCCACGGCCGAGAGGCCGTGGCTCCATTGCGGCAGTGCTCCATCGAGGGATGTACGACTGGCGTTGATTCGTCCCCACGGCCGAGAGGCCGTGGCTCCATTGCGGCGAGGGCGTAGGGCATGAGTCCTCCTGTGGAGGTCGAGGTCACGACGGTGGTGTCGAGGACTACCCGCGCCATGTCGCTCGAGAGCCTCAATGCGCTGAAGATCGGCCCGGCGGACTCGCCTGCGTACTCGACACCGCATGGCAGTCGCTGAACCTTGCCTGCGCTGGCGTCGGAGGCGGCCCGGAACGGGCCAGCCTCGCTGCCCGGTCGTCGGGATCGCGGAGAAGGTAGCGGTCGATGCCTCGCGTATCAGGTCGGACTTGGTGCGGCTGTCTCGGCGGCTTGTGGCCGCCAGCGTCTGGTCATCCTCCTCGTCGAGGTAGACCTGCGTACGCTTCACGTTGTCGAACGTACATCGCTCACCTGAAGTCCCTCGACTTGGTGCCCATGGCCAGGTCCAGAGCCGTAATGCGCTCGGCCACCACGTTGGTCACCCCCTCCGCCCGCTCCAGGTGGCCCCGTACGAGAAGGGCCGGTGCCGAGCGGGCCACCCGGCGGTAACGGGCCCAAACACCCCTCGAGCAGATCACGTTCACCAGACCGGTCTCGTCCTCCAGGTTGAGGAAGATGGTGCCCCCGGCCGTGGCCGGGCGCTGGCGGTGGGTGACGACGCCGCCCACCAGGACCCCGGAACCAGGCTCGGCTTCGGCCAGACCCGCAGACGTCACCACGCCCAGCTCGTCGAGGTGGGGCCGG
>JALYGF010000062.1 GCA_030777325.1 Actinomycetota bacterium | reverse complement strand
CCCAGCGTCCCTCGACGTGCCGGTAGGTCTCCCCCGTCGGCGACACCCCCCACAGGCCCTGGTCGGCGCACCAGGAGAGGAAGGCCAGCTTCGGCCCGTCCATCGGGGCCCAGCTGCGACCGCCGTCGCCGCTCTCCACTAGACCTCGCTCGGTCATGGCGACCAGGCGCTCGGCGTCGGCCGGGTCGACGGCGAAGTCGCCGACCGCGAGGCCCGAGCGGGTCTCCCACTGCTTGCCGTCGGGACTTACCATGAACCGCCCGCCCGTCGAGTCGTAGCCGTACACGTTGCCGTGGGCGGCGACGAGGGAGTGGAAGTCCGCCTCGCCGAGCAGCGACACCAGCTCCCACGACCGTCCGCCGTCGGTGCTCTCGATGAGGCCTAGCAGCGGAGGCCGCCCGGGCTTGCGCAGCCGTTGATCGTCGAGATCGGGATGGCCGCTGGCGAGGAAGTGGTCGGGGCCCACCACGGTGAAGCCCATGGTGTCCTGCACGAGGTTCCCGACCCGTTCCGCTTTGCCGCCACGGGGGACGCGAAAGAGGCCGAAGTGGCTCGCCGCATAGAGGTCCCCATTGGAAGGGTTGATGCCCAGGCCGTGCACGTGGGCCACGCCCTCTCCGGCGTTCGGCCTCGTCGCCGTACCTGAATCCTGCCTAGTCACTACGACGACAGCGAGCAGCACGGCGACCGCGGCGGCCACGACCGCCCATGTCGGAAATCGGTTCGAGCGACGAGGGGTGTTCCGCGCCGGGGGGCGGGGCGGGCGACGCGAGCGGGTCTTGGTCGCCACCGTCAACGCCTCCCGAGAAACTCGTCGCTGGAGGCGTCCGCCTGGTCCTGGCCAAGCTCGGCGATCTCGGCCCGGACGGCGGATACCTCGTCCCCGTCGCCGCTCGACTTGCCGGAGCTCGCGGCGTACCAGGCGACGGCGGCGAGGGCCAGGACCATCATGAGACTGCACCCGAGTGTGGCCACGAGCGCGCTCATCTCGCCTCCGACCGGCTCTGGCGCTCGGCTCGCAGGGCTGCCACCTCGGCCCGCAGCTGCGCCACCTCGTCGGGGTTCGCCTCAGCGTCGTCCTTGGTCTTGCAGCTGCCCATGGAGCCCATGGCCCACATCATCAACAGCATCGACAGCGGGCAAACGGCCAGGACCAGCAGCGGGACGGCGGCTGCCGCCGTCCCCGGCGCGAGGGCGTAGAGCCCGACGCCGATCGCGGCCAGAACTGCGATCACCTTCCAGTTGAAGCACTTCATGTCTCGTTCCTCTCGTCGGTTTGGCCGCTGCACACTTCGTGCATGCGGTCCTGCAGCGCCCGGTCCTCCTCGGAAAGCCGGGCGGACATCTGGGCGTGCATCTCGTCCATCGCGGCCTTGGTGTGGCTGTCCATGCTCATGCCGCCATGGCCGGCGTGCGTCTCTTCGTGCATCCGGTGCGTCTCCTCGACGGAATCAGCGGGATCCGAAGATGCGCTGGCGACGGCGAAGCCGAGCCCGAGCGCGGCGATGACAACGGCGGTGGCGGCGAGCAGGCGCAGTACGGCGCCAAACGATCTCTCCATTGGTACTCCCTCGGTCAGGTCCCTCGTACGAGGGCCGTTCAGTCCGGCTACGCCACCGGTGGCGGCGCGTCGAAGCGGGCGCGGGCGCGCGCCTAGGCCAGACGGGGAGGTCGGTAGAGACCGGAGGTAGCGAGAAGGCCGGCGAAGAGGTCGGGGCGGAGTCGTAGCAGTACAGCGCCGCGGGCGAGCGCGACACCCACCGTGGCCGCCAACACGGCAGACACGCACGCGCCAGCGAGGATGATCCCGAGGTCGCAGTCAGCGCACTCCGCCCCCGACATCCCCATAAGCAAGGGAATCCCGGTGAAGAGCACAACTACGACAAGGGCAACCACCAGAACACGCTTCACGTCGAGTTCAAGACTACCCCGACGCCAGAGATTGCACACAGCGCCAAGGGAGGCAGCAGGAGGACGGCGGCCACGCCGGGGAGGCAACTGCATCGTTTGCCAGCGCGAGTACAGGTCGTCGGTTGACATGGTCCCGTTGCGCGCTGCGACGGCTCCTGACATCCCCGATTTCTCGGTTCCGACGCAACCATTGTGGAGCACAGGTGTGACAGAGGTTCGGAGCCCGTCCCCAGCGTCTCATGTCGCGGGTGTGGTTACCTTATGTCATCTCTGAGCGCCTCGGCTCGCGAGTCCCTTCGCCGTTGCCTATCGGCCGGTAACGGCGCGGGACTTCGAATCCGGAAGCCTGTTCTCATTCCCGAGTGGCAGGACGGCCTCGACCGCCATGGGAGCGGGATCGGTTGGAGCTAGCGCGCCAATCGGCCGCCACCATTTTCGTGGTCAGAGGCCCTTCCCGGAGTTCGGCAAGGGCCTCTATGTGCTCTTCGGTCCAGGTCGTCACCTCGATGGCTTCGTGCGGTCATAGCAATCTGACCCGCACGAAGGACCTGATGGCGCGCCGTTCGTCCATGGCCGCGTGGGCCTGGCCGATGTGCTCGACGTCGGTCTGGTAGTCGAAGACCCAGCCAGGGTTGATGGAGCTCGAGGACGTCATCGCGCAGCAGCCAGCGGTGGACGATGTTCAAGAACGTCGTTGGCCGAACCGGACAACCGGCGCGGCTGACGACCGAAGGAGAAGCCATGCAGATCAAGCCCAGGAAGCCGACCATGAAAGGCCCAGCGGACTGGTTCACCGGCGACGTCTGGATCGACGGCATCGCCCAGGGTGAAGAGCCGTCGGGCCTGAACGTCATCGCGGTGCACTTCACGCCTGGAGCGCGCACCGCCTGGCATGCCCACAGCCTCGGCCAGAACCTCTACGTAACCGAGGGCGAGGGCCTGGTCCAGTCACGTGGGGAGCCGGTCATCACGATTCGGCCTGGGGATGTCATCCACACCCCGGCCGACGAGTGGCACTGGCACGGTGCCACACCCGACCACTTCATGACGCACCTCTCGATCACCGAAGGCGACGCGCAGTGGGGAACGCACGTCACCGACACCGAATACGGCGCCAAGGACGAGTAGCCCGAGCAAACGCTCGAGCTGTCGGTTATTGGCGGCTCCGCCGGCCGTGGAGGACGCCGGCCTTCCAGCCGATCCAGCCCGCCAGGGCAGCTACGGCAAGCAGCTGGAGGAGATGGAGGACGGACCACACCACGGCAATCACCTGGGAGACGGCAACGAGTATGGCTATGACGGCAACGGCTCCGATGCCCAAGCCGATTCGCCCCTTTCCCCGAAGCCGGGACGGCAACCGCGAGCTTCGGTCCCCTTCCGACGGCGTGCTGGAACCTGGATCCAGTACCCGGCAGATCTCGCAACTGCGCTGATCGAACCCGTGAGGGCACAGCGAGGCCGTCACTGTTCGCCCCTCCCTGCGCCGGCGGCCTGATTCTCCGAAGGCGGCACGATCGCCATCTTGGCGCACGGCCTGCTCGCCGTCGCCTTTCGCGCAAGGCTGTCGGCGTGACGGAGAGCTTCTCCGGGACCGACGTCGCTTGCGAGCCAGGGCTGAGCGCCGACCAGGTGCTCGACCGGGTGGCGCGCGGCTTGGTCAACGTTCCCGACCGGCCCAGCCGAACGCTGAGCCAGATCGTGCGGGCCAACGTCCTGACCCGCTTCAACGCCATACTCGGCGCGCTTCTCCTCGTCATCCTCGTGGTCGGTCCGCTGCTGGACGCCCTCTTCGGCATCGTGGTGGTCTCCAACACTGCGATAGGCATCGTGCAGGAGTGGCGGGCAAAGCGTTCCCTCGACCGCCTCGCCCTCCTCACCGCGCCCGTCGCCCACGCCATCAGGGACGGGAAGGTACAGGAGCTGCCCGTGAGCAAGGTGGTCCTGGACGACGTGCTCGAGCTCGGTCCCGGCGACCAGGTCGTCGTAGACGGAGTGGTGCTGAGCACGGTCGGGCTCGAGGTCGACGAGTCGATGCTGACCGGCGAGAGCGAACCCGTGGACAAGACAAGCGGGAGCGAGGTGCTCTCGGGCAGCTTCGTGGCCGCGGGCACCGGGCGCTACCGAGCCACCCGCGTCGGCCGGGATGCCTACGCCAAGACCCTGGTCGAGGAGGCCCAGCGCTTCACCTTGGTTCGCTCCGAGCTGCGAGCCGGTGTCGACCACATCCTCCGGGCCGTGACCTGGGTGATGATCCCTGTTGCAGCCCTCCTCGTCTACAGCCAGCTGGCGAGGAGGGAGAGCGTCGCCGACGCCGTGCGGGGCTCTGTTGCGGGCGTGGGAAGCATGGTGCCCGAGGGCCTCGTCCTCTTGACGAGCGTGGCCTTCGCCGTCGGCGTGGTCCGGCTCGGGCGGCGGCGGGTTCTCGTCCAGGAGCTGCCCGCCATCGAGTCGTTGGCTCGGGTGGACGTGGTGTGCAGCGACAAGACGGGCACCCTCACTGAAGGGCAGGTGGTGGTCGCCGAGATCGAGACCCTTGCCGACGGCCTGCCCGTTCAGGCGGCCCTTGGCCCCGTGGCCGCCGCCGACGCCCACCCCAATCCCAGCCTCCGTGCCTTGGCTGCCGCCCTGCCCTCACCCGAGGATTGGACCGTGGTCGACTCGGTGGTCTTCTCTTCGGCTCGGAAGTGGAGCGCGGTGGCCTTTGATCAGGCCGCTGATCAGGCCACCGTTGCCAATCACGGCGCCTGGGTGTTGGGTGCGCCCGATGTGGTGCTCCGCGGAGGCGGAGCCGATGTCGCCCGGCGGGTCGAGCGCCACGCCGCCCACGGTCGTCGGGTGCTGTTGCTGGGCTGGACACCAGCCGGCCTTCGAGGTGAGCAGCTGCCTGCTGATCTCAGACCGGCCGCTCTCGTGGTGCTCGAGGAGCGGATACGGCCCGACGCCGCGGAGACGCTCAGCTATTTCGCCAACGAGGAGGTGGCCGTGAAGGTCATGTCCGGCGACCACCAGCGGACGGTCGCCGCCGTGGCCGAGCGGCTCGGTCTGGCGGAGGCAACCTCGGCCGTCGATGCCCGCACCCTGCCTGAAGACCCGGCGGCGTTGGCCGACGCCATGGAGGCCGCTTCCATCTTCGGCCGGGTGACGCCCCAGCAGAAGCGGGCCATGGTAAGCGCGCTGCAGTCCCGTGAGCACGTGGTGGCCATGACCGGTGACGGGTCAACGACGTCCTCGCCCTCAAGGACGCCGACGTGGGCGTGGCCATGGGGTCGGGAAGCGCCGCGGCACGCGGTGTGGCTCAGCTCGTGCTCCTCGACAACACCTTCGACGTGCTTCCCGGGGTGGTGGCCGAGGGCCGCCGGGTGATCACCAACATCGAGCGGGTGGCCAACCTCTTCCTGACCAAGACCGTGTACGCAACGCTCCTGGCCCTGGCCGTCGGGGTGGCCCAGGTGCCGTTCCCCTTCTACCCCAGGCACCTAACGGTGGTGAGCAGCCTCACCATAGGAATCCCCGCCTTCTTCTTGGCTCTGGCGCCCAACCAGCGGCGGGCTCGTCCGGGGTTCACGAGCCGCGTGCTGCGCTTTGCCTTCCCAGCCGGTGTGGTGGCCGCGGCGGCCACGTTCGGGGCTTATGCCCTCACTCGCGGTCACTCGGCCGTGGACCTCAGAGAGGCCCGCACCACGGCGACGATGGTGCTCTTCTCGGTCGGGCTCTGGGTACTGGCCATCCTCGCCCGCCCGGCCACGGTCGGGCGAAGGCTCCTGGTGGGCTCGATGGGCGCTGCCTTCCTCCTGGTGCTGGTCGTGCCCGCCCTTTGCCGCTTCTTCGAGTTCGACCTGCCGTCGTCCACCGTCTCGCTGGGTGCCGTTGTGGTGGCGGTGGTTGCCGCCATGGCTCTCGAAGGGGGTTGGCGAGTCACGGGCTGGCATATTCGCGGAGACCGGCCGGCTGGGGAATATACCCCCGGGGGGTAGAGTTGGACACATCTGAGGCGACCGAAGGAGCGGTGATGACCAGCAATGAGCATCACGGCCACGGCGACCACGGCGGTCAAAGCGGGCAAGGCAGCCACGGAGGCCACGGCGACCACGCGGCGATGTTCCGATCGAAGTTCTGGTGGAGCCTGATCCTGACAATTCCTATCGTCGTGTACTCCGAGATGATCCAGCACTGGCTCGGGTTTTCCCCGCCGAGCTTTCCCGGGGACTCCCTGGTGGCGCCCGTGCTCGGGACAGTGGTCTTCCTCTGGGGCGGCCGGCCGTTCCTCGAAGGGGGGATAGCCGAGGTCCGCTCCCGGCGGCCGGGGATGATGCTGCTCATCTCCATGGCCATCTCGGTGGCGTTCGTGGCGTCGGTGGCCACTTCCCTCGGTGCGCTCGACCTCGAGTTCTGGTGGGAGTTGGCAGCCCTGATCACCATCATGCTTCTGGGCCACTGGCAGGAGATGAAGGCCATCGGCCAGGCGCAGGGAGCACTGGCGGCGCTGGCCGAGCTCCTCCCCGACGAGGCCGAGCGCGTCGGCGCGGACGGCGAGGTGCAGTCCGTCTCCCTCGCCGAGCTCATCCCGGGTGACGTGGTCCTGGTGCGCTCCGGCGGGCGGGTCCCCGCCGACGGGTCCATCGTGGAAGGTGAGGCCGAGCTCGACGAGTCCATGGTCACGGGTGAGTCGCGCCCAGTCGCCCGGGGCCCCGGTGACCGCGTCGTCGCCGGGACGGTCACGACCGACTCGTCCATCCGGGTGCGCGTCGATGCTGTTGGTGACGACACCGCCCTGGCTGGTATCCAGCGCCTCGTCGCCGAGGCACAGGCGAGCGGAAGCCGGGCCCAGGCCCTGGCCGACCGCTTCGCCGCCCTGCTCTTCTACGTGGCCGCCGGAGCTGGTGCCCTGACATTCCTTGCATGGGCCGGCCTGGGCCGGGTGGACGACGGAGTGGTCCGCACCGTGACGGTGCTGGTCATCGCCTGCCCTCACGCCCTGGGCCTGGCCATCCCGCTGGTGGTCTCGCTGTCCACCGCGGTCTCGGCCCGTGCCGGGATCCTGGTCAAGGACCGCCTGGCCCTGGAGCGGATGCGGGACGTCGATGCCGTCCTCTTCGACAAGACGGGCACGCTCACCAAGGGCGAGCACACGGTGACCGGAGTGGCCGGCGCAGGTATCGACGAGTCCGAGATCCTCGCCCTGGCCGGAGCGGTGGAGTCCGACTCCGAGCATCCCCTGGCCCGCGCCATCGTGGCCACCGCCCGAGCACGGGGCGAGCTGCCCTCGGCCCAGGACTTTCGCTCCATCACCGGGCGTGGGGTTGAGGCGAGCGTCGACGGCCGTCTCTTCGCCGTCGGCGGCCCCGCCCTCCTCCGCGAGCGGGGGCTCGAGGAGCCGGCCCAGCTTGCCGACGAGGTGGCGGCGTGGAAGGCGCGAGGCGCGGCGGTGCTGTACCTGCTGCGAGAGGACGTGGTGATCGCAGCGCTGGCTCTCGAGGACGAGATCCGTCCCGAAGCCCGCGCCGCCGTGGAGGAGCTCCATCGCCTCGGCATCCGGGTGGTGATGATCACCGGCGACGCCCGCCAGGTAGCCGAAGCAGTGGCCGCCGAGCTCGGTGTGGACGAGGTCTTCGCCGAGGTCCTCCCCGAGGACAAGGACGCCGCCGTGAGCGAGCTCCAGGCGCGGGGCCGGACCGTGGCCATGGTGGGCGACGGCGTCAACGATGCGCCCGCCCTGGCGCGGGCGAACGTGGGCATCGCCATAGGCGCCGGCACGGACGTGGCCATCGAGTCGGCCGGTGTGGTGCTGGCGTCGTCCGACCCTCGTGGGGTGGTGGGAGTCATCCGTCTGTCCAAGTCCAGCTACCGCAAGATGCTGCAGAACCTCACATGGGCAGCCGGGTACAACATCGTGGCCATCCCACTGGCCGCCGGCGTCCTGTCGTGGGCGGGCATCGACCTGGCGCCCGCCGTCGGCGCTCTGCTCATGAGCGGCTCCACTATCGTCGTGGCCCTCAACGCCCAGCTCCTGAGCCGGTTGGACCTGCGCCCCGAGCCGATGTCCGAGCGGCGATCGGAACCGGCGCGAGCCATGGCGACGACCGAAGGTTGACTTCCGGCGACCTTCGCGGTCTGGCGCCACAACGCTCGGGCAGCGTGGCCCTGGCGGTCTACGTGCACCGGCTGCGCAGAGAGATCGCAGCCAGCGGGGAGCGGTTCCCTATGATCCGGACGTGGCCGGAACGACGCCCGAGGTGGCGAGGCCCATCGCCGCCGCCTTCGAGTCCCGGCGAGTTTCATCGATTCCTACGACCGAAGCCTGGAGGTCGCCGGCGGCCAGCTCCGCAACCAGCCCGAACGCCGCCACCACATCTGCTTCCAGACGGACACGGGTTACATGGTGGTCGACGTGTGGGAGTCGCTGGAGGCCTTCGAGCGGTTTGGCGACGTGCTCGACGAGGTCGTGAGCCAGTTGCCGGGACCGGTGCGGGTGACGCTGCACCGCGTCCACAACCTCATCTGACGCCGGTCCTGTGAGTGCTCAGAGAACCCTGGGATGGTCTGAGGGGTAGCGGGCGGTGACGGTGCGGACCGTGCCCGACTTGGAGCGCATGACCAACGACGTGGTTGTGGCTCCTCGGCTGTCGTAGTGGACGCCCGACACCAGCTCGCCATCGGTGATGCCCGTGCAGGCGAAGAAGCAGTTGTCACCCTTGACGAGGTCGTCGGTCCGGAGGACCTGGTCGGGGTCGATGCCGGCATCGACGATCTTCTGGCGTTCCTCGTCGTCGCTGGGTGCCAGCCGAGCCTGGATCTCGCCTCCCATGCACTTGAGGGCGGCGGCGGTGATGACCCCTTCCGGCGTGCCACCGATGCCGAACAGGATGTCGGCGCCTGCCTCCGGCCACCCGGTGGAGATCCCTCCGGCCACGTCACCGTCGCTGATCAGGCGAATCCTGGCGCCGGCCTCGCGGATGGCGGCGATGAGGTCGTCGTGGCGGGGTCGCTGGAGGACCACGGCGGTGACGTCACGGACCGACTTGTCGAGGGCCTTGGCCACCGACTCGAGGTTCTCGGAGGGGGGACGGTCGATGTCGACCGAGCCGGCTGCGACCGGCCCCACTACCACCTTCCTCATGTAGAAGGTGGGCCCGGGATCGAACATGGTGCCCTCGTCGCTGGCGGCGATCACCGACAGGGCGTTGGCCTGGCCGAGCGCGGTGAGGGTCGTGCCCTCCACCGGGTCCACGGCGATGTCCACCTTGGGTGGGACCCCGGTACCGAGCTCCTCGCCGTTGAAGAGCATGGGTGCCTCGTCCTTCTCGCCCTCGCCAATGACCACAACGCCGCTCATGGCCACGGTGTTGAGCAGCTCCCGCATGGCTTCCACCGCGGCGCCGTCGGCCTTCTCCTTCTCCCCTCGGCCCATCCACCGTGCGGCGGCCAGGGATCCCGCCTCGGTGGCCCTGACCAGCTCCATGCCCAGGTTGCGATCGGGTACCTCAGTCTGATGTTCGCTCACGGGCGAACGGTAGCAGTCACCGCCGCTCCCGAGCCCTCCGGAATGGAAACCGGGCGATCCGACCAACGTGGCCAGTGGCCCGCGAGGATGCTCCGGTCACGCGCCCCGGGCGACACTCCTCGCACTGGCGCCACCGGCAACCGGCTCCCGCCGGGCGACGAGGCCGAGCATCTCCTCGTCGAAGGGCAGCAGCCGGCCCGACGGCATCACGATTGCATCCCGGGGAGCCAGCTGGGTGACGAAATCCACGTCGTGGCTGACCAGCACCACCGTGCCGGCGAAGTGCTGCAGTGCGGCGAGGACTGCCTCTCGGGAACCAGTGTCGAGGTTGTTGGTGGGCTCGTCGAGGAGGAGCAGGTTGGCCTTGCCGGCGACGAGGCGGGCAAGGGACAGCTTCGTCTTCTCTCCTCCCGAGAGCGTGGACGCATCCTGGACCGCGACGTCACCTACGAGACCGAAGTGGCCGAGGATGGCGCGCAGCTCGGTCGTCGACACCCCGGACGAGGCGGCAGCCTGCATTACCTCGAGGACGCTGGTTCCGTCCGGGATGTCCTCGTGCTCCTGGGAGTAGTACCCCACGGTGACGTTGGAACCGAAGCGGGCACTGCCCCCGTCGGCGCTGAGGACGCCGGCCAGGCAGCGGAGGAGTGTGGTCTTCCCGGCACCGTTGGGTCCCACCACCAGGAACACGTCGCTCCGGCCGACCGTGAACGCCAGGTCCACCAGCACCGGGTTCTCACCGAGCCGCTTGCTGAGTCCCTCCACTGCGAGGACCACGTCGCCGGCGCGGGCCGGTTCGGGGAAGCGCACCTTGAGGGCTCGACGCTTGACCTGAGGCAGGCCCTTGGCCTGCTGGTCGGTGATTCGCCCGATCCTCTGCTCCAGGGACCGGCGCCGCCGGGCGGAGGTGGCGTTACCCTGCCGGAACCTGTCGGCGGTGCGCTGGAGGCGGGCGATCTCGCGCTGGGCGTTGGTGGCCTCGCGCTCCACAGCCGCCTCCCGCTGCGCCCGCTTTTCCAGGAACTTCGAGTAGGTGCCTCGGTAGATCTCGAGCTGGCCCCGCTCGAGGGCGAAGACGCGGTCGATCGACTCGCTCATGAGCTCGATGTCGTGGCTTACGACCAGAAGGGCGCTACGGGACGTGCGAAGGAAGTTCATGACGAAGGACTTGGCCTCGGCGTCGAGGTGGTTGGTCGGCTCGTCCATGACCAACACGTCTGCCCCGGCCAGGAGGAGGCGGGCCAACTCCAGCCGCCGGCGCTGCCCGCCGGACAGGGAGCCCACCTCCTGTAGGAGCGCCTCCTCGTCGAGGCCGAGCCCGTAGGCGATGCGCTCGGCCGTCGGCTCCAGCTCGTAGCCACCGCCCATGCGGAAGCGCTCCTCCAGCTCGCCGTAGCGGTGCACCGCCCCGTCGAGGGCGGACGCGTCGTCGGCGGCTCCCGCCTCGTGGAGCTCCTCCTGCACCACCGAGAGGTGGTCGCGCACCCGGGCCAGCGGGCTGGCTGCGAGCAGATGGTCGTAGCTGAGCAGATGCCCGACGTCCCCACGGGCGGTTGCGTCCTGAGACAGCCATCCCAAATGCGCCGGTCGGGTGACCGCGCCTGCGGCAGCGGAGATCTCTCCGGCCAGCGTTCGCAGCAGCGTGGTCTTCCCGGCCCCATTGGGCCCGACAAGGGCCACCTTCTCACCCTCCTTGACTTGGAAGCTGGCGTCTTCGAGGAGGACGCGGGCGCCGATCTCGATTCGAAGCTGGGAGGCGTGCAGGGTCATTAGGGAGCTCGTGTCTGGAGGGCGCCCCCGCTGAGGGACTCGAAGCGTGAGGGAACGGCGGGAATCACGGCGACGGTCTTCTGTCGCCGGGTCGCTCAGTGTAGCGGTTGGTGCTCGACGGCAGTCAGGTGGTGGGAACCCGAGTCAGCCGCAGACCATGGTGGTCGGATCCTCGCCCCGCAGAGTCAACACCCGCCTCACCGCCTCGTCGACACGAGCTTCGGGCAACCGCCCCTCTCTCACCGCGGCGACGACGGCGTCTCGCATCGCCGTTGCCTGGTTACCCTGGTTGGCGAGGACCATGTCCGCGCCGGCGGCCATGGCCAGCACGGTCGCCTGGGGTATCGACCACTTGTCGGTGATGGCCGACATCCCCAGGGCGTCCGTGACGGCCACACCCTTGAAGTCGAACGACCGCAGCAACCGGTAGGCGCCGGGCTCCAGGCTGGCTGGCAGGGGACCGAGGGCGCGGTAGGTGACGTGGGACATCATCACCACCGGCACGCCGGCGCGGAAAGCCGGCTCGAACCCGGCGGCGGCAAGGGACTTGAGCCCGTCCAGTGGTGTGTCTGAAACGACTCTTCCGTCGTGGCTGTCCGGGAGCCCGCCCTGACCAGGGAAGTGCTTGGCGGTGGGCGTCACCCCCGCCCGGCGGAGCCCCTCGGCGAATGCACCGGCACGGCGGCCTGCCTCGGCCGGCACGGCTGCGAACGACCGGTCTCCGATGGCGGCACCGGCGGCTCCTCCGTCGGCGTCGACCACGGGGGCAAAGCTCAGGTCGAAGCCGAGGTCTCGCAACGTGGCTCCCCGCTCGCGGCCGACCTCGGTTATCGCTGCTAGGGGCCGCTGCCCGAGGACCCTCGCCGACGGCGTTGCGCCGAGGACCGGGCGCAGGCGTGAGACCCGTCCACCCTCCTCGTCGACGGCCACGAGGAGACGGCGAGGGGACCGCCGCCGCAGGCCGTCGGCGAGGGCTCGGACCTGGGCCGCGTTCTCGACGTTGGGGCGGAGCACGATCACGCCGCCCACGCCAAGGGCAGACACTTGGGAGGCCAGAGGTGTGGCGGCGGTAGTGGAGTCACCTATGCCGACCACGAGCACGGTCGCGGCGCGGGCCTCCAACGCAGCCGGCTGACAGGGCCTCGTGGATGGGAGCGGAGTGGAGCCGGAGCCGGCGGCTCGTCCCGTCGTCGACGGCGACGCGGCATCTTCGGACCCTCCGCCGCTGCATGCCCCTCCCGTGACCGCGGCCACGACCATCACGGCGAGCACCGCACGGCGCAAACCGCAACCGGTGCCCAGGTCCGGACCGACTCGACGCATCCCCGGGGTCAGCCCCGAACTTTGACCAGGTCGACCACGAAGACCAGTGTCTCGTTGGGCCCTATCACGCCGCCTGCCCCCCGGCTGCCGTAACCGAGTTCGGGCGGGATCGTCAGCCGGCGCCGCCCACCCTCCCTCATTCCCATTACTCCCTGGTCCCAGCCGGCGATGACCTGGGCCGCGCCCAGCCCGAACGAGAAACTGGACCCCCGGTCCCAGGAGGCGTCGAACTGACGGCCGTTCGACCAAGAGACGCCGACGTAGTGCACGTCGACCAGGGATCCAGGGGTGGCCTCCACGCCTGTGCCCACCTCGATGTCCTCGATCTGTAGGCCGGGCGGCGGTTGTCCGCTGGGTACGGTGACTTCGGGCTTCTGCTGAGGTGCCATTCCGTTTGACGCTAACCGCCCGCCCAAGTGGTCAACGAGCGCCGGCCACCACCGCTATCGGGTTCTCCGGGTCGTCTCCGCCCCGGACCTCTTCGTCCGACGCCACTTCGGCCCGTGCGTCGACGATGGCCTGCTCCACGCGCGCGCCGGCGCGAATCACCGCATGCTCCAGCACCACGGCGCGATCGACCACCGCGCCTTCCTCCACCACCACGCCCGGGCAGAGCACCGAGTCGACCACTCGGCCGGCCACCATGGAAGCCGGCGAGACAAGGGAATCGTGGACGGTCCCGCTCCGGGTGATGCGAGCCGGCGGTTGATGGCCGCCACTGGTACGGATCGGCCAGCGAGGGTCGTGTAGATCGACCCCCGCGCCTTGGAGCAGATCCTGGTGGGCCTCCCAGTACGCCTCGGTCGTTCCCAGGTCCCGCCAGTAGTGGTCGAAGCGGTGCTCGAATGCCCTTCCGTCCGAGACCAGCCGGGGAATCAGACCGTGGCCGAAGTCGGATCGCTCCTCGCCCTCCTCGGCCAGCTCTTCGAGGGTCCCGAGCAGCGCCGAGGGCCGGTAGGTGAAGATCTCCATGGTCACCACCTCGCTCTTCGGTTCCGACGGCTTGTACTCGAAGTCCTGAACCCGGCCGTCGCCGTCGGAGGTGATGACGCCGAAACGACCGGGTTTCTCCTTCACGGTGGTGGTGGCCATGGTCACGTCGGCGCCGGTGGCCAGGTGGGTGTCGACGAGATCCCGGTAGTCGAAGGTGTAGACGGCGTCGGCGCTGAGCACCAGGAGGACCTCGGCATCGAACTCGGTGATCAGGCGGTGGTGGCGCCAGAGGGCGTCGGCGTTGCCCTCGGGGAAGCCTTCGCCGTCGCTCCCCACAAAGGGGTGGAGTATCAGGAGGCCCCCCGTGGTCCGGTCGAGGTCCCAGGGCCGGCCGTTGGCCAGGTGCCCCTCCAGGGTGTACGGCTCGTACTGCTGGATGACCCACACGTCCTCCATCCCGCTGTTCGAGCAGTTGCTCAGCGGGAAGTCGACGAGGCGGTAGACACCGCCGAAGGGAAGGGCCGGCTTGGCCCTGGTGTCGGTGAGTGCACCCATCCGGCTCCCGGAGCCTCCTGCGAGGACCAGTACGAGGGTCCGTGTACGAGTCATAGATCCTCCTCCAACGCCCATCCAAGGGCGTCTGGTATGAAGGATGCAAGCCGCAGAGGGGAGTGGTCGATGTTCACCGCGCCAGTCGTCGTCATGCTGGCTCAGGCAGGTGGGCGCCCGGCCGACGAGATCGCAGCCTGCGGGGCCGCCGACGAGGCCAGCTCGGTGTGCCTGGCCGTCTACCGGGCGACGCACAACGACCTCCTGGCCGGCGTTGCCGACACCGTCATCGTCAAGCCCGCCAAGATCCTGCTTATCCTCCTCTTGGCCTTCCTGGCCACGCGCCTCATCGGGCGGGTCATCAGGCGCTTCGTGCAGGGGATGACCGGCGAGAAGGTGAAGCACCGGCTCGGTTCATTCCGCCAGCACACCCCCGTCGCCCTTCTCAAGAGCGACCAGATCGAGAGCGCGCGGGCTGCCCAGCGGGCGCAGACGATCGGCGCGCTGCTGCGCAGCATCGCCTCGTTCGCCCTGTGGGTGGTGGCGGCGCTGATGGTGATGGGCGAGCTAGGGCTGAATCTCGGACCCCTGATCGCCGGCGCCGGCATCGTCGGCGTCGCCTTCGGCTTCGGGGCCCAGAACCTGGTCCGCGACTTCATCACGGGCATCTTCATGTTGGTCGAGGACCAGTACGGGGTGGGTGACATCATCGACGCCGGACCCGCCAGCGGCACCGTCGAGGCCGTCAGCCTGCGGACCACCCGGTTGCGCGACGACGACGGAATCGTCTGGCACATCCCGAACGGGACCATCCAGCGCATCGGCAACAAGTCCCAGAAGTGGTCCCGTGCCCTGCTGGACGTGGACGTGGCCTACGACACCGATGTCGACTTCGCCGGCGAGGTCGTAAAGCGCACGCTCGACGACATCGCCAAGAGCGAGGAGTGGAGCGAGGTCATCCTCGAGGAGCCCGAGGTCCTGGGAGCGGAGGACCTCGGTCCGGACGGGATCACCATCCGCCTGGTGGTGAAGACCCTTCCCTCCGCGCAGTTCAAGGTGGCACGGCACGTCCGCGCCCGGATCAAGGCCGCCTTCGAGCAGGAGGGGATCGAGATCCCCTTTCCGCGGCGCGACGTCTGGGACCGTTCCGGAGATGGGGAAAAAGCGCCGTCCCCAGGCGGCGTGGAGAAGGCGACCGGACGCTGACGCCCTACTGCTGCGTCAACGCTGCGTCTTCATCTTCCTGGTGTCGCGCGGTTCCAAGAAGGGCTCCTTGTCCGGCTCCTGGCCTGCCTCGATCTGGCGTCCGCGTTCGAGCTCGGCGTTGAACTCGGCGCCGAGTAGCACGGCAACGTTGGACAGCCAGAGCCAGATGAGGAAGATGATCACCCCACCGAGCGACCCGTAGGTCTTGTTGTAGGAGCCGAAGTTGGCCACGTACACGGCGAAGGCTGCCGAGGCCGCCACCCACAGCAGCACTGCGAGCAAACCCCCGGGGCTCACCCACGGGAAGCCCGGCTGCCTCACGTTCGGCGACGCCCAGTAGAGGATGGCGAGCATCACGCTCACGAGGAGGAGCATGACGGGCCACTTGGCGATCTCCCAGACGGTGACCACCGATTCGCCGAGGCCCAGGAGCTTCCCCACCTGTTCGGCCAAGCCGCCGGTGAGGACCACACCGATGGCGCTGGCAGCCAGCAGAACGACGAGGACGAGGGTGACCCCGATCCGCACGGGGATCTTCTTCCAGAGGGGCCGCCCCTCCTCGACGTCGTAGATCGCGTTCGACGCACGCATGAAGGCGGCGACGTAGCCGGACGCCGACCACAAGGCCCCGGCGAGCCCGACGACGAGGAGTATGCCGCCCGAGCCCTTGCTCCTCTGCAGGTTCTCGATGGCACCGATGACGATCTCCCTGGCCGGTCCCGGTGCCACCTTGCCCAGGTTGTCGATCAGGGGCTGTGTCGCCGAGCGTCCCACGACCCCGAGGATGGAGACCAGTGCCAGAAGGGCGGGAAAGATGGCCAGCACGCCGTAGTAGGTCAACCCCGCCGCCCGGTCGGTGAGGTTGTCCTCCTTGAACTCCAGGATGGTCCTCTTCAGGACAGCGGACCACGACTGCTTGTCGAGGGCGGCCGGCGTGTCCGGTGCCTCGTCGCCGCGCCTGTGTGCAACGTCCTGGATCGGCTCCCTCAAGTCTTCACTCCCGTCAAGCGCCCTTCGAGTCCTTCTTCACCCTGAGCAGTGCTCCTAGTGTTGTAGCCCGGTCGACGAGGGGCGAACCGGGAGGGATCACGCAGACATGGACGAGGACCGCGCCCCGGTGCAATCGCCTACGTCAAGCACGAGATCCTCGGGGTCGAGCCCGGGCCGGCGGTGACCGAGGCTGCCGCCCTACAGATGGCTCGCGGCGTGACCCGGCTCCTCGAAGAGCACCTCACCGCCTCCTTATAGCTGCCCCGCCGATGCCAGCCGACGTCATGGCCCCGACAGAAGCGATGGTTCGATGACCAGTCCCTTCGGGCGTCTCACCTTCGTGGTCAACCCCAGGGCGGGGAGGGGGAGGGTGGGCAGGAAGCTCCCCGCCATCGAGGAGGCCCTCCAGGAGCGGGACCTGGACTACGAGTTGCGTTTCACCGAGGGCCCGGGGGACGCCTCCCGCCTGGCTCGCCGGGCGGTCGAGTCCGGTTCGGGCTTCGTGGTGGCGGTGGGCGGCGACGGCACCGTGCACGAGGTGGTCAACGGCTTGCTGCACGACGACGTCGCGCTGCATCCCGACACTGTGTTGGGCGTAGTCTCCGCCGGCTCGGGCTGCGACTTCATCCGGAGCTTCGGCCTTCCCGCCGAAGCGCTGGAGGCGGTGGACCGTCTCGCCGGTACACAGACTCGTCCCCTCGACGTGGGCAAGATCAGCTTCCTCGACCGAGAAGGCCGCCCGGCGGTGCGATACTTCGCCAACATCGCCGAGGCCGGCCTGGGAGGTTCCACCGCTCGGCGCGCCGCCGGCCTCCCCGCCTGGCTCGGACCGGCGCGCTACTTCATCGCCTTCTGGCTGGTGCTGCCTTCCTACCGTCCGGGATCGGCGTGTGTCGACTTGGACGGCGAACCGGTATTCGAAGGGCGTGCGGTGAACGTGGTGCTGGCGAACTGCCGCTTCTTCGGCGGAGGGATGCACATCTCTCCGGGATCCGATCCCGCCGACGGCGTGCTCGACGTGCAGGTGTACACGGGACCGAAATCCGACTCTTTCACGACCCTGCCGAAGGTGTACAAGGGCCGTCACCTGCCCCACAGGAACGTCGTGGAGCTGAAGGGGACTGGCGTCCACCTTCACGGCGAGCAGACGCTCGAGATCGAGGCCGACGGTGAGGTACTGGGAACCACCCCAGCCACCGTCGAAGTGCTCCGCCGGCCGCTCACGCTCAAGGTCTGACGTCCTCACCTGCACCAGAGCCGGGCGCGTCAAGCACACCACCGCTCTCTCGGGCCGAGGTCGCGAGGGAGGCAGCGGCCGAGCTGGCGGCGGCAACCGGTCTGGGAGCAGCCCCCTCGGCCTCTTGGGGACCCAACCCGGAGCAGGAGAGCCGTCCCGGCCCTGACCCCCGCCCGGCAGAGCCCGGAGCTGCGCAGCGTGGGCGTTAGGCTGCGCGGTCCCCTATGGAGCCGGCACACATACGAAACGTCGCCCTCGTCGCCCACGTCGACCACGGCAAGACCACGCTCGTCGATGCCATTCTCCGCCAGACCGGCGTATTCCGCGCCAACCAGGAGGTGGTCGACCGTGTGATGGACTCCAGCGACCAGGAGCGCGAGCGCGGCATCACCATCCTGGCCAAGGCGGCATCGGTGCAGTGGCAGGGCGTGAAGGTCAACCTTGTGGATACTCCGGGCCACGCCGACTTCGGCGGCGAGGTCGAGCGAGCACTGGCCATGGTCGACGGAGTGCTCCTGCTCGTCGACGCGGCCGAGGGCCCGCTCCCGCAGACCCGCTACGTGCTGTCCAAGGCGGTGGCGGCAGACCTTCCGTCGGTGGTGGTGCTGAACAAGGTCGACCGGTCCGACGCCCGCCCCGACGAGGTCCTCGACGAGATCTACCAGCTCTTCCTCGACCTCGAGGTGCCCGACCGCCACATCGATTTCCCCGTCATCTCCGCCGTCGCCCGAGATGGCCGGGCGGTCGAAGGCGTGGCCCTTCCGCCCCCCGACGGGGACCTGGCGCCGCTCCTCGACGCCGTCCTGCACACCGTCCCTGCCCCGCTCGGTGATCCGTCGGCACCGCTCCAGGCCCTGGTCACCAACCTCGACGCGTCCGACTACCTGGGTCGGCTGGCGGTGGGGCGGGTGGTGCGGGGCACACTGAGCGCCGTCCGTCCGGTCGCCCTCGTGAATGCCGCCACCCCGGCGCCCTCCCCTCGCCGCCCGGGTCAGCTGCTGGCCGTCGAAGGCCTCAGCCGGGTCGAGGTCGACGAGCTCCAAGCCGGTGACCTGTTCGTCCTCGCCGGCTTCCCCGAGGTCGAGATCGGCGACACGCTGGCCGACCCCTACAACCCCGACCCTCTGCCGCGCCTCAGCGTCGACGAACCCGTGCTGCGCATGACCTTCGGGGTGAACACCTCACCCCTCGCCGGAAGGGAAGGGCGCTACCTCACCTCACGGCACCTGCGGGAGCGCCTGGCCCGTGAGGTGCTGGGCAACGTGGCCATCCGCGTCGAGGACACCGACTCCCCCGACGTGCTCCAGGTGGCGGGCCGCGGCGAGCTCCAGCTGGCGGTGCTGATCGAGTCCATGCGGCGGGAGGGGTACGAGCTGGAGGTGAGCCGCCCCGAGGTGTTGATCCGAGAGATCGACGGCAAGCGCCACGAGCCCATCGAGGAGGGCGTCATCGACGTCGCCGACGAGCACGTGGGGACCGTTCCTCAGGCGCTCGCCCCCCGCAAGGGCCTCGTGCTCGACCTGCGCGCCGGCGACCCCGGGCGCACCATCATCAGCTTCGAGGCACCGGCCCGCGGGCTGCTGGGCTTTCGCTCCCAGCTCCTCACGGTTACCCGTGGCACCGCCATGCTGCACACCCGCCATCGAGGCTGGTCGGCTTGGGCCGGGGACATGCCGAGCCGGAGAGGCGGGGCCATGGTGGCCGATCGCTCCGGGGTGTCCACGGGCTACGCCCTCGACAACCTCCAGCTGCGCGGCGAGTTGTTCATCGGGCCCGGAGAACCGGTGTACGAGGGGATGGTGGTAGGGGAGAGCTCACGCCCCGGCGACATGATGGTGAACGTCACCCGGGAGAAGCAGAAGACCAACATCCGCACCCACGCCGCGGACGATGCCATCAAGCTCACGCCTCATCGGGTGCTCACCATCGAGACCGCCGTCGATCTGGTGGTGGACGACGAGCTGGTGGAGGTGACGCCGTCGTCCGTTCGGGTCCGAAAACGCGTTCTCGCGGAGTCCGACCGCCGGCGAGCGTCGAAGCGCTGACCCCGCTCGGCGTCGCCGGAAAGACCCATCCCCACCGGTAGGATCGCCATCGGTGGCGTCCGGCTTGGAGCTCGAGGTCAGTGCTCTGGCCCGGCGCATCACCGAGCTCGGGGCCGGGGCCGAAGCTCAGGTCTTCACCATGTCCCGATGGAGCGAGCTCATGCTCCGGTGGGCAATGTCGCATCCGGAGTTCAAGACGCAGCTGTTTCGCTTCGTCGACGTCTTCCCTGCCACTCGGGGCGATGCCGACGTGCTGCGCCACGTGCAGGAGTACTTCGAGGGCACAGAGGTACCGAAGCTCCTGGAGCACGGCGTCCACATGGCCGGCACGCTGCCTCTGGGCGGCAAGCTGTCTGCGGCCGTCGCCCGTCGCAACATCGAGCGCATGGGCAAGCAGTTCATCGTGGGCCAGGGCCCGGACGAGGCCCTCGAAGGCCTGCACCGTCTGTGGCAGCAGGGGAGCGCCTTCACGGTCGACCTGCTCGGCGAGAAGACGGTCACCGAGGCCGAGGCCGACCACTATGCGAGCCGACTGGGCGACCTGCTGACGGCGCTGCTGGAGACCACCGCCCGCTGGCCTGCCCGTCCCGAGCTGGAGAGCGACGACATGGGGCCGCTCCCGCGGGCCAACGTCAGCATCAAGCCGACGGCTCTGGCCTCGCTCTACGCGCCGCTCACCGCCGAAGAAGGCTTGGCTCAAGCCAGGGGGCGGCTGCAGCCCATTCTCCGGATGGCCGCCGAGCAGGGCGCGTTCGTGTGGTTCGACATGGAGCAGTACGACACCAAGGACCTGACCCTGGCGCTGTTCCGGGACGCGGCCGCCGATCCCGAACTGGCCCGCCTCCAGACGGGGGTGGTGATCCAGGCCTATCTCGAGGACGCCCACGCCGACCTCGTGGACCTGATCACCTGGGCGGCCGATGTAAGTCGAGAGATCCCCTTCGGAATCCGTCTGGTGAAGGGTGCGTACTGGGACACCGAGACCATCACCTGCCGGGCCGAGGGCTGGCCCGTGCCGGTGTTCGCCGACAAGGCCCAGACCGACGCCAACTTCGAGCGCTGCACCCGGTTGCTCCACGACCACCACGGCACCGTTCGGGCCGCCTTCGGGTCGCACAACCTGAGGTCTCTGTCCTATGCCGTCGCCTATGCACGGAGCATCGGGGTACCCGACAACGGCTACGAGCTTCAGATGCTCTACGGCATGGCCGAGCCGGTCCAGGCGGCCATACGCCGCCTCGGGCTGCGCCTCCGCGTCTACGCACCGGTCGGCGAGCTGGTGCCGGGAATGGCATACCTGGTTCGGCGGCTGCTGGAGAACACCTCGAACGAGAGCTTCGTGCGCCGCCGCTTCGCCGAGGAGCGGCCGGTGGAGGAGCTGGTCGCCGCTCCTGAGGCCGGCAACCTTCCCGACAGGGCGCCGCCCACCCGCCGGCCCCCGACGGACCCGTCTCGCCCCGGCGCTTACGTGCACGAGCCGGTCGCCGAATGGCGCCGTCCGAGCGTGCGCCGCGACCACGGCAGGGCGGTGGAATCGCTGACCAGGGGATTCCCGCTCGACGTGCCCGCTGTCATCGCAGGAGAGAGGGTCGCCACCGGACGACGCATCGACTCCGTCGACCCCGGTGATCCCGACACGCTGGTGGCCACGTCCGCGTCGTGTGGTGTGGAACAAGCAGACGATGCCATCCAGGCTGCCGGTGCCGCCTTCGAGTCGTGGTGCCGCACGTCCGTGGCCGAACGGTCGGCCGTGTTGTTCCGCGCCGCCGAGTGGATGCGAGCCCGCCGGGAGGAGCTGGCCGGTCTCGAGGTCTACGAGGCGGGGAAACCGGCCCCGGAGGCCGACGCCGACGTCTGCGAGGCCATCGACTTCTGCGAGTACTACGGCCGAGAGATGCTCCGCCTCGACCAAGGCGGGGCCGTGCAGTCCCCACCCGGGGAGGCCAACTCGCTCAGGTACCAGGCCAAGGGGATCGGCGTGGTGATCTCGCCGTGGAACTTTCCGCTGGCCATCCCCACCGGCATGGTGGCGGCGTCCCTCGTTGCCGGGAACGCCGTCCTGTTCAAGCCCGCTGAGCAGACACCCGCCGTCGCCTACCGCCTGGTGGAGGCCCTCGAGGCCGGTGGGCTTCCTCCCGGTGTGCTGGCCTTCCTGCCCGGCATCGGCGAAGAGGTGGGAGCTCACATGGTCGCGCAGCCGGAGGTGGCCTTCGTCGTCTTCACCGGCTCCAAGGCGGTTGGGTTGCGCATCAACGAGGTGGCGGCCGTCACCCGGCCCGGCCAGCGCCACGTAAAGCGCGTCGTCGCCGAGATGGGCGGCAAGAACGCCGTGGTAGTCGACGCCGACGCCGACCTCGACCAGGCCGTTCCCGCCATCGCTGGCTCGGCGTTCGGCTACGGCGGGCAGAAGTGCTCGGCAGCGTCCCGGCTCGTCGTCGTTGCCGTCCACGACGAGCTGGTCGATCGCCTCGTGGGTCACACGCGCGAGCTCCGCGTCGGTCACCCGAGGGATCTGTCCGTGAAGGTGGGTCCCCTCATCGACGCCGACGCCTGGAAGCGGGTCAACTCCTACCTGGAACGGGCCGAGACGGAGGGCACCCTGCTGTTGGCCCGAACCGACGTGCCAGCCACCGGCTACTTCGTGGGGCCCACCATCGTCGGCGACGTCGATCTCGCCTCCCCCCTGGCAAAGGACGAGATCTTCGGGCCTGTGCTCACCGTCTTCCGGGCGGCGGATCTCGACGAAGCTCTGGCAATCGCCAACGACACCGAATACGCCCTGACTGCCGCCCTGTTCTCACGGTCGCCCACCAGCATCGCCAAGGCGTCGGCCGAGCTGCGGGCGGGCAACGTCTACGTGAACCGTGGCACCACGGGCGCCGTGGTGGGACGCCAGCCGTTCGGGGGATATGGGCTCTCAGGTGTGGGATCGAAGGCGGGCGGCCCGGACTACCTGCTGCAGCTCATGGATCCGAGGGTGGTCAGCGAGAACACGGTCCGCCAGGGCTTCGCGCCCATGTGAGCGGTGGCGCCGGTCAGCCGACGGCGGCGATCGATTCGTCGTCGGCGGCGGCGACGGGGCGCTCGGCCATGCGCTCGGCCATGCGACGGCCGGCCTTGCCGATGCGGTCGATGCGACGGACCAGGGCGTCGCGAGCCTGCTCGGCTTCGGCGCTGAGATTCTCCAACGAGGGCACGCCCCAGTCTCGGAGGACCACGGGCACGAGGATCTGCTCGTGGTGGATGCGAACGTCGTAGATGCCCGCCTTGGCGATGGCCTGGGCATGCTTGGTGAAACCGGCGATGCCGGTGCCGGGCATCTGGAAGTCGCGCACCTGGCGCTCTATGGCGATCACCATCGTGGACGGGTCGGCGTTCAAGGCCGCGCTGACCAGGTCGCGGTAGAAGAGGAAGTGCAGGTTCTCGTCGGCTGCCACCCGGGCCATGACCTTGTAGCCGGCAGGGTCCTCGAGCACCTTGCCCGTGGCCCGGTGGGAGATTCGGGTGGCCAGCTCCTGCAGGGCCACGTATACCATCACCTCGGCCTGGTTGGGGGGCTCCGGCGTGACGCCGTGGCTGACCTGTTGCATCCGGCCACGTTCGAGCTCGATGGGATCGAGCGCCTCGGTGACCGTCAGGTAGTCACGGATCACCATGGCATGGCGGCCCTCTTCGGCGGTCCAGCGTCGGACCCACTCCCCCCAGGGCCCGTCGGCGCCGAGGAGGCGCTCGATGGTCCGAAAGTAATAGGGGAGGTTGTCTTCGGTCAGGAGGTTGACGAACAGGGCGCTGCGCACCGCGTCGGGGACGGGGTAGACCTTCGGGTCCCACTGCTCGCCGGGCTCGAAGTCCCGGCCACGGCTCCACGGCACGTACTCATGAGGAAACCATTCCTGGGCGGTGGCCAAGTGTCGCTCCAAGAGACGTTCGGCCTCCGGGGCCAACTCGTTTAGGAGCGCGAGGTCCATCTTACCCAGCACCCCACCAGCCTACCGACCGGTCGGTAGGCAACACAAACCGTTTGGCGGTCCGGAGGCGGCAGCCTCAGCTCCTGCTGAGCGCGGGCTTCCTCGCAGCCTCGGCTGTCCAGCCGGCGGCGGGCCGGCCATGTGGTCGCTGAGGTCCGCGGTGCCCGGCGCGGCCCACGGCCCCGTTGCTGCCCGAACGCGGGGCGGCTGCCGGCGAGGGACTGCGCCCGGCCAGCGTGACTCGGTCCCGGCCGGCTCTCTTGGACTCGTAGAGAGCTTCGTCGGCGGCGCGGGTCAACTCCTCGCCGGTAAGGGCGTGAACGGACAATGTAGCCACGCCGGCGCTAACCGTTGCAGGGGGGTCGGCGGTTCCGAGGGCAAAGGCTCGTCGCACCTGCTCTGCCACGGCTACTGCGTTGGCGGGGGGGCAGTTCGGGAGCACGAGGGCGAACTCCTCCCCGCCGTACCGAGCCGCAGTGTCCACCTGCCTCACGCTCTCCAGGAGCAACTGGCCCATGAGGCGCAACACTGCGTCGCCGTGCTGGTGACCGTACGCGTCGTTCAGCTTCTTGAAGTGGTCCACGTCGAACATGACCATGCTCAATGGTTCGCCGCTGCGACCCGCCCTCGCCACCTCGTGCTCCAGTGCTTCGGAGAGCGTCCGACGGTTGGCCAATCCGGTGAGCTCGTCGACGCGAGCGAGACGCTCGACCTCTCGCAGCAAGCCGGCGTTCCTCAGGCAAAGAGCCCCATGGGCGGCGAACTCCCCCAGAGCGTTCACCCGGGTGCGGGTGATCACCGGCGCCACCCCGCGTCCGCGCTCGACGATCAGCGCCCCGACCGGCCTCCCGTCGGCCACCATCGGCATCACCATCAGGTTGCCTGCGTGGCCCAGGGCCGCGCTGAGCCCCGGGGAGTCGCCGCCCAGGCGGCGCACGAGCTGTACCCGTCGCTCCTCCCACGCTCGACGCAGGACCTCGCCCGGCTCCCGGGTGCCGCCGTCGGCCAAAAGGCAGTGTCTCTGCCCGGAGCCGTCCAGCACCCACACCTCGCTGAGGCCGGCCTCGTCACCCAAGACCACGGAGGCACGGGGGAAGGCGAACGTGTCCAGGACGCTGGTCAGCAGCACGCCGACGACCTGCTCAGCAGAGCGAACCTCTTGGAGCTCGTTGGCCATGAGAGACAGGTACCGCAGCTCCCTTCGGCGCCGGCGCAGCTCACGCTCGTTCACCGCAGAGAAGGCGGCAGTTGTCATGGCAAAGCCCAGGAAGGTGACCAGCGCAGCCAGAACGGCGAAGTCTGTGGGAGTCGCACCGCCGAAGCCCGGTGCCTTCCACTCCGGGCTCAGGCCGGTGGACATGGCGTAGTAGGCGATGACGAAGAGGAGGCAGTGCCAAACGGCGATCTTGAGGCCGGTTCGGTAGGACGCGAGCAGCGTGGTGGCGACGACATGGAGTACGACGAGGGACGCCAGCACGCTCCCCGGCCCCCCGGTCCGCGTGACCACGTAGCAGATCCAGATGCCGTCGGCCAGGAGACCGGCTCCAACGAGCATCAGCCTCCGGGTGTGGACGACCTGACGTGCCACCTCGGTGGTGACCACGAACAACAGGTAGACAGCCGTCACCTCCATCAGGGATCGAGCCGAGACACCCATGAACTGAGGGACCACCAGCACGAGGCCCAGGGCGGTCAGCACCATCGCCAACCGAAAGGCGTGAATCACGCCGGTTCGATCGGCCAGAGGAACCAGCTCGATGTCGGGCTCGGAAGCTCTCACGAGAACCCGAGAATCTCGTCGGCGAGCGGGGCCGCGGCCAACTTGGGGTCTCGCCTGTCGACGAACCATTGCAGGGTGACGAAGGCGATCAGCGCGGCCGCGATGGCCAGGGGGAACCAGAAGCGACCGGCGGTGCGCAGAGCTTCCTGGCCCAGATCCACTTCGGCCGGCCCAGCGCGCCGAGCGATCTCGGAACCGCCGACCTTCGTTGCTACAGCTGCTCCCGGTGGCGTGGCGGAGGGAGCTGCGCCTCCGGTGACGGCGGGCGGCGAGGCATTGGGCGAGGACGGGAAGCCCTGTGCCGTGGCCGGCAAGTTGGCCGGCGCGGCCGCCGGTGACGGCCGGGACGCGGGCAGGACCTGGGCCAATGGCTCGGCCAGATCCTCCACTGTGGGCAGTTCAGGAACGATCACGGGCGGAATGATCTGATCCACGGGCGTCTCCAGCACAGGGACGGTCACCGGAGGCACCGTGCCGGGGGGGACATCCACGCGGACGGTGGTGGTGTCCGAAGCCGCCAGCACCGGTGACGAGGTCATCGCCATTGCGGCGAGCAACATGGCCGCCAGGCCCTTGCGCCGCCCTCCTTGCAGTAAAGCCACCCTCCCCCTTCGGACTGCTGTGCGGCGAACCATCGCCTCGACCAACCCATCGGCATGCGGCTCCCCCAACTTCAACACTTCGCCCGCCAAGCTCGCCGGGGCGGGGGAACCTTTGAGGTCGACGTGGTAGGACGGGGCGGGTGAAGGAAGAGGTCGTCTCCCGGGGGTTGACCGCCGGCGACTGGATCCTCGCCGGAGGCGTCTTCGTCGGAGGGGTCGTCCTCGGCCGGGTGCTGCGGGCCCTGCTCACCCGGCGTATCACCCACGAGGACGCCGAGCGATCCGCGGCTGTCGTCCTCGGCCGCCTGGTCGGATATGTCGCCGTGATGGCGGGTCTGGTGTATGCCCTCTCGGTCCTCGACGTCCGGCTCGGGCCACTGCTCGGAGCCGTCGGCATTGGCGGTATCGCCGTCGCCCTCGCCAGCCAGAGCCTGCTGGCCAACTTCTTGAGCAGCGTGATCCTCCAGGTCCGCCGTCCCTTCAAGCGGGGAGACGAGATCTCCACCAACGACTGCGAGGGAAGGGTCGAGGAGGTGAACTTCCGCACGGTGATCCTTCGCACCTGGGATGGGGAGCGGGTGTTCGTGCCCTCGGCGGCGGTGGTGAACGCGCCCATCGTCAACTTCACGTCACTGCGGCGCCGGCGCACAACGCTCACCATCGGCGTGGCCTACGACACCAATCTCGAGCACGCTCAGCGGGTGTTGCAGCAGGCGGTCGCCGCTGTCGACGGCGTGCTCGATTCCCCCACTCCGGAGGCGCTCGTGGAGAGCTTCGGGGAGTCGAGCGTGGACTTCGCCGTGCGCTACTGGCACCCTCCGGAGACGCTGACTCTGTGGCAGGTGCGGAGCAGGGTGGCCATGGCCGCCAAATCTGCCCTCGAGGACGCAGGCATCACCATCCCCTTCCCCCACCGCGTCGTCCGTCTGCAGCAGCCCGCCCCCTCCGGGAGCGCCCCCCACGCCGCCAGGCCCGGGCCCGCCGACGAGACGAGGTAACCAGGAGACGGCGTGGAGCCAGGCGGCGCCGAGGGTGTGCTCCCGCTGGTTCGCTGCTCGTCCCGCTCGAACTGGTCGTCAAGTCTCGGCCGTGGCTCCGGCCGCCTCCCTGCGAAGGAGCTCGGCCTTGACCTCGATGCCCCAGCGGTAGCCGCCGAGCGAGCCGTCGGTGCGGATCACCCGGTGACAGGGCACCACGAGGGCCACTGGGTTGGCGCCGCAGGCGTTCGCCACCGCCCGCACCGCCGTCGGAGTCCCGATGGAGCCCGCGACCTGGGCGTAGGACCGCGTCTCCCCGGCCGGGATCCGCCGAAGGGCTTCCCAGACGCGGGCCTGGAACGCCGTCCCCTCCACGTCCAGCGGAAGGTCGAGCTCTGCCGGGCCGCCCTCGGCCAGAGCACGGACGGAACCAGCGACCCCGGCCAGCTCGTCGTCGGACCTGTGCAGCTCGGAGCGGGGGAACTCCATCCGCAGCGCCTCGACCAGCAGCGCTTCGCCGGGACCGACCTTCACCGAGCACAACCCTCGTTCGGTGGCGGCGACGAGCACCGTGCCGAGGCACGACGGCGTGAGGGTGTAGCCGATCTCCAGCCCCCGCCCTCCCGACCCGTAAGCCGAGGGCTCCATCCCAAGTCGCAGCGAGGCCTTCTCGTAGCAGGCCCGGGTCGAGCCGTAGCCGGCGCGGTACACCGCCTTGGTGACCTCGGAGCCCTCGCCGAGCGAGCGCTTGACCCGCTCGAGGCGGACCGCGTCCGCGTATTGCCGAGGAGTGACCCCTAGGCAGCGCCGGAACACCTTGTGCAGGTGATGCGGGCTCCATCTCGCCATCGAAGCCACGACCGCCAGGCCCGGCGGGGCCTCGGCGGTCTCCAGGAGCCGGCAGGTCCTCACCACCATGGTGTTGCTGGACTGGCGGGCCGGCTCCCCTCCGGACGGCAGCGTCGGCACGGGCGGAAACCGGCGTCCATGGCCTGGCCGGGAGTGGAGAAGAACTCGACGTTCCTTCGCAGCGGCCGGCGGGCCGGGCAGGACGGCCGGCAGAACACCCCGGTCGAGCGAACGGCGTCCACGAACAACCCGTCCCACAGGCCTTGGCGCGCGGTCACCGCCGACCACCGGGCTTCGTCCAGGTCCTCCATCGGTTGCACGCTAAGGGTTGGGGACCCCTCTTGGCACTCCGGATCATGGCTTCGAACTTCGAAGACGCAGGTGCCATGGCGGGGGTTCGGCACCGACTACACCGGGGTAGCATCTGATCGGCCGTAGTTCGGCGACACGCCGGCGGGCGTTTGGGCCGCCAGGCAAGAGGGGACCATATGGAACCCAGCAAGCGGGGGGCCGGCGGCGGGTTCGAGGCGGCCGTGGAGGAGTCCCCCCAAGAGCACCGCTTGGCGCCCGACATCGACGTCGTCGTTCCTCCCGAGGGCAGCTATCCCCTCTCTCGCGACGCCAAGGAGCGAAAGCTCAGCCGGGTCGACCGTTACGGGCGGCGCGCCCGTGTCACGGCCTACGAGACCCTCACCTCCACGGGCACCGTTCGCATCTCCTTCGAGGTAGTCGACGACGAGCCCTTCGACTTCAAGCCGGGGCACTTCGTGGGCATCCAGGCCGACATCGAAGGCTTCGGCGTGAGGAAGACGCCGTATTGCATCGTTTCCGCCCCCAACGAGGAGCGGACCTTCCAGCTGCTCGTCCGGCTGGTGCCCGAAGGACCGCTGTCGTATTACCTCGGTGCCCTGAAGGTCGGTGACGTCATCGGCTTCCGCGGACCGGTCGGCCGCTCGATGGTCCCCAAGGAGGAGGAGGAGAACGAGCTCATCCTCATGGCCACCGGTGTGGGTATCGGGCCCTTCCTGTCCTTCGCCCGCTACTTGCACGACGAGGGCCTGGAGCAACCGATCCGGGTCTTCTGGGGCCTACGCATGGTCGAGGACATATGCCTCCTGAACGAGCTCGAGGATCTGACTCGAACCTGTGACGACTTCAGCTACCAGATCTCGCTCTCCCAGCCACCCGAGGGCTGGCAGGGCCTGCGCGGCCGTATCACCGAGTCGGTGCCTCCCCTGCTCGCCACACTGGGGGGCAAGCACTTCTACCTTGTGGGAAACGGCGCCATGATCGAGGAGATGAGCGAGGCGCTTTCCGACCTCGGGGTCTTCAAGCTCCTCATCTACGAGGAGCCGTACTTCAACACCAGGTACAAGCCCGATGAGACCGCACTGGAACGGGTCAAGCAGGCTTTCGTCGCTCGAGACCTCAGCTCGCCACGCGTCCGCCGGGAGGCAGCGGAGCGCAAGCTTCGAAGGAAGCAGGGAGCCCTGAGCGCCTCCGAGGCATGGGAGAGCGGTCGCCTCTAGTGGCAACCAAGCGGCTCCCGGGACCTAGGGTCGGCGCAACGACAGAGGAGAGTCATGAGCGACAGAAACATGGGACAGAACAGCGTCACCGAGATGCTCAAGGAGGACCACAAGGAGGTGAACGCCCTCTTCCAGAACTACGAAGGGGCAGACGCGGAGAACCGCGACCGGCTCGTGCACGAGATCATCGAGTCCCTCACCAAGCACAGCCGAGTAGAGGAGCAGGTCCTCTATCCCTTCATCCGGGCCGAGGTTCCCGAGGGTGAGCAGCTCATGGACGAGTCGGAGCGGGAACACCAGGAGGCCAAGGAGGCGATGGCTCGGCTGCGAGAGCTGAGCCCCACTGACCCCGCCTTCGACGACGCCTTTCAGGCGCTGAGGGATGGCGTTCAGCATCATGTCGAGGAGGAGGAGTCAGAGGTCTTTCCCAAGCTCACCCAGGCCGTCGGCGACGAGGCCCTGGTCGAGCTGGGTTCCCGACTGGCTCAAGCCAAGGCCCTGAGCCCTCAGACGCCCCGCCCGCCGTCCTGAGCGCCGGCCCCCGTCCTCAGGAAGGCCGGGGTTGCGTTCGGGGTATGTCAGGTGAGCCGGCCATGTCCCTCACTTCGACGCGTCCATGCCAGGTACGGACCTCCAGGCACGGCTGGGGAATGCTGGCCGGACCGGACAGGACGGCACCGTCCTCGAGGGCGAAGGCGCATCCGTGCCGAGGGCAGACGATGGCATCACCCCGCACCTCTCCGAGGTGTAGCTCGCCGCTCCGATAGGTGCAGCGATTGGCCAGAGCGAAGAGGCGATCGTCCGTCCGTACCAGCACGATCTCGGTGCCGTCGACCAGCGCCTTGGCTGGACGGCCTTCGACCAGATCGTCCACTTCGGCGGCGGGTGCCCAATCCCGGGGACGGGCCGAGAACGCCGTTTGTCCCACGCCTACTCCCAGCACCAGTGACAGGTGTCCTCCGACGTAGCCATCGATGAAGGCCACGACGCCGCCGGCCAATCCGAGCACCACCCCTTCGAGGTGCTTTCCCCTGCGCCGAGCAAGGTAGGAACAGGCATAGAGGCCGAATGCCGCCGTGCTGGTGCCGGCGTGCAGGAGACCGACACGGCGCTCGTTGTCGTCGGTGCCCGCCCATTCCGCCATCCCGGTGAGCCCCGTCGGGACAGCAGCCAGTAACCCGAAGCCGACCAGGCGCTGGGCGGCCGGAGCAGCGCCTCGGGGCCCGAAGAGGTCGAGAAAGGAACCGGCCATCCAAGCGCCGTCCGCAAAGTCGGTCAGCACCGGATGCAAGGCGTGCCCGAGCCACGTGCCGCTGAGGAAGTTCCTTGCCCTGCCTCGTCCCAGCGCGGCGGTGGCGGCTCCAGCCAGTCGCTCGGCCAGCGGCTCGAGCGCCGGGTTGTGCTCCACTCGCTTCAGCAGGCGGTGAAGCCGGTTTGCGGGCGAGGCGTTCAACTCGACGGGCATGGACAGCAATCCCTAGCAGCCGGCGAGGGGCGCCGCTGCGGCCCTATAGGATGCTCTCGGGTTGAGACGCAGCCATCTGGCCGTGGTGCCGGGCAGATCGGCGTCATCCCCGACAGTCGTCCCTGCTCATGGCGCTTCGTCTGATCCGTTGCGCTCAGAGGAGGACGAGATGGCAGACAGGCAGGCCTCCCAGCCCGCCGCCCACTCCGGTGGTGCCGGCCGGCGCCACAGGGGCCAAGACCGGCTCGCCAAGGGCCTCGGCTGGTTCAGCATCGCCTTGGGTGCTCCCCAGCTCATTGCGCCCGGTTACTTCAACCGGCTCATAGGTGTAAACGACAGCCGGCGCAACCGGTGGGTGACCCGTGCCGTCGGCGTACGCGAGCTCAGTGGCGCCGCGGGCATCCTCGACCGGCCCCGTCCGAGCGGCTTTCTGTTCGCCAGGGTCGTCGGCGACGCCATGGACCTGATGATGCTGCAGGCCGCCATGCGCCGGAGGGGCAATGCTCGCCGCCGGGTGATGGCCGCCGCCGCAGCGGTCGCCGGCGTGACGGTGGTCGACGTGGTCGCCAGCGCAAGGACCAGCCGCTCGTCGGACCCCACCACCGAGGGCGGCGGAGTGCGAGCGCGCACCGCCATCACGGTCAACCGGCCTCCCCAGGAGGTCTACGGCTACTGGCATCACTTCGAGAACCTGCCCAAGTTCATGGCTCACCTGGAGTCGGTGGAGGCCAAGGAGGACGGGCGTTGGCGCTGGGTTGCCAACGCTCCGCTGGGCCGGACGGTCGAGTGGGAGGCCGAGATCGAGGAGGACGTACCCGATCAGCTGATCGCCTGGCGGTCGCTGGAGGGCTCGGAGGTGCCCAACCGGGGATCCGTCCGCTTCGCCCCGGCAGCCGGTGGTCGGGCAACCGAGGTCACCTTCGAGCTGGCGTACGAGCCGCCCGGCCGTGCGATGGGCGCTGCCGTTGCCCGGATGTTCGGCGAGGAGCCCCTCCAGCAGATGAAGGACGACGTGCGCCGGTTCAAGCAGGTCATGGAGACGGGCGAGGTGGTCCGCTCCGACGGGACGCCCGATGGCACCCGGTCCCAGCGGCAGCTCTTCCAGAGCGAAGGCCAACCAACCGGATGAGCGTCCGACGTCAGCCAAGGTCTGGAGCAGAGAGGCGAGACACATGAAGGCGACCTGCTGGATGGGCGTGCACCGCGTCAAGGTGAACGACGTACCCGACCCCAAGATCCTCAACGATCGCGATGCCATAGTGCGGATCACGTCGACCGCCATCTGCGGCTCCGATCTCCACCTCGTCGACGGCTACGTCCCCACCATGGAGAAGGGCGACATCCTCGGCCACGAGTTCATGGGCGAGGTGGTCGAGCTCGGGAAGGCGGTGACCAACCTGGCGGTCGGGGACCGGGTGGTCGTCCCGTTTCCCATCGCCTGTGGGAACTGCCTCAGCTGTGAGCGCGGCCTGTACTCGCTCTGCGAGAACTCCAACCCCAACGCGGGGTTGGCCGAGAAGGCCTGGGGGTCGTCGCCAGCGGGAATCTTCGGCTACAGCCACATGCTCGGCGGTTTCGCCGGTGGCCAGGCCGAGTACGCCCGGGTGCCCTTTGCCGACGTGGGGCCGATCAAGATAGAGGACGATTCCCTGTCCGACGAGCACGTCCTTTTCCTCTCGGACATCTTCCCGACCGGCTACATGGGTGCCGAGGTATGCGACATCCAGCGGGGCGACACGGTGGCCGTGTGGGGCGCCGGCCCTGTCGGCCAGTTCGCCGCTGCCAGCGCCTCCCTCCTGGGCGCCGAGCGCGTAATCGCCATCGACCGCTTCCCGTACCGGCTCCAGATGGCACGTGACAAGGCTGGGGCCGAGACGATCAACTACGAGGAGGTCGACGTCCGGGAGGCGCTTCGGGACCTGACCGCCGGGCGTGGGCCGGACGCCTGCATCGAGGCGGTGGGTCTCGAGGCTCACCACGGGTCGGGGGCCATCAATGCGTACGACAAGGTCAAGCAGGCGATGCGCCTCGAGACCGAGCGGCCCCATGCCCTGCGTCAGGCCATCACGAGCTGCCGCAACGGGGGGACGGTATCGATCATGGGCGTCTTCGGCGGCATGATCGACAAGTTCCCCATCGGCTCGGTGATGAACCGGTCGCTCACCATCAAGACAGGGCAGTGTCACGTGCAGCGCTACATGCGCCCGCTGCTGGAGCGGATCCAGAGCGGTGAGATCGATCCCAGATTCGTCATCACCCACCGCATGTCACTCTCGGAGGCGGCCAGCGGCTACGAGATGTTCAAGAACAAGAAGGACCAGTGCATGAAGGTGGTCCTTTCGCCGTAGGAGGTCCGTTGCTGCGCCGTGCCGCGACCGATGGCCTTGATAAGCCCGCTAGCCTGTGACCGCGGTTGAGACGCAGCCCGCGGGCCCAGGTGGTCCCGGCTCGACGCAAGTTTGCGGTCGGCCGGTACCGACCAGGGGCCGGGCTCAGGGGCGGATCCACGACCCCGCCTCTGCGCTAGAGCGACAGGCCCTGGCATTGCCATGCCCGGGTCAGCTGACCAAGGAGGAAGGTTGACCACATCGAACGAGGCGAGCAGGCGCTTGGACGCGATCACGCTGCTCACGAACGACCACCGCAGCGTCGACCTCCTCTTCACCCAGCTGGAGGCCTCGCCGCCCGGAGACCACCGTGGCCAGACGATCCAGCAGGTGATTCGCGAGCTGTCCGTACATGCCGTCATCGAAGAGCAGGTGCTCTACCCCGCCCTCCGGGACGAAGTGCCGGGAGGTGAAGGCCTTGCCGATCACGCCATCGACGAGCACCAGGAGGTGAAGGAGGCCCTCGCCCGCCTGGAGCAGCTGGACCCCGCTGACGCCGAGACCGAGACCACGCTCCAACAGTTGATCAGCAACGTGCGCCAGCACGTGGGCGAAGAGGAGGGCCCAGGGGGCTTGTTGGAGCGGCTGCGCGCCACCGTGTCACAGGAGCGGCTGGAGGAGATGGGAGAGCAGCTGGAGGCGGCCAAGAAGCTGGCCCCGACCCATCCTCATCCCAATGCTCCCAGCACCCCTCCCGGGAACGTCGTGGCCGGAGCGGCTGCGGCGGTCGTGGACAAGGCGCGCGACGCCCTCCGGGGCTGAGCCGGTGCAGCCCATGTTCTCCAGCCCTCGAAGGCGTCGGTGCAAGCCGAGATGCGGGAGGAGATGGAGGAAGCCTGGCTCAGTCCTCAGGCAGCGTTCGTGGCGACGAAGGAGGCAGCCAAGGGCCTCTCGTTGGTGACTCCGGTCGCTGCCGTACTCGGGGTCCTGATCACCGTGCCGCTCGCTTTCATCTTCGACCTAGGCGGCGCCCCGCAATGGCTTCGTCTGGTGATAGCAGTCGCCACAGGTGCCATCGGCGGAGGCACTGTTGGTTTCGTCGTCGGTGGGGGCATGGCGATGAAGGGGCCGGACGAGCCGCTGGCCGCCGAGCGTGGGGTGACGGTTCGAGTGCCGGCCGCCGGCAATGAGGTGGTCGCCGCCATGGAGGCCGAGGAGCCCATTCGCCTCGACACCGTCGCCCCGTCCGGGCGCAAGACCTCCACTGTCGAAACGGAGGAGGAGCGAAAGCCCGAGGGGGTCGTTCAGAACCTGGCACAGAATGCCCGTGAGCCAGAGGGTGACTGGTCGAGAACTCGTGGCGACGATAGGGACTCGAGTGAGTGAGCTCGGCCGCTCGCTGCAGGCGACCCGACGGCCTGACCTGGGCGACCTTGCTGCTGACCGCGGCCTCAGGCCCTAACCTGGAGTCGCCGGCCAGCCCATGGGGCGTCGTTTCAGTACCGAGACCGATCGGCTACCGAGAGGACGCACACGTGCCAGGTCTTCCAGCAGAGATCGCCCGGACGCTCGACGAGATCGCCGAACTGGTGGTGAGCGAAGAGAGCCTGCAGGAAAGCCTGCGCCGAGTGACGGAGTTGGCCAAGCACTCTGTACCGGGCTGCGACGCAGCCGGCATCTCATTGGTGGTCGAGGGCAGACCCAGGACCGAGGCCGCCACCGACCGCGTGGTCTTCGAGGTCGACCTCGTGCAGTACGAAGCCGATGAGGGCCCGTGTCTGTCGGCGATCGAGCATCGCCAGGCCGTCAGGGTCGACTTCGTACCCAAGGACGAGCGATTCGTCCACTTCGTCGAGGAGGCACGTGAAAGGGGAGTGCTGAGCAGCCTGTCGGTGCCTGTGGCACTGAGGGGCAAGGTCCTGGGGGCTCTCAACCAGTACTCCCGCTCCCCTCATGGCTTCGATGAGACCTCCGAGACCGTGGCCCTCGTCCTGGCCGCCCAGGCGGCCATCGCCATCGCCGCCTCCGAGCTGTACCGGACGAGCGAGAAGTTCGTGGCCGACCTTCAGCGGGAGATCGAGGACCGTGATGACCTGGCCGAGGCCACGGGAATCCTCAGGGTTCGACAGGAATGCAGCGCCGAACAGGCGGAGGGCCCTTCTCGGCCATGCTGCCCAGGCCAATGCCGAGACCCTCGTTCAGGTGGCTCGTCGGGTGAGGGACCAGGCCCGCGACGCCATGACGGGATAGCACCGCTCTCAGCAGTCCACCGTGGAGACCTCCCCCTCCGTGAGCTGGCAGCCCACTCTGCTGGACGCGTGCGCCCCCAGTCTGGAGGAATCGTTCTCATCTCTGCGTCGCATCCAGCTGGACGAATCGTCCTGGTCGACCACGCTCCAGCGTGGGTGAGCGGATCGGACGAGCTGTTCGCCGAGCTGGTCGCCTCATGGACGTGGGAGCAGCGTTCCCGTCGGATGTACGACCGACGGGTGGAGGAGCCGCGGCTCACCGCATGGTGGCGGGCTGACACAGGGGGTCCGCTGAAGCCCGCCATTCTTGGCCGCATGCGCTCGTTGTTGTCACTTCGCTATGGAGTGGAGCTCGACTCCATGGGACTGAACCCTGTACCGGGACGGCAAGGACAGCGTGGCCTGGCACGGTGATCGCATCGGCAAGGAGATCGTCGAGCCGGTCGTGGCCATCGTGTCGGTGGGACATCCCCGCAAGTTCCTGCTACGCCATCCTGCCACTGGGGCCAGAAGGAGCTTTCTCCTCGGTCGGGGCGACCTCCTAGTCACCGGCGGCGCCTGTCAGCGTCGGTGGCAGCACAGCGTCCCCAAGGTCGCCTCCGCCGGTCCGCGAATCAGCATCACCTTCGCCACGGCCTCGACTACCGGCCGTCAGCCGAGGGATGAAGGCTGTGAGCGCGCCCGGGCCGGAGCGACTCTGGCATGAGACGCACTAGTGGTCACGGGCAGGATCTCCAGGCGGTTGGCACCTTCCGTGGCACTAAATGGCTACCCGCATGGCGCCAACGGGCACATGTGGCCAGACTGAGGTCGTGACCACAGATGCGACCTGGGCTGCGCCGCCGGCCGAGGCCGTTAACGCCTTCGACGTGGTTCCTCGAGTAGACGAGCTGATCTCGACGCTGCTTCGGGCCAGCACGCGGCTGGTGCCGGACGACCTGGCGCCTCTGCTTCGGTCGCAGGCCAGGCGGTGTGGCTTCGAGGACGCAACCATCTTCATCGTCGATCACGAGCAGCAGGTGCTCACACCGCTACGTCCGCTCTCGGACCAGCTTTCGGCGCTGGATATCGACACCACGGTGGCCGGACGAGCCTTCCAGCTCGAGCGGGCTTTGAGCGTGACCGGTGACAGCGAGGAGGGGAGTGCCAACCTGTGGTTGCCTCTGCTTGACAGCGCGGAGCGCCTAGGTGTCCTCCATCTCCGGTCACTGGCCATGTCGGAGGAGTTGCTGGCCCGCTGCGAGGATGTTGCGTCCCTGGTGGCGGAGTTGTTGGTGTCCAAGTCGAACTACGGGGACTCGCTGACGCTGGCCCGGAGGCGGGGATACATGACACTCGCCGCCGAACTCCGTTGGTCGCAGCTGCCACCGCTCACCTTCACCACCCAGCGCGTGGGCATCGCCTGTGTGCTCGAGCCTCCGTACGAGGTGGCCGGCGACGCGTTCGACTACGCCATGAACGACGGAGTGCTCCACCTGCTCATCGTGGACGCCATGGGTCATGGGCTGGAAGCAAGCCGTATGGCCAGCCTGGCCATCGCCGCCTACCGCCATTCCCGCAGGCGCCAGCTCGATCTCCAATCGACCTTCCGAGCCGTGGACGAGGCCCTGTCCACTCAGTTCGGCTCCGACCGGTTCGTCACCGGCCAGTTGGCCACCCTGGACTCCCACACGGGGAGGCTCCACTGGCTCAACGCCGGCCATCCCCGCCCGCTGCTTCTACGCCAGGGCCGGGTGGCCTCCGAGCTGGCCTGCGATCCATCCCTCCCGTTGGGCCTGGGCGACGTGCCCCTGGAGATCGCCGAGGTGTCGCTGGAGCCTGGGGACCGGCTCCTGTTCTTCACCGACGGCGTCGTGGAGGCCTCATCACCGGAAGGCGAGCGGTTCGGCCAGGACCGGCTGGTCGACCTGACCCGCCGGGCGTTGGCCGACGAACAGACCCTCTCGGAGACGGTCCGGCGGCTGGTTCGCTCCGTCCGGTCCCATCACCAGGGTGCTTTGGACGACGACGCCACCATCCTGCTCGTCGACTGGCGCCGCGAGTAGGGCCTGGTCTGGCTCAGCGATCCTCGAGGTACTCAGCCGCCTCCACTGCGGGATCCACGTCGTCGGCGATGTCCTCCGAAGCGACGCGCACGGCCGCCTCTTCGGCGGTCAGACCTCCGGCGCCGTCCTCGGAGAGCAGGGCCACCTCCTCGGAGGTGAGATCCGGGCTGTCGACCGCGGAGTCCGGAGAAATCAGGTTGCCGCCTAGGGTCACCCTGTCGTCCAGCGCTTCCTCGCCCAGGTCCGGCTGCTCCCGCGCCGCCCGCTCGGCGACCGTCTCCTGCTGTCGCTCTTCGGACGGGGTCACCGCGTAGGCCGGATCGTCTCCTGCGGCGATCGGGTAGTCCCGAGGCGCCATGAAGGCTTCTTCGTTCGTCTCGATGTCGCGCCCGGGAGGGGCGTCGTACATCTCGGGTATCCCCTCGGCTTCCAGGCTCTGGTCAGCTTCGTAGTCGGACATCCGCCACTCCTACCCTCCGCACCTGCGAGGCGAACCTTGAGGCCTGGGCATACGGGCAAGGCGGGGGGCTAGCCCGAGCGGCGGACGGTGATGGCGAGGAGGTTGCCGTCGGGGTCGCGGAAGAAAGCCATCCACTCCTCTTCACCGGCTGTCCCCAAGGTCCCATCGTCGTCGCGGTGGACGAGCTGCGGCCCCTGTTCGAAGACCACACCGCGACTCCGCAGCTCATCGAAGCTGGCGTCGATGTCGTCCACAGCGAAGTACAAGGTGGTCGAGGAAGCCGATGGCTCGAGGAGCAGGCGCACACCCGCCAGGTCGAAGAACGCCAGTCCGGGAGGGTCGAAGCTGGCCAGGAAGGAGGCGCCCAGGGTGTCGCGGTAGAACCCCACGGCGCGGTCGAGGTCGGTGGCCCGCTGAGCCACCTGACGGATGCCTCGGACACCCGTGGCGGGTTCAGTCACCGTTTGCCTTCCACGTCGACGATCTCTAGGAGCCCCTCGCGCACGAGGCGGCGCACGAGAGTGAGCCGGCTGCCCTCGTCCAGGTGCTCGGCCAACTCACTGACTGCGAAGCCGTTGCGGTCGGCGATCCAGCGCATGACCGGCTCCAGCTCGGCGGGCATGACCAGCTCTCGGTCGCCCAACAGGCAGGAAAGCCCACCCGCGCCCAGGTGCACGAGACAGACCGAACCCTCACGCCGCCGCACCGACGAGCTGTCGTCCACCTGGCCGAGGGCCATTAGCTGGCCCAGCTGACCGGTGAGGATCGGCCAGCGCCGGGACCAGAACCGCCGGACGGTCCGGCGGGCAACCGTCCTGGCGTCCACCTTGTCCAGCGCTGCCCGCAGCCGCTCGACGTGCTCGGCGACATCGTCGGCCAAGGCGTCCTCGTCGTGGGCGAAGCCCACCGGCAGCGAACGGCGGAACTCCAGGTCGTCCACTACTTCGGCAACTGCGTCGCTCATCACGTCCTTCCAGGTGGACGTGAGGATGCCGACGGTGAGGTGGGCGCTGACCTCTTGGCGGGACTCGGCGGAGTGGGGGAAGCCACGGGGGATGTAGAGGCAGTCACCGGGGTGGAGCTCGGCGCTAAGGACGGGAGGACCCGGGTCCCCGAGATCGGAGGACCAGCGTTGGCTGGGAAGGGGAAGCTCCACCACGGGCTCGTGTACGGCCCACTGCTTGCGGCCCGCGAGCTGGAGGACGAAGACGTCGTGGGTGTCATGGTGAACGCCGAGCCCCCGGGAGCTGGGAGGCGTCACGTAGGCGTTGGCCTGGGCAGGGTGGGTGAGCTCGTGCTCGAGGTCCCGGCAGAAGCGCATCACCGCCGGCCAGTAGCGGTGAAGTCCCTGTAGCACCAGCGTGGCGCCGGCATGGAGCTCTTCGTGGATACGGGCTGCGTCCCCCACGCCCGAGACGGCTCGGCCCCCCAGGCGGGCCGTGCGGGTATAGGTGGCGGGGTCCAGCGGCCTGCCGTCGCGCACCAACCGGAACGTCGGCTGGCGGGGGAAGGTGGAGACCAGGTGGTCGACGTCGTCGAGCGACAGCAGGTCGGCAAAGCCCTTGCCGTTGCTGCTCCTGCGGTGGAGAGGCGACCTGGTCCAGTGCTCCCCGAGGAAGCGCCCGGCATCGCCCACACAGCGGGCGAGTGCCGTTCCCACCTGCTGGTCGGGACTACTGGTCGGCGCTGTCGCCCTCGTCGCTCGGGTCGCCCTGGTCCGTGGCGTCGTTCGAGTCGGACGGGTCGCCCTGGTCGGTGGCGTCGCTCTCGTCCCCGGCGTCGTCCCCGGTATCGCCGCCGTCACCGTTCTGCAGCCGGATGGTGGAGTCGGGGCGGATCAGGGTGGTGGTGATGTCCTCGTCAGTGAGCCCGGAGATGGTTCCGGAGGTGGTCATGGCCATGACCCGACTATAGATAGGCGCACGGTGCCCCGTCTCGTCGTAGACGCCATGAACGTGATCGGCTCGCGTCCTACGGGGTGGTGGCGGGACCGCTCGGGCGCCGTGCTCGAGCTTCTCGGTCGTCTCCAGCGCCTGGTGGCCACGACGGGCGACGGGGTGGTGTTGGTCCTCGACTCGCCGCAACCCGATCCGGGCGAAGGCATTCACGACGGAGTGCAGGTGGCTCATGCCACCAGGCGGGGCCGCGACGCAGCCGACGATCGGATCGTATCGCTGGTGGCTGACGACCCCGACCCTTCGGACCTGCTCGTGGTCACCTCCGACCGCGCCCTGCGGCGCCGGGTGACCGATCTGGGGGCAGAGGCGTGCGGTACGGGGGAGCTGTTGCGCCGGCTGGACGAGCTGGGAGCGGCGGATGGCTCCTGACCGATCACCAATCAGGCCACCAGTCGTTCAGTCGATCTCCTCGTTGGACCGGCGCACCTCGTCCTCTGCCGCCTCGACCGACTCTACGGCGTCACCGCCCATCCGCCCTTCCTCGGCCGCTGCTTCCTCCCGCTCCACCCGGCCCTTGGCCTCGACCTCGCGGTCGCCGGCGGCCCACCCCAGCTTCTCCTTGACCTTGCCCTTGGCATCCTTGGCCGAGTTGTTCGTCTCCGGACTCATGGCCGCGAACCTAGAGCATCGCCGGGCGCGCTAGACCTCGGTGGGGTGTCTCGAGCCCCGACAGCGTCAAGGAGGTCCCGCATGCCCGGCTTCATCGACCGACACGAGGTGCGCCGCCTCGTCGACAACGGCGCCCAGCTCGTGGAGGTGCTCGGCAAGAAGGAGTACGAGGAGGAGCACCTCCCCGGGGCGGTGAACATATTCCTCAAGGCCATGGCCAAGAAGGCCCCCGAGCAGCTGGACCGGAGCAAGCCCGTGATCGTCTACTGCGAGGACACCCTCTGAGACCTGAGCCCGAGAGCCGCGTGGCGGCTCGAAGAGATGGGATTCGGCGAGGTCTACGACTACGTGGCCGGCAAGGTGGACTGGTTCGGTGCCGGCCTGCCTGGCGAGGGCCAAGCGGCCGAGCTGACCCGCATCGGCGCCCTGGTGGACTCCGAGGTGCCCACCTGCGCCATGCAGGATCGGGCGAAGGAAGTCCGAGACCGCCTCGGCCGGGACGACGTCTGCATCGTGGTCAACGGCGAGAGGGTGGTCCTGGGCCTGGTGCAGGGCGAGGACCTCGACGGCGACGGGAACCCGAGCTCGGTCGACGACCGCCTGGTGAGCGAGCTGATGCAGGAGGGCCCCACCACCATGCGGCCCAACGTCCCCGCCGCCATGCTGGCCGGCCAAATCGACGACGGCTCCTTCCCATGGCTCGTGGTCACCGACCAGGACGGGATCTTGATCGGGATCCTCCGAGGATCCGACCTCGAGTCGTGGGCCGAGGGCGAGGGCAAGGAGCAGATCGCCACCATCCACGAGGGCCACGACCACGGCTGACAGCCCGACTCACTCGGGGCGGATGACCTGGCGTTCCACCGCGAACTCGCCCGAGACGCCCCGCACGGTCACGTAGTCCAGCACGTCGAGCCTTCCATCTCGGAAGTGCAGCACCTGCGCCTCGTAGGACTGCTCGCTGTCCACCGTGAAGGTGCCCAGGCCGGTGGAGCCCGTGGAGCCCACGGTGAGGGTGAGCGTGCCGTCCTCGGTCTGTGACGTGCGCCGGTGCATGTGTCCGGCGACTACGAGGGGCACCTTGCCCGTCGAGTCCTCGGCCAGCCGGCGGTCGTGGACGGCGAGGACGTCAGGGCGCCGCTCCGCCACCCTGGCGCCCACCGCCGGGGCCGCCCTGGACCGGGCAGCGGCTGACTCCTCCGAGTTGATCTCGTTGGTGGCGGTGAAGGTGGGATCGGCCACGCCCATGATGCGGAGGCCACCCACCGAGGTGACGTCGTCCGTGAGCACGGTCACGTTCGGGACTCGGGCGAGGGCGGCCCGGTTCTCCGTCGAGTCGTGGTTGCCGGGCACGAATAGGTACGGCACCTCGACGGCGGCGATCACGTCACCGATCCGGGCCTCGACGGCGTAGCCGAAGGAGGTGAGGTCACCGGTGTCGAGCACGGCTTGGACACGGAAGCTCTCGGCCAGGCGCCTGGCGACCTCGGCGCCCAGTGGGTTGGAGTGCACGTCGCTCACGTGCAGGATCCGGACCTCGGCAGCCACCTCGTCGTCGGCCTCGGTGCCGGCACTTGCGGCGTAGAGGTCGGCGACCTGTGCGCTGAGCACCCTCACCCGGTCCCGCACCTGGCCGAACTCCTGCACGTGGCGCCGGGCGGCGGACAGCACCGACGGCGCTCGCTCCACCGGGCCCTCGTAGCTGGGGCGGGAGAAGGCGTCGATGTCGAACTGTCGCCAGGTGAGCCCGCCAAGGAACCCGATGGCGAGGGCTCCGGCGCCTGCCCCCACCAGGGCGTGCCACCACCTGCGCCCGGGAAGGAGCACACCGCCGACGGCACCGGCCACAGCGGCCAGGAGGAGGCTTCGCACGGCCAGGCGACCGAAGAGGGGACGCAGGTCGCGGCGCACCTCCTCGACCAGCCGGCGCCGGGGATCGGGGTCGGTCAGGAAGGCCTGCACCCGGTCGATGTCCACCTCGTCGATGCGCGCTTCGAGCACTACCGGGGCGTCGTGGGTCTCGGCGCTGACACGTCCCACGGGGGGCAGCTGCAGCCTGGTGGCTCCGGTGGGCCCCGGACGGGCCTCGAGGACGACCTTGCCCGGGCCCACCGAACCCTCCGTGCGGGCTGCCCGGCCGGTCACCACCAGGGCGGCCAATACGCCGACCACTGCGACCATCGCCAGCTGGAGCCACCGCCGGAGGGTACGTCTCCGGACCGGCCCCGGTGCCTCGTGGGAAGCACCGCCCGAATCAATCACCGAACTGCTCCAAAGTCCCTACACGTACCTCAGCTCGCCGCCGTCAGCATCACCGGCCTCGTGATCGTCCACGGTGCGTGCGCAAGTAGGGCACCACCAGCGTGCCTCCATGGCCGTGCCACAGGCCTCGTGATGTAGGCCTTCGCTCCCGCCTTCGGCCGATCCCCACTGGGCGAGGAGCCGGAGGGCGCCGGCCAGCTCCTGGCCCGAAGCGGTCAGCTCGTAGGCGAATCGGGGCGGCCGAGTGCAGTAGGGACGGGCGAGCACGACGCCCTCGCGCTCGAGACCCTTGAGCCGCTGGCTCAAGACGTTGGAGGCAATGCCGGGGACCGCCTGCTGCAGCTCGCCGAAGCGCTTGGCGCCACCGAGCAGGGCGTGCGCCACCAGCAGCGCCCAGCGGTCGCCCACCCGGCCGACCGCCCGCTCCAGGGGCGACTCCTCGTCGGAAGCTGTCACGTCCTCATGTTGGCGCTTGAGGGCGACGCCGGGCGGAGCCGGTGATGTGGCAGACTCACTTGCGAAATGCTACTGACAAGTAAGGGAGCGCAGCATGACCGTGTTGGACGAGATCGAGCGGGCCGCCACCGCGGTGACGAACAGGGTGGGCCCGGCCGTGGTGGGGATCGGCCGGGGACCCGGACGTGGCGCGGGGGTGGTGGTGGCCGACGGCGTAGTCGTCACCAACGCCCACAACCTGCGCGGGGAGGAGGTCACCGTTCGCTTCCCCGGAGGACGTCAGGACGTTGCTCGGGTGACCGGCGCCGACTTGGACGGTGACCTGGCCGTGCTCAGCGTCGACACGTCGGGGGTGACCCCAGTCGAGTGGTCCGAGGGCGGCGTGGGCCAGGGCGCGGCCGTGTTCGCCGTCACCAGCAGCACCGCCGGCGAGTCGCGGGTGTCGCTCGGGCTGGTGGCATCGGTCGACCAGTCCTTCCGGGGGCCCCGAGGCCGGCGCATCACCGGCAGCCTGGAGCACACCGCGCCGCTCCCGAGGGGCTCGTCGGGTGGCCCGGTGGTCGACGGGTCCGGACGGCTGGTGGGCATCAACACCAACCGGCTGGGCGAGGGCTTCTACCAGGCCCTTCGTGCCGACGCCGACCTCAAGGCCCGCATCGACGGTCTGGCCCGCGGCGAGTCACCCACCCGCCGCCGCTTGGGCGTGGCCCTCGCTCCGCCCCAGGCCGCCCGCCATCTGCGCCGCGCCGTCGGTCTGCCCGAACGGGACGGCCTGCTGGTGCGCCAAGTGCAGGACGGCGGGCCCGCCGTGCTCGCCGGCGTGCAGCCCGGTGACCTCCTGGTGGCCGCCGCCGGGCGGGACCTCCTCAGCGTGGACGACCTCTACGAGGCCCTCGACTCCGTCGATGAGGGCGCCTCACTGCCACTACGAGTCGTTCGGGGCGTCGAGGAGCTGGACCTCAGCGTGGGATTCGCCGGCGCCGGCTAGGCGCCAGCCAACGTGATCTCGACCGAAGGCTCGCCGGCTTCCTCGTAGTCCAGCTGCTCTATGGAGCCGGCGTCGCGCAGGTCGGCCTCGGCCGCCCGCAGAACGGCCGAGCGCTCGGCCGTGTCCCGGATCACGACGCGCCGGACCGGTGCGCGCTGGGACACCTTGGCCTCGCTCTTGGCCCGGCGCACCTGGCCGAGCACCTCGGCCACCACGTCGAGGACGAGCGGATCGCCAGAGCCGGCGGCCTGACGGAGGCACGCCGAGTCGGGCCACGGCTGGCGGTGGACCGACCCCTCCTGCCACCACGACCAGACCTCCTCGGTCACGAACACGAGGAACGGGGCGAAGAGCCGCAGCAGGGTGGACAGGGCCATGGCCAGTGAACGGTTGGCGGAGGCGCCGGCCTGCCCGCCCCCGTAGGCGCGGTTCTTCACAAGCTCCAGGTAGTCGTCACAGAAGGACCAGAAGAAGGTCTCGGTGCGCTCGAGGGCGCGGGTGTAGTCGTAGGACTCGAAGGCGGCCGTGGCCTCGTCCACCACCGCGGCCAGGCGGACCAGCAGTGCCCGGTCCAGCGGAGCCGCTACTTGGGCCTCGTCATCGACACGTGTCTGGGAGAGGACGAAGCGGGAGGCGTTGAGCACCTTGTTGGCCAGCTTGCGCCCCACCTTGATCTGGCCCTCGTCGAAGGCGGTGTCGGCCCCGGGCCGGCCGCTGGCCGCCCAATGACGAACGGCGTCGGACCCGTGCTGGCGAAGCTGGTCGATGGGAGTTACCACGTTGCCTTTGGACTTGGACATCTTCTTGCGGTCGGGGTCGAGCACCCAACCGGAGATGGCGGCGTCGGTCCACGGAAGGGAGCCGTGCTCCAAGTGCGCCCGCACGATGGTCGAGAACAGCCAGGTGCGGATGATCTCGTGGGCCTGAGGCCGCAGGTCGAACGGGAAGACGCGGGCGAACAGGTCGGGGTCGTCCTCCCATCGGCCGGCGATCTGCGGCGTCAGGGATGAGGTGGCCCACGTGTCCATGACGTCACGGTCGGCTGTGAAGCCACCAGGCCGGTCCCGCTGTTCCTCCGTGTAGCCGTCGGGCACGTCGCTGGACGGCTCCACCGGCAGCCGGTGCTCGCCGGGCACGAGCGGGTGGTCGTTGTCGACACGGCCGGCGTCGTCGACGCGGTACCAGACCGGGAAGGGGATGCCGAAGAAGCGCTGGCGGCTGATGAGCCAGTCGCCGGAAAGGCCCTCGACCCAGTTGTCGTATCGGGAGCGCATGAACGGTGGATGCCAGCGCAGCTCCTCGCCGCGCTCGAGCAGCCGCTTGCGCAGCGCCGGGTCCCGGCCGCCGTTGGTGATGTACCACTGGCGGCTGGTGACGATCTCGAGGGGCCGCTCGCCCCGCTCGTAGAACTTGACGGGGTGGGTGATGGGCCGAGGCTCACCTACCAGGTCTCCCGCCTCCCGGAGCATCTCGACCATCCGGCCCTGGGCCTGCTTGACGGTCCTGCCCGCCAGCTCGGACCAAGATCCGTTGGCGGGCACGCCGGCAGGGGGAGAGCTGAGCACCCGGCCGTCCCGGCCGAGCATGTTGCGGACGGGCAGGTCGAGCTCCCTCCACCACGTCACGTCGGTTACGTCGCCGAAGGTGCAGATCATGGCGATGCCGGAGCCCTTCTCCGGGTCGGCCAGCCGGTGGGCCACGACGGGTACCTCCACGTCGAACAGCGGTGTGCGAACTCGCCGGCCGAAGTGACCCTGGAACCGCTCATCGTCGGGATTGGCCACGAGGGCGACGCATGCCGGGATGAGCTCCGGGCGAGTGGTTTCGATCTCGAGGTCACCGAAGCGGATGCGGTGGTAGGCGCCGGGGCGCTCCCGGTCCTCCAGTTCTGCCTGGGCCACCGCGGTGCCGAAGTCCACGTCCCAGAGGGTGGGGGCCTCGGCCTGGTAGGCCTCCCCGCGGGCGAGGTTGCGAAGGAACGCTCGCTGGGCAGCCCGGCGCGAGCGGTCGTCGATGGTGGCGTAGGTGATGGTCCAGTCGACCGACAGCCCCAGCGTCTTGAACAGCTGCTCGAAGGCCTGCTCGTCCTCGGCCGTGAGCCGGTGGCACAGCTCGATGAACCCCTGTCTCGAGATCGGGACCTGCTCCTTGCCCCCTCGTTGCCGGCCAGCCGGTCCGGGAAGCGTCGCCTCGGGTTCGTAGGGGAGCGAGGGGTCGCAGCGCACGCCGAAGTAGTTCTGCACCCGGCGTTCGGTGGGCAGGCCGTTGTCGTCCCAGCCCATGGGGTAGAAGACCTCCTTGCCCCGCATGCGCCAGAAGCGGGCCACCACGTCGGTCTGCGTGTAGGAGAAGACGTGTCCCACGTGGAGCGACCCGCTCACCGTGGGCGGCGGGGTGTCGATGGCGTAGACGCCCTGGCGGGCCTTGCTGCGGTCGAAGCGGTAGGTGCCGGCCTCCTCCCAGCGCGCGCTCCACCTCGCTTCGAGGCCGTCGAGCGAGGGCCTTTCGGGGACACCGGCCGGCATGGCGTTACCGTACTTTCCGTGTTGCGCCTGCACGACACTGCGATCGGGAAGATCGTCGAGCTGGAGCCTCGCCGGCCCGGCCACCTGTCGATGTACGTCTGCGGCCCGACGGTGTACGACGAACCTCACCTCGGCCATGGGCGCTTCGCCCTGGTATGGGACGTGATGCGCCGCTACCTGGAGTGGAGCGGCCTCACCGTGCGCTTCGTGTCCAACATCACTGACATCGACGACAAGATCATCGAGCGGGCGCAGCGCGAAGGCCGTTCCGCCGAGGACGTGGGCAACCAGTACGAGAAGGCCTGGTACGAGGCTCTCGACGCCCTTGGTGTGCGCCGCCCCGACGACGACCCTCACGCCACCGCCTACGTGGCTCAGATGGTCGCCCTGGTGGAGGAGCTGGTGAAGAGGGGCGCGGCTTACGAGACCTCCGACGGCGTGTACTTCGCCGTGGCCGAGGTGGATGACTACGGGCTGCTCGCTCGCCAGTCGCTGGAGTCGTTACAGGCTGGGGCGCGCGTGGGGGTGGCAGAGGAGAAGCGCTCGGCGCTCGACTTCGTCCTCTGGAAGAAGGCCAAACCCGATGAGCCCTACTGGCCTTCGCCTTGGGGGCCGGGACGTCCGGGATGGCACACCGAGTGCGTGGTAATGGCTCTGGACCTGTTGGGTGAGGACTTCGACCTCCACGGCGCGGGCATCGACCTGGCCTTCCCCCACCACGAGAACGAGCGGGCCCAGGCCGTCGCCCTGGGCCGGCCCTTCGCCCGGCGGTGGGCCCACAGCGGCTTCGTACTCGGACCCGGTGGAGCGAAGATGTCCAAGTCTCTCGGGAACTTCACGTCCCTCACCGATCTGCTTTCCCGCAATGACCCCCGCGCCTACCGGCTCCTGGTCCTCCAGTCGCATTACCGGGCGCCGCTCGAGGTCGGACCGGTGGCCATCGAGCGCGCCGAGCGCAGTCTCGAGCGGCTGGACGAGCTCGCTCGACGCGCCCCGCCGCAGGGGGGTTCACCCGACGCCGCGCCGCTCGAAGAGTTCCGAGCGCACATGGACGAAGACCTCGGTACACCCGCCGCCACCGCCCTCTTGTTCGACGTCGTAGGCCGGGCCAACGCCGCCCTCGACGGCGGCGACGTCGTAAGGGGAGGCTCGCTTGCGGCGGCAGCGCTGGAGATGGCCAGCGCATTCGGCTTGGAGCTGGGCGCCGGCAAGGAGCGGATAGACGACGAAACGGCTCGTCTGGTGGCCGAGCGCGACGCGGCCCGCGCCTCCCGGGACTACGTCCGCTCCGACACCATTCGTGACGAGCTCGCGGCCAACGGTTGGATCGTCAAGGACACACCCGAAGGCACCCGGATCCACCGCCGGCGCCCCGGCTCAACGGGTTGACGCCCGAGCCTCCGGCCGCCTGCGCTGCTAGCGTCTCTCGACGGCGCCTCCCGGTTCGTCCAGCAATCGCTGGTCGGGGTGGCCCAGTACGTGAGCGAAGGAGGGATCGCCAACGTGGCGACCGGCACCGTGAAGTGGTTCAACCCCGAGAAGGGCTTCGGGTTCATCTCCCAGCAAGGTAGCGCCGACGTGTTCGTGCACCACAGCGCCATCTTGACCGACGGCTACCGGAGTCTGGCCGAGGGCCAGCAGGTGGAGTTCGAGGTCGAGCAGACACCGAAGGGACTAGCAGCGGCGAACGTCCGGCCTCTCTAGGGGGGCACCCGCATCACCTTCACGGGGCGTCCGTACCGGTCAGCTCCTCGAAGGACGGTTGTGCCGCGTCCAGTGGACGGATGTGGGACGACGACGGGGTCGTGGTCCGGCGCGCCCGCAGCCACGCAAGCCGCGGCAGCGGCGAACTGCTCGTTCGTGTAGGCGATCGACGGCACCACGTCGACCTCACCGGGTCCGACGACGGGCTGGTCCTGGCAACGACGTTCCAGGGGGCGCCAGGCTCTTCGTTCGTGCCATTACGTAGCATGGACGTCCCGGCGATGGCCGGCGGTCGACGCTCCAGAGTGAACGATCGAAACCCGATATCCAGATCGATGGAGAATCGCTTGACGGGCCACGCTTCCTTCGCTGACGTACTGAGCGCGGCGCAGGCCAACGCCGGATGGGCCGTCCGGCGCCTCTTCGACGAGCTGGCCCGGCCGGTTGTCGGCTACCTCCGGGTGCAAGGGGCGCGCGAGCCCGACGACATGGCCAACGAGGTCTTCCTCGGAGTCTTCTCCGGTATCGCCGGCTTCGACGGCGGCGAGGAGCAGTTCCGGTCCTGGGTCTTCACCATCGCCCACCACCGTCTCGTCGACGAGCGCCGCCGGGTGGGCCGCCGCCCGGTGCTGGCCGACGATGAGCCCGACACCAATGTCAGGGGCGGCGATACCGAGGACGACGCGCTGCGATCGGCCGGCAACGAGCGTGTCCGGGAGCTGCTCGGGCGCCTGGCCCCTGACCAGCGGGATGTGCTCCTGCTGCGGATCCTGGCCGACCTCAGCGTGGAGCAGGTCGCCCAAGCCCTGACCAAGACCCCCGGAGCGGTCAAGGCTCTGCAGCGCCGTGGCCTGGCCGCGCTGCGCAGGGAAATATCCAAGGAGGGCGTATCCCTGTGAGCCTCTTCGACGATCACCCCGACGAGATGCAGGCACAAACCTTCCTCGACGAGCGAACCATCGACTCGATCCTGGCCGGCACGAGCCCGTCCGGGAGAAGCGACCTCGACGTCCTGGCGGGCTTCGCCACAGAGGTCAGGAGCGTGGCCACGGCCAGCGCTCCCCAGGTGGGACCAGCGCTGGCAGCGGTCCTGGCGGGCGGTCCGACCGCCAATGCGAGTGACCTGCCGGCGATGGCGGGGCGCAAGGCCACTGGACCTGCAAGGCAGCCAGCCGAGCGACGGACGAGCAGAAGGTCGTTCCTCCCCAGGGCCGTCTCGGTCAAGGCGGCTGCGGTGCTCGGCGGCCTGACCATCGCCACCACCGGTGCGGCGGCGGCTGACTTGCTGCCTCAGCCGGCCCAGAACACCGTGGCCGCGGTGGTGGAGGCCGTGAGCCCCATCGACCTACCCGACAGCGACGACACGGCAGACAAGGCAAACGACCGTGAGCATCGCAAGGACGACGTAGCCGACCACCTGCCCAGCCCGACCACCGACGACAACTTCGGTGCCGACGTCTCGGACCGGGCCCGAAGCGCCGAGGACAAAGGCAAGGACTTCGGCCAGAGCGTGAGCGGCGACGCTCCCAAGGCCGATGCGGCCACTGACGCCAAGCAGCAGAGGCCGGCTGGCACGCCGGCATCGGGCGACAAACCTGGCAACTCCCACCGGGAGACCGCTCCGGCGCAGCCTCCGGCCACTACGCCCACGGCGAGCGACAACCCTGGCACTCCGCACCGGGAGAGCGCTCCGGGCCGGCAGCCCTCGGGCACACCAGCCGGCAGCAGGCCGGGTTCCGCCTACCGCCGCTGATCGCCACAGCCCGGGCGGTGGCCTACTTGAGGCAGCCGCCATCGTGATCGGCCGTGTGTCCGGCTCGGGCGGGCTGCTCTTGCTCTTCGGAGGTGGACGATGACGGCGCGTGTGCTCGCTCATGGCTGGACCGGCGGCCTGGTGGTCGAGGCGGCGTTCCTTCGCGTCCCCGTCGTGGTGTTCGCCATCCTGGCCTTGATCACCCGCAGGACGCCCACGCGTGGTTAGCGCGCCACGACGACGCTACGCCCCGGCGTAGCGGATCACCGAGCGGGCCACGTCACCGTTCTCCATGGCCTCGAAGGCGTCGTTCACGTCCTCGAGCGAGATGGTGGCCGATATCAGCTCGTCGAGCTTGAGTTCGCCGCTGCGGTAGTGCCCCACGAGCCGGGGCACGTCCCGGCGCACGTCGGCCGACCCGTACCAACAGCCCGTGATGGTCTTCGCCGCCATGACCGCCCCCAGGAAGGCGGGGACGGTGATCATGGCGTCCATCCTCGGCAGGCCCACGAGGACCGCCTGGCCGCCGCGGCGGGTCATGGCGATGGCCTGGTCGATGCTCGCCTCGAGGCCCACCACCTCGAAGCTCACGTCGGCTCCCCGCTGATCGGTCAGGGCCATCACCTTGGACACGGCGTTGGCCTGGCTGGCGTCGATCGTGTCGGTGGCGCCGAACTCCAGCGCCAGGTCGAGCTTGGCCGGGTTCAGGTCGACGGCGATCACCCGTGCGGCGCCGGCCAGCCGGGCGCCCTGGACCACGTTGAGACCGACGCCGCCGCATCCCACCACGGCAACGCTGTCGTCGTCGCCTATGTGGGCGGTGTTGAGGGCGGCCCCTACCCCAGTGAGCACGGCGCAGCCCATGAGGGCCGCCACCTGCAGGTCGAGGTCGTCGTCCACCGGCACGACGCTCCATTCGGGAACCACTGTGCGCTCGGCGAAGGTCCCCGCCGCCACCATCTGGTGGACGGGCCGGCCTCCGGAGCTGAACCGGGGGGTGCCGTCGAGGAGCCCGGCCGAAGCCAGCACCACGTTGGATGCTTCACACAGGTGGGGCTGAGCCTTGGCGCAGAAGAAGCAGTCCCCACATTGAGGGACCCAGGAGATGACCACGTGGTCCCCGGCCTCGACGGCAGTCACCCCCTCGCCAACCTCCTCGACGATCCCGGCTCCCTCGTGACCGAGCACGACCGGCGTGGGGACCATGGTGGTGCCGTTCTGCATCGAGAGGTCGGAGTGGCAAACGCCCGAAGCCGCCAGGCGCACCATCACCTCGTGGGCCCGCGGTGGCTCGAGCTCCAGCTCGCAGATCTCCAGTGGCCGGCCGACGCCGGTGAGCACCGCGGCTCGAACCATCGGCTGAATCTACCGGGCGTTCCCACCGCCGTTCTGTTCCCGCTCCCCGCTCTGGCGCTCCTCCCTCTGGGCCGCCTTGACGGCGAAGCCGAGGATGATGGCCGGCAGCAGCGTGACCGCCGTTGCGGCGAGGGCGACGCCGACCACGGTGGTGACCGCTCTGTTCTCGAAGCCGATCACCAGACCCACGACGAATCCCCCCACGGCGATCACGATGAGGCTGTAGCCGAGCTTCTGGCCCAGGTCGGCGGCGCGGGCGAAGCGGGCCCGTCGAGCGAGCACGGGGTCCTCTCCCGGCATCACCACGCGGTCCATCCCTTCTGCTCGAAGAGCGCCCAGAGCCGATCGGGCAGCTCTTCGAGGGAGAAATGGCGGCGGGCCACGGCCTCGTTTTGGTCGAGGAGGGCAGTGTCGGGCCAGTCGAGCCAGGAGTCGAGGTCCCTGGGATCGTCGGCCGAGAACCAACGGAAGCCGAAGCGCTCCAGCTCGACAGCGACGGGGTATCGGCGGATGGCCAGGGGCCGTCGGTGGACGGCCGACTCCACCACGGGGTTGCCGAATCCCTCCCAGCTGGAAGGGAATGCCACCGCGTCGCAGGCCGCGTAGCAGTCGAAGAGGGAAAGATCGTGAGTTCCCCTCAGGACGCCGACGTCGGCGGCTGCCAGCAGTGGCTCGAGCTCCGGACCGTAGCCCTCCTCGGTGGGACCGAGGAGCCAGTACGCGGCGCCCAGCGCCTCGGCTAGGGCAAGGGCGACGGGAACCCCCTTGCGGGGAACGGCGCGGACGGGGTGCAACAGAAGCCGCTCCCCGGGGCCCACGCCGAGGCGGCGCCGCGAGCCGTGTCTGTCACCGGCGCGACCGTGGCCGTCGAAGCGGTTGTGGACGGTGTTGGCACTGACACCTCGCTCTGCGAGTTGGTGCCGGCTGAGCTCGTTGATGGTGACGTGAAGCCACTGCGGGTCGTCGGGCGGAGGTGGATGGCCGGCGAACGCCTCCCGCTGCCACGGCAGGTCGTGATGGTGCATGACGGCCCGTCGCCCCCTCAGGGCGTCGGCCACCATGGCCGACGCCGCGCCGTTCAGCGGCAGGGAGCACAGGTTCTCGACAACCGCCAGGTCGGCGTCGTCCAGAGCGGCGCTCAGCTCGGCGGTGCCGGGGGGCTCGGTCGCCTCCATGCTCAGGCCGGGAAGGACGACGTGGGCCTGGCCCTCGCCGGCGACGGTACGGACGACGAAGCCCATCTGCTCCAGTGCCCAGCCCCACTTCCGGGCTTCGATGGACACCCCGTCCGGACCCCCGAGGCGGTAGGAGATGAGAACCGCTGTGGCAGTCACCTCAACCCTCGCCGGCGACGGACGGCCGGGGGGACCGGGCCGCGTGCCGGCTCCGGACGGGGCGCATGAGGTGGACGATGACGTTGGCCACGCCGACGTCGAGGGCGATGTCGCCGAAGGAGAGCACCTCAGCTATCACCGGCACCGGGAAGACGTCGGCGATGAAGGTGAGGCGGTCGGAGGGCCGTTCGAGATGGCGCTTGGCGCCGAGGTCCAGTTCGCTCACTTCCTCGGAGCGAGCGATGCCAGCGGCCACCAGAGCCGACGGACGGACAGGCATCCCGGCGTTCACGCCGATGACCAGAAGGTTCAGCGCCACCCCGAGGGCCACCAGCCACATGCCGACCAGGGAGGAGTTCGCCAACGCGAACCCGAGCAGCAGGAGATAGGACACCAGGATGACCACCAGGCCCAAGTCCGATTCGACCCGCATGCCGAGAGCCTGAAGGGCGACTCCCGCCAGCAGCAGCGGGAGAAGTCGGAAGTTGCGGTCGCCGAGATGGCGGATCCGGCCGCCGGTGAGGACGCCGATCAGGATCCCGGCGGCCACGGCCATCAGCGTGAACCGCATGTTCGGATCACGGTAGCGTCTGATGCCTTGGGAGAAGGGGAAAGGCGGCGGGCCCTCATCATCGGCATCACTGGTCAGGACGGGTCCTACCTGGCCGAGTTCCTGCTGCAACAGGGTTACCAGGTGATCGGCATGGTGCGCCGATCGAGCACCGTGAACTTCGAGCGCATCGCCCACATCGAGGACCGCTTGGTCCTGGTCTCGGGTGACCTGCTCGACGAGGTCTCGCTGATCGAATTGCTGCGCGAGCACCGCCCTGCCGAGGTCTACAACCTGGCCGCCCAGTCCTTCGTGCAGACGTCATGGGTCCAGCCCGTCCTCACCGGCGAGACCACGGCGCTCGGGGTGACCCGCGTGCTCGACGCCATACGACTGGTGGACCCGGACATCCGCTTCTACCAGGCGAGCTCGAGCGAGATGTTCGGAAGGGCGGCGGAGATCCCTCAGCGGGAGACCACGTCGTTCCATCCCCGTAGCCCTTATGGCGTGGCCAAGTTGTACGGCCACTGGATCACGGTGAACTACCGAGAGTCCTACGGCTTGTTCGCGGTGAGCGGCATGTGCTTCAACCACGAGTCCCCACGCCGGGGCCTCGAGTTCGTGACCCGCAAGATCACCCACGGCGTGGCCCGGATCGTCCACGGGCTCGACGACACGCTCCGCCTCGGCAACCTCGAGTCCCAGCGGGACTGGGGCTTCGCCCGTGACTACGTGCGTGCGTTCTGGCTCATGCTGCAGCAGGACGCGGCCGAGGACTTCGTGTTGGCCACCGGGGAGACCCACTCGGTACGGGACTTCTGCGAGCTGGCGTTCAGCCATGCCGGCTTGAGCTTCGAGGACCACGTGGTCGTGGACCCCGCCTTCATGCGGCCGGCCGAGGTCGACCTGCTGGTGGGCGACGCGGGCAAGGCTCAGGCCGAGCTGGGATGGAAGCCCGAGGTCAGCTTCCGGGAGCTCGTGCACATGATGGTGGACTCCGATCTGGAGCTGGTGGGGCGCCAGCTGGTCTGATCAGTCAGCGCCCGAAGACCCCCGACTACAGGGCGGCTGGGAGGCCGGAGCCCTGTCCTGGTTCTTGACGAGCCACACGACGAAGGCAGCGCCGGCCAAGGACAGGAATAAGCCCCACAGCGGGCCACCGTCGCCCAAGGCGAACCATCCGGCGAACCCCCCGAGGAACGATCCACCGAGGCCCAGGAGCATGGTCGTGCCAACACCCGCTCGGTTCGGGCCCGGGACGACGGCACCGCCAAGGGCTCCGACGACCAGGCCGCCCGCGAGGAGGCCCATCACGTAGAGGATCCCTCCGGCGGCGAGCAAGAGCACCCCCATGACCAAGGCGGCGGCCAGGAGCCCGGCCAGGAAACCGATCAAGGGAGAAGTCTGGCGACGCATCTGACTCCTCAGTAGTTCGCTGGTAGCAGACGGCTGAAGTTCTCGAAGAAGAAGAACAGCACGACCAGGAAGACCGGCGTGCCCAGCAGGTAGGCCGGCAACCGGCGCCAGAGCCGTCCCACCAGCCAGGTCAGGATGCCCATGAGGGCGGCGGCCACTCCCCAGGCGATGGCCGGGCCGTTGGCGGCGCTCTCTCCGGAGAGTCCGGCACCTTCAGACTCGGCCAGGCTCCGCGGTGGCGCCGTGGGTCGGGCCGGCTGCTCGGGAGGCGGCTGTGCCGCCTCGCCCTTCAGCATCGCCACCACGATGAGCCGCCTGGCGGCGCTGAAGCGCGGCTCACAGGTGCTGAGGGTCAGCCGGTTGTCGTCGGTGGCGTCGAGCACCTCGGTCTCGTTGGGGCTCACCACCTTTCGTTCGGCCACCTCGTACCGGAAGGCACCCTGGCGGGTGGTGACGAGGATGGGGTCGCCGACCTCCATCTCGTCGAGCTTGAAGAAGGGTGCTCCGTAAGTGGTCCGGTGGCCGGCCATGGCCGCGTTGCCGGGCTGGCCCGGCATGGGCGTGGTGGGGAAGTGGCCGGGCCCCTTCTTGAGCTCGGGGAGGCCGACACCCTCCACCACTGCCTTCTCCACCCCGATCTTGGGGATCTTGATGAGGGCGACGGCCTCCCCCTCAGGCGTCGGCGGTGGGGCGGGAATCGCCGTGCCCGGTCGGGAAGGCGGTGGCGGGGCCGCCAGGCGCTCGTTGAAGCTCTTGGTGAGCCTGTCCTGGTTGCGCCCCTCGGCCAGGCCAGTCCCCCACAGCTGGTAGACCACGAACAGCAGGATCAGGACGCCCGAGATGATGAGGGCCCGTCCGAGGGTTCCGATGGCGCGCCTCACGTCCATGGCCTCACGGTACCGGCCAGTCCGAAGCCACCCGTCGCCGGGGGGTACCGGTGGCGCAGGTGGCGGCGACCGCCGCTCCCGTAGCATGGTGGCCGCCTCATGGCCATCGCCGTCCAACTTCGCTCAGCCGTGGCCCTCGTCGGCCGTTTCCCGGCCCTGGCCGGGATCGACCTCGACGTGGCTGCCGGGGAGGTCGTCCTGCTCCGCGGACCCAACGGAGCGGGCAAGACGAGCGTGCTTCGTGCCTGCGCCGGCTTGCTGGCGGTGGTGTCCGGCGAGGCGTCGGTGCTCGGCCACGACCTGCGCCGGGACAGGCGCTCTGTACGCCCGGAGGTGGGCATGCTCGGCCATACGGGCTTCCTCTACGACGACCTGACGGCCGAGGAAAACGTGCGCTTCGCGGCCGGCGCCGGCGGCGGAGATCGGGCCGGCGATCAGGACGGCGCCCACGCCCGAACCGGTCCGACCCTGGCCCGGCTGGGGTTGGACGGCCGGCTGCGTGACGTGCCCGTGGCGCGGCTGTCGGCCGGCCAGCGGCGGAGGGTGTCGATCGCCGCCCTGGTGGTCCGCCGCTCCCGCCTGTGGCTGCTCGACGAGCCGCACGCCGGTCTCGACGCCGAGGGACGGGAGCTGCTCGACCACCTCGTCCGCGAGGCCGTGGGCGCGGGTGTCACCGTCCTGTTCACCTCGCACGAGGGCGACCGGGCCACCGCGCTGGCCGATCGCGTCGTGCGCATCAGCGGGGGCCGGGTTCAGTCCCAGACCCCGTCTTCCGACGAGCCCAGGGCTTCGGTCCATGTGGCGTGACGCGGCGCTCGTGGCGGGTAAGGACCTGCGCATCGAGGCCCGATCTCGGGTGGCCACCAACCAGGTGGCTCCTTTGGCGGTGCTCGTGCTCGTGCTGTTCGGCTTCGCCCTCGACCCCGACCGGGGAATCCTGGCCCAGGCCGCGGCCGGCCTGTTCTGGGTGGCCGTGCTGTTCTCGGCGCTGCTTGCCGTGCAGCGCAGCTTCGCCATCGAAGCGGTCGACGGTGGAAGCGACGGCCTGCGCCTCCTCGGGCTCGACCCGGCCGGCATCTTCCTCGGCAAGGCAGCGGCCGTCTTCGTGGAGCTCGTCGCCCTCGAGCTGCTCCTCACCGTCGGCGTGGTCGTGCTCTACGGAGTCGATCTCGCTGGTGCCGGGCTGATGATCGCCACCGCCGCCGTGGCCACCCTCGGCTTGGCCGCAGCCGGCACGGTGTACGGCGCGCTGTCGGCCGGGCTGCGGGTCAGGGAGACGCTCCTGCCCCTCCTGCTGCTGCCCGTGCTCGCTCCCGTGCTGCTGAGCGCCACCCGAGCCTGGGAGGTGGCGCTCGGATCCAGCGTCGACGACGGATGGCGATGGGTCCAGCTCCTCGCAGTGTTCGCCGTGGTGTACATGACCTTCGGGCTGGTGGGCTTCGGTGCCCTGATGGAGGAGTCGTGAGCACGGCGGCGAGGAACCAAGCCAGCTTCATCCTTGGGGCTGCCGCCCTCCTGGCGCTCGCCAGCACCGTCGTGCTCGGGCTGGGCCTTCCTCCAACTCTGGAGCAAGGACCCTACGCTCGCCTGATCGCCATCCACCCGCCGCTGGCGTGGGCCGCGTACCTGGCGTTCGGCGTCACCGCCGTCTCCAGCTTCTTGTACCTGTGGCCCCGAACGCGCAGCCGCGTGTGGGACCGGATCGCTGCGTCGTCGGCCGAGGTGGGCGTCGTGTTCACCGCCCTCACCCTGGTCACCGGGTCCATTTGGGGCCGTCCCACGTGGGGCGTGTGGTGGACGTGGGACGCCCGCCTCACCAGCACCGCCCTGCTTCTCGCCCTGTTCCTCGGCTATCTGGCGCTGCGAGGGGTGCAGGCCGACATCCACACCCGGGCCAAGCGCTCGGCGATCGCCGCCCTGGTTGCGATCGTCGACGTGCCCATCGTGCACTTCTCGGTCGACTGGTGGCGCACGCTGCACCAGGGCCGCTCCCTCGCTCAGCTGACCCCCCAGTCGGACTTGGACGGTTCTTACGTGGCGGTGATGTTGCTCGGCTTCGTGGCCATGACCCTGGTCTACGGGTGGCTCCTGGTCGAGCGCTACCGGGTGGAGGCACTCGAAGAGCACTTCGACGACCAGGGGCTCGACCTAGCCCTGGAGGAGCGCCGGGCCGAGGGCGAGGCGGTGGCTGTTCCGTGAGCTACGTCCTGCTGGGTTACGGGGCGACGCTCGGCACCCTCGGCGCCTATGGCCTACGCGTGGTCATGCGCGGACGGGCGCTGTCGCGCCGGGCGAGGCTGCCCAGATGACCGCCACCCGTGCCCTACCCAGAGCGGCTCGGGATCGGCGCCGCCTCTGGGTTGCAGGCGCGGTGATCACCGCCGCCCTCGGGTTCCTCCTGCTCCAGGGGCTGGGGGAGGCGACCGTGTACTTCAAGACCGCCGATGAGGCCGTCGCCCAGAAGGAGGACCTGGGCGACCGGCGCTTCCGCCTCGAAGGGGCGGTCGTGCCCGGAACGGTGGAGGCGGTTCCAGGGCGGGTTGCCTTCGAAGTTCGGGGGACGGCAGGCGGCACCGTCGGCGTCGTCCACCAGGGGGATCCCCCGGAGCTGTTCCAACCCGACATCCCCGTCGTGCTCGAGGGCCGCTGGGACGGGGACCGCTACGCCAGCGACCGGATCATGGTGAAGCACACGTCCGAGTACCGCGCCGAGAACCCCGACCGGGTCGACGACTACGTGGGCAAGGACCGGGCCGGCGGCCAGTGAACAGCCCGAACATCCCATGACCACCCTGTGAACGCCGTCCTGGGCCAGGGGGCGGTCCTCCTCGGCTTCGTGGCCGCGCTTCTTGGCGCCGGTACCACGCTCGTGGGGCTGGGCCGGCGGCGAGCGTCGCTGGTCCACCTGGGCCGGAGCTTCGTGTGGCTGGTACTCGCCGGTGCGGTGGTGGCCTTCGCCGTCATGGAGCGCGGACTGCTCAGCCACGACTTCTCCATGGCATACGTCGCCGACAACCACAGCCGGGCCACGCCGATCCTCTACACGGTGGCGTCTCTGTGGGGGGCCCTGGAGGGCTCCATACTGCTGTGGGCGCTGGTGCTGGCCGGCTATCTGGCCGCCATGGTGTACCGGTTCCGCAACCGCTCGGCCGACCCGCTGGTGGGGTGGGCCATCCTGACCGGGCTGGTGGTGGCAGCGTTCTTCTTCGCCCTGATGCTCGGTCCCGCCAACCCCTTCCGCCAGGTGGCAGGCGCCGTCCCCGCCGACGGGCCGGGACCGAACCCGCTGCTCCAGAACCATCCCCTGATGGCGTTCCACCCGCCCATGCTCTACCTCGGCTATGTGGGCTTCACGGTGCCGTTCGCCTTTGCCGTGGCATCCCTGGTCACCGGCCGGGTGGGGGAGGGGTGGCTGGTCGAGACCCGCAGGTGGGCCCTGTTCGCCTGGGGCTTCCTGAGCGTGGGCATCATCCTCGGGGCATGGTGGTCTTACGAAGTGCTGGGCTGGGGCGGCTACTGGGCGTGGGACCCGGTGGAGAACGCCTCCTTCCTCCCCTGGCTCACGGCCACCGCCTACCTTCACTCCGTGGTGGTCCAGGAGCGCCGGGGCATGCTGCGGGTCTGGAACCTGTCGCTCCTGGTGGCCACCTTCAGCCTCACCATCCTGGGGACATTCCTCACCCGATCGGGGATCCTCAACTCGGTGCACTCCTTCACCGAGTCGCCCATCGGCCCCGCCATCCTCGGGTTCTTCGCCGTGGTGGTGGCAGTGGGCGTGGGTCTCATCGGCTGGCGCGGCGACCGCCTTCGCTCGCCGGGAAGCATCGACTCGCCGGTGTCGCGTGAGGGCTTCTTCCTCCTAAACAACCTGCTCTTCGCCGCCTTTGCCTTCGTCGTCCTGCTGGGCACCGTCTTCCCCCTGGTGGCCGAGGCGGTGAAGGGTGAGCGCATCTCCGTGGGCCGGCCCTACTTCGACCGCATGACCACGCCCGTGGCCCTGTGCCTGCTGTTCCTGATGGCGGTGGCGCCCGTCCTGTCGTGGCGGAAGACATCGGGCGAGCTCGTCCGCCATCGCCTCCAGTGGCCGGCCGGGCTGGCCACCGCCGCCGTGGTGGGGTGCGTGGCCCTCGGGCTCCGGGGGCTGGCGCCGCTGATCGCCTTCGGGCTGGGGGCCTTCGCCGCCGGCACCGCCGGGCGCCAGCTCGTGCTGTCCTGCCGCCGGCACGGATGGCGAGGCCTGCTCGGCCGGGCCAACGGTGGGATGGTCGTGCACCTCGGCGTGGTGGTGATCGCCGTGGCCTTCGCCGCCAGTTCCTCTTACGGCGAGCGGGGCGAGCTGAGACTGGTGCCCGGCCAGTCCGCCACCTTCGCCGGCCACCGCCTCACCTACCTGGGCACTCGCAGCGTGGCCCATCCCAACCGCCGGTCGGTCCAGGCCGAGGTGAAGGTGGACGGCGGCCGGGTGTTCCGGCCCTCCCTCAACCAGTTCCCCTTCGCCACCCAGGCCGTGGGCACGCCCTCCGTACGGACGAGCCCGGCCGAGGACGTCTACCTCACCCTCGTGTCCGCCCCCCGCCAGCCGGGGGACCCCGCTGTGATTGGGGTCGTGGTCCAGCCCCTCGTCGTCTGGCTGTGGGTCGGCGGGGGCTTCATGGCCTTCGGCACCCTCCTGGCCGCCGTCACCGGCCGAAAGAAGCGCCGGCCGGGGCGGCCGGTGAAAGAAGCGCCCGAGCGCGCACCGGAACCCGTGCCCGAGGCCGTGGGAGCACCCGTCTCATGACGACCACCGGATCGCCGGTCGGTGCGACGCCGGAGACGTCGCCGGCCGCGGCGGAGCGTTCGCAGACAGGCGAGTCACCAGGAACTCGCCCCCGAACTTCCGACCTCCGGACGGCCGGTCCCCGAGGGGCCGGCCCCCGAACGGCCATGTGGGGGGCGCTGGCGGTGGGCCTCGCGCTCCTCCTCTTCATCGCCGTCCTGGCCACCCGGGACTCCGCGACCAGCGCCGTCGCTCCCAGCCCCCTCGTCGGCCAGCCCGCTCCGGAGATCTCCGGCCCGGGCCTGGATGGGGGCAACGTACGCCTCTCCGGTCTGCGCGGCCGCTGGGTGTTGGTCAACTTCTTCGCCACGTGGTGCGTCCCCTGTGTGCGTGAGCATCCGGAGCTGGCTCGTTTCAGCCAGAGCCATCCCGCCGAGCAGGCTCAGGTCCTGGCCGTGGTCTACGACGACCAGCCCGAGGACGTGCAGCGGTTCTTCGCCCAGAGGGGCGGGAGCTGGCCCGTGGTCGACGACCCCGGCAGCAAGGTGGACTACGGCGTCCGAGGAGTCCCCGAGTCGTTCCTCGTGGACCCGGGCGGCAACGTGCGCAGCCGGATCATCGGGGGCGTGACGGCGGCAGGACTGGACTCCCTGCTCCGCCAGGCCGGGGCCACGGGCCCGGGTGCTCCGGAGCGACCTTGAGACGGTCCTGGCTGCCCTACGTGGTGATCGGCCCGCTGCTGGCCGGCGCCCTCCTCGTCGGTTCCCGAGGGCGGGACGGACCGCCGACGGCTCAACAGCGGGTGGATCGGATCGCCCGCCAGGTCCGCTGCCCCACCTGCGAGAGCCAGTCGGTGGCCGATTCACGAGCCCCGGCGTCGGACGCCATTCGCGAGGAGGTCCGCCGCCGGGTGGACTCCGGCGAACGGGACGCCGAGATCCTCTCGTTCCTCGTCAGCCGCTACGGCAAGGACATCCTGCTGAAGCCGGAGGCGAAGGGGGTGACCGGCTTGGTATGGGTCCTTCCCCTGGCGGCGGCGGTGTGCGCCCTGGTCGGGCTGGTCTTCGTATTTCGGCGTTGGAGATCCCGGCCACCACCTAGCGTGTCCCTCGAGGACCGGGCGTTGGTGGCCGAAGCACGGCGCAGATGACGTCGGCCGTCGAAGGCAGGTCCTTGCCCGAGCTGGAGGACGAGCGCGACCAGCTCCTCCGCTCGCTGGAGGAGCTGGACCGGGAGCTGGCCGAAGGCGACCTAGAGGAAACGGACTACCACGCCCTGAAGGAGGACTGCACGGTGCGTGCCGCGGCGGTGCTCCGGGCCATCGAGGATGCCAAGTCCGCCCTTCCGGAGGCAGTGGCGGAGGCGCCGGGATCGGAGGTGGGCCCCCGAGGGGAGGCCCGGACTCCCCGTGGACGAACGAGAATGGCGGTGGCTGCCCTGGCCGTGGCGGCCCTGGTGGGCCTGGCCGGTCTGCTGGTCTCCCGCTCGGCCGACGAGCGCCAGGCGGGGGAAGCGGCCACCGGGGACATCGCCGCCACCGGTCCAACGGGTGAGGCCGCCCGCGCCCTGGAGACGGCCCGCCAGCTCCGGGAGCAGGGCCAGATCCTTGCCGCCATCAGGATCTACGACGAGGTACTGGCCCGGGACCCGAAGCAGCCGGAGGCTCTGGCCTACCGGGGCTGGCTGGTACGCCAGGCCGGCGCCCAAGCCGGCAATGCCGAGCTGGTGGACAAGGGGCTCGAGTACGTCGACAGGGCGGTGGCCGCCGATCCCTCCTACCCATGGGCCCACCTCTTCAGGGGCTTGATCCTCTACGAGGACAAGGGCGATCCTGCGGCGGCGGTCCCCGAGCTGCGCGCCTTCCTGGACGCCGGCCCGCCCCCCGCCATGGTTCCCCCCATCCAGGAGCTCTTGCGTCAGGCGGAGGCCGCCGCCCACGCCGGGGCAGGGGCAGGGGGACCACCACCCCGCTAGGACATCCGAGAGATCCTGGGACGCCCTGCGACTCTGGACGTCATGTCGAGGGTGAGGGTGACGGTGGCCCGAAGCGTCTACAACACCGCGCTACGCGGTTAAGACCCGGCTCGGGCAGGTCGAAGCTCAGGGGACGACGCATGCAGTTGCAGCGGCGGTCACCAAGACCCCATGAGAATCCCAAGCCTTCACCCAGCTCGCCGAGCCCGGGCCGTCCTCGCCTTGGCCCTTCTGGTGGCGACCACAGCCGTTGTCGTCCCCGCGCGCCCCGCGTCGGCGGGCACGGAGGTCATGAACACTCTGGCCGGGACGGGCACGCCGGGCTCCACTGGTGACAACGGTGAAGCCACCGCCGCCCAGCTCAACCAGCCCCAGGACGTGGCGGTCGACGCCGCCGGCAACCGCTACATCGCCGACACCAGTAACCACAAGGTGCGCAGGGTCGACGCCTCCGGGACCATCACCACCTTCGCCGGCACCGGTGAGGCCGGAAGCGGGGGAGACGGCGGCCCGGCCACGTCGGCACAGCTGAACACGCCCACCAGCGTGGTGGTCGACGCCGCCGGCAACGTCTACATAGCCGATTCCCTGACCAACCGGGTCCGCCGGGTCGATACGGCCGGCAACATCAACAACTACGCCGGCTCCGGCCGGTTCGGATGCCGCTCCGGCGGCGACTTCAAGAACCCAACCGGCCTGGCCCTCGACGGTTCGGGCCGCCTCTACGTGACCGACTTCGGTTGCAACCGGGTCCGTCGTGTCGAGACGTCCGGTTCCATCACCGACATCGCCAGCGTGAGCGCGCCTCGTGCCATTGCCCTCGACGCGGCCGGCAACCTCTACGTCACCAGTGATCAAGCGGGCATAGGAGTGCAGAGGATCGACACCTCCGGCGCGGTCAGCGCCTTCGCCTGCACGGGTAGCGGAGGGGACGGCGGGCCGGCGGTCTCCGCCTCGTGCAACCCACGGGGGGTGGCCGTCGACGGCTCCGGCAACGTCTACATCTCCGACATCGCCAACAACACGGTGCGCAAGATCGACACGAGCGGCATCATCTCCGCCTTTGCCGGGGACGGCACGCCGGGCTCCTCCGGCGACGGAGGCCCCGCCACTTCGGCCCAGCTCCTCGCCCCCTTCGGCGTGGAGGTCTCCGGGCCTGTGCTCTACATCGCCGACAAGAGCAACCACAGGGTCCGCACGGTGGCCGACCCGCCGCCCGCGCCCACCATCACCGGCACCACGCCCGCATCCCCCGCCAACGACAACACGCCGGAGGTCCGCGGCAGTGCGGTTACGGGTGGCACCGTGCGCCTCTATACCAACTCCACCTGTACGTCGGGGGTGGCCGGGACCGGTTCGACAAGCACCTTCGCCTCGCCAGGGATCTCGGTGACGGCGGCGGACAACACCACCACCACCTTCTGGGCGAAGGTCACCGACGTACGCGGGACGTCGTCGTGCTCGTCCAGCTCCGCGACCTACATCGAGGACTCCAACGCGCCCGTGGCGCCCAGCATCGATGCCGGCCCCGGCACGCTCGGCTCCGACCCCACGCCGACCTGGTCTTTCTCCGGTGAGCCAGGGGCGACCTTCGAGTGCCAGCTGGCGCAGGGGGCGACGGTCGTCTCTGCTCTTGCGGCTTGCTTGAGCCCGAAAACCTACGACCTCTCGGCTCAACCCGACGCCACCTACACCTTCTCGGTGCGCCAGCGCGATACCGCCGGGAACACGAGCGCTGCGGCGGCTGCGGACTACACCTTGGACCGGGCCGCGCCGGCTACTCCCACCATCACATCGGGCCCAGGTGCCACCGGCTCGGATGTGACGCCTACCTGGTCGTTCTCCGGTGAGGCTGGGGCCAGCTTCGAGTGCCAGCTCGCCTCCGGCGCCCCGGTGGTCTCCGGCTTCGCTGCCTGCTCCAGCCCGAAGGCCTACGACCTGTCCACCCAGCCCGACGCCACCTACACCTTCTCGGTGCGCCAGCGTGACGCGGCCGGCAATACCGGTGCCGCCGCCAGCACTGACTACGAGCTCGACCGGACCGCTCCCCCGGAGCCCCTCATCACCGAGGGGCCTGGTCCGGCTGGTTCCGACGCCAACCCGTCGTGGTCCTTCACCGGTGATACGGGAGTGACCTTCGAGTGCCAGCTCAGCAGCGGGGGGACGGTCCTCTCGCCTTTGAGCCCCTGCACCAGTCCCAAGTCCTACGACCTCTCCGCCCAGCCCGACGCCACCTACACCTTCTCGGTGCGCCAGGTCGATGGCGGTGGAAATCAGTCCGCCCTCGCCATCAGCGACTACACCCTCGACCGTTCGGTGCCTGCCGCCCCGGCTATCACCTCAGGCCCTGGGACCACGGGCAGCGACGCCAACCCGGCGTGGTCCTTCACCGGTGAAGCTGGCGCCGCCTTCGAGTGCCAGCTCAGCTCGGCCGCCACAGTGATCTCCGGCTTCGGTGGGTGCAACAGCCCAAAGGCCTACGACCTCTCCGCCCAGCCGGACGCCACCTACACCTTCTCGGTGCGCCAGCGCGACGCCGCAGGCAACGTCTCGGGGCCCGCCACCAGCGACTACACCCTCGACCGGGGAGTGCCCGCCCCGCCCTCGATCACCTCAGGCCCCGGGACCACGAGCAGCACCGCCAACCCGACCTGGGCCTTCAGCGGCGAGGCGGGCGCGACCTTCGAGTGCCAGCTGAGCTCAGGCGCCGCGGTCATCTCCGCCTTCGCCCCCTGCACCAGCCCCAAGGCCTACGACCTCTCCGCTCAGCCCGACGCCACCTACACGTTCTCTGCCCGCCAGCGCGACGCCGCCGGGAACGTGTCGGCCCCCGCCACCAGTGACTACACCCTCGACCGTGGCGTTCCCGCAGCTCCGACCATTACCTCAGGCCCTGCTCCGGCGGGAAGCGACGCCAACCCGGCGTGGTTCTTCACCGGTGAGCCGGGTGCGGCCTTCGAGTGCCAGCTCAGCACCGGCGCCACGGTGATCTCCACCTTCTCCGCTTGCAACAGCCCCAAGTCCTACGACCTCTCCGCCCAGGCCGACGGGACCTACACCTTCTCGGTGCGCCAGCGAGACGCCGCCGGCAACACCAGCCCGGCCACCACCTCGGACTACATCCTCGACCGCGGGGTGCCCGTCGCCCCCACCGTCACCGCTCCCAGCCCCAACCCGGGCAACGACGCCACCCCGACCTGGAGCTTCACCGGGGAGACGGGCGCCAGCTTCGAGTGTGAACTCACCAACGGCGCCGCCGTGGTGTCCGCCTTCGGGCCCTGCACCAGCCCCCACAGCCCCGACCTGGCCGCCCAGCCCGACGGCACCTACACGTTCTCCGTTCGCCAGCGCGACGCCGCCGGCAACACCAGCCCGGCCACCACCTCGGACTACATCCTCGACCGCGGGGTGCCTGTGGCACCCTCCATCACCTCGGGCCCGGGCGCCACGGCCAGCAACGCCAACCCGACCTGGGCCTTCACCGGCGAGCCCGGCGCGACCTTCGAGTGCCAGCTGAGCTCAGGCGCCACGGTCATCTCCGCCTTCTCAGCTTGCAACAGCCCCAAGTCCTACGACCTCTCCGCCCAGGCCGACGGGAACTACATCTTCTCGGTGCGCCAGCGCGACGCCGCCGGCAACACCAGCGCACCCGCCACCAGCGACTACACCCTGGACCGGGACGTCCCTGCCGCTCCTGCCATCACCTCGGGGCCTGGGCCCACGGGAAACGACGCCAACCCGGCGTGGTCCTTCACCGGTGAGGGTGGCGCGACCTTCGAGTGCCAGCTCACCTCCGGCGCCAAGGTTGTCTCCGCCTTCGCCCCCTGCTCCAGCCCCAAGTCCTACGACCTCACCGCCGAGGGCGATGCCACCTATACCTTCTCCGTCCGCCAGCGCGACGCGGCCGGCAACACCAGCGCACCCGCCACCAGCGACTACGCCCTCGACCGTGGCGTTCCCGCCGCTCCGACCATCACCTCAGGTCCGGGCCCAGCGGGAAACGAGGCCAACCCGGCGTGGTCCTTCACCGGTGAGGCGGGCGCGGCCTTCGAGTGCCAGCTGAGCTCAGGCGCCACCGTCATCTCTGCCTTCGCCGCCTGCTCCAGCTCCCACAGCTACGACCTCTCCGCTGAGCCGGACGCCACCTACACCTTCTCGGCCCGCCAGCGCGACGCGGCCGGCAATGTGTCGGCCCCCGCCACCAGCGACTACACCCTCGACCGTGGCGTTCCCGCCGCCCCGACCATCACCTCAGGCCCGGGCCCCGCGGGAAGTGACGCCAACCCGGCCTGGTCCTTCACGGGAGAGCCGGGCGCCACCTTCCAGTGCCGGCTCAGCTCCGGCGCTACCGTCATCTCGGCCTTTGCGAGCTGCTCCAGCCCCCACAGCTACGACCTCTCCGCTGAGCCGGACGCCACCTACAC
>JALYGF010000061.1 GCA_030777325.1 Actinomycetota bacterium | reverse complement strand
CGCTCAGCTCCTCGAGGGTGTGGCACACCGCGGTGCCGTGCTCCACCTGGGACCGCTTGAACTCCTGGTCCAGCTGTCCTTTGTCGCCGAGCTCGCTTCCCGCGTCGTGCAAGACCTCCTCGGCGTGCGGGCGGAGGCGGCGGCTCTCGGCGTCGACGAGGAGGAACTCCTCTTCCACGCCGAGGGTGAATTCCTCCTGGTGGCTCACAGCGACGGCGTCCTGGGACCGGAGGCTCTTTCGGGATGGCCGTCGAAGAGTTGGCTGCGAGGTATCGTTCGGCAGAGATGCACGTCGCTTGCCTCGTCGGCTGAGGAGCTCAGTGACCCAGGTTTTGGTCGCCATACCGACCTACCACCTGGACGAGGGCCGGGTGCTTCGGTGGAGGACCGGAGGGTTCGGCATCCCCGAGGGATACGTGCTGGCGTTGCGGCGTGCCGGCGCATGGCCGGTGTTGGTTCCCGGTCCGAGTCCTGACGAAACCGACGACCTTCTCGCCCCGTTCTCCGGCCTGCTCCTCGCTGGAGGGGGCGACGTGGACCCGGGACGCTACGGCGCGCAGCCACACCCGCGGACCTACGGGATCGACGCCGACCGCGACGACATCGAGCTGTCGCTGGTCTCGGCTGCCCTGCGCCTCGGGCTGCCGATCCTGGCCATATGCCGTGGCATGCACGTCGTCAACGTCGCGTGCGGCGGAACGCTCGAGCAGCACTTGCCCGGAGTGCAAGGCCGCGACGCCCACGGCGACCCCACCGCTCACCGGTCGGTCATCCACAGCGTCGAGGTCGCTGCCGACAGCCGCCTCGGCGCAGTCCTCGGCAATCGCCGTCTCGATGGCTGCGTCTCGCATCACCATCAAGCGGTGGAGCGGATCGGGTCGAACCTCGTCCCCGTGGCCTGGAGCGGCGACGGACTGGTCGAGGCCCTCGAGCCCCCGCCGAGCGAGCCATGGCTGGTGGCCGTGCAGTGGCATCCTGAGGCGAGCGCCGCCGAGGACTCGGCACAGCAGGAGATCTTCAACGGCTTTGCCCGTCGGGTGCGAGAGCACGCGGATGCAACCGGGCCGGCTAGGGGCCGGCGAGGGACCACCTCTCCACGGTGACGCGCTCGACAACGCAGAGCCTGACCAAGGCTGGCGTGGTTGCCAGAGGAGGCTGACTTCTGCCCGCACTGTCTTGCCGAAAAGAACCCGTGGCAACGCAACGCCGGATCACCCCGAGGGGCGATCCGGCGTCGTAGGACAACGGGAGATTGAGTCGGGAACCGAGAAGGGCCGTCGTCGTCAGCTGGAACGGTTGGAACCGTTGGAGCCGTTGCCCTGGGAGTTCCTCGCTCCGTCGTCGTCGTCGTCGTCATCGCCGCCGAGCAGGTTCTCCAGCAATTCGCCGAGCCCGCCGTCGTCGTCGTCGTCGCCGTCTTCCTCGTCGAAGCCACTGCGGTTCCTGTCGAAGGAACCATCGAGACAGCGGCCCTCGGAGTTTCTCGCTCCGTCGTCGTTGTCGTCTTCGTCGTCATCGCCGCCGAGCAGGTTTTCCAGCAACTCGCCGAGCCCGCCGTCGTCGTCGTTGTCTTCGTCGTCTTCGTCGAAACCATCGGACAGAACGTTGTCGCACCCGGCTCCGGACCTGCCGCCATCACCCGTCTGGGCGATGGCGACCGTCGGGACGGCCAAGCCGAGGGAGAGCAGCGCAGCGAGCGCGAGCATGAGCTTTCGTGGGTTCACGGAAGTGAGACCTCCTGGTGCAGGGGGGCGGCGCCCGGCAATTCGTTCGAGGCGGGCACCATGGACAAATCGCCCCCTGCCCTCGTAGCGGCAGGCGCAAACCTCACTGGTGCAAGAAAGTCGTACACCAGGGCCGCGAGCCTCGTCGTGAAGGGAATCGAGCCAACTGACCTATCCCCCTCACCGCCTGTACGCCGCCCCATGTCTTCCATCCTTGGCTCGAAGGACAAGACGAGGCCATCCACCTCGAACGTGGGACGATCCCCCGGTGAGTGGCGACGGGTCCAAGCTGCTGTTCCAACTCGGCGACGCCGTCGGGCCCGACCACGTGCTGACAGATCCGGAGGTGACCGCCGGCTACTGCGTCGACTGGACAGGGCGATTCCGGGGGGCAACCTCGGCGGTGGTCCAACCCGCGTCCACGGCCGAGGTGGCGGCGGTCGTGGCCATCTGCCGCCGCCACGGCGTATCCCTCGTGCTCCAGGGCGGGAACACCGGCCTGCTGGGCGGAAGCATCCCCTTGGCCGGGGAGCTCGTCCTCAGCCTGCGCCGGATGAGCACCATCGGCGACGTGGACGACCAGGCGGGTCAGCTCACCGCCGGCGCCGGGACGACCCTGGCCGCCGTCCAGGATGCGGCCGAGGCGGCGGGGTGGGCCTACGGCGTGGACTTCGCCAGTCGGGACGCCGCGACGGTCGGCGGGTCGATCGCCACGAACGCCGGAGGCCTGCGGGTGATCCGTTACGGCGACACACGGGCACAGGTCGTGGGCATCGAAGCGGTCCTGGGCGACGGTTCGGTCGTCTCCCACCTGAGCGGCCTCGTGCGGGACAACTCCGGCTACCACCTCCCGTCACTCTTCTGTGGCAGCGAGGGCACCCTCGGCGTGGTCACCGCCGCCCGCCTCCGGCTCGTGCCGCCGGTACGCGCACGCGTCGTGGCCCTCGTCGCCTTCGACACCATCGACGCCGCGGTGTTGGCCGCCACCCAACTCCGTCGTCACGTCCGCGGCCTCGAGGCCGTCGAACTGTTCCTGGCCAGTGGGCTGGACCTCGTGTGCCGAGTCGACCACCTGCCTCACCCGTTCCCCTCTCCGCACCCGGCTTTCCTCCTGGTCGAGGCGGCCGCCGATCGAAGTCCCCTCGACGACCTGGCAGCGGCGGTGGACTCGCTCCACGGCGTGGCAGACGTAGACGTGGCCGTCGACGAGACGCGACGGCAAGAGCTGTGGCATTTCCGTGAGGGCCACCCGAGGGCCATCGGCTCCCTCGGGGCCCCGCACAAGCTCGACGTCGCACTTCCCATGTCTCGCTTGGCCGAATTCCTGCGACGGGTCCCCGACGCCGTGGCCGAAGTTGCGCCGGCAGGCAGCTCATGGCTGTTCGGGCACGCAGCTGACGGGAGCGTCCATGTGAACGTGACCGGGCTCCCGCCCGACGACAACGTGGTCGACGACACGGTGCTGAGGTTGGCGGCCGAGCTCGGCGGAACGATCAGCGCGGAACACGGGATTGGGGCGGCCAAACGGGCCTATCTGCGCCTCAACCGCAGCGCCACCGAAGTGGCCGCCTTCCGGGCGGTCAAGCGGGCGTTCGACCCGGACGGCATCTTGAACCCGAACGTCCTGCTGCCCGTGCACCGCCCAGGTGCGTGAAGCTAGAGCGTTCGCGGTCAGGCCGTGAAACGGTGGTTTCGAGCATCACTTCCGCCACCGCCAACAGCAAGAAACGGTAGGTCACGTGGTGACGGACCGCTCCCGCCGGAGCGATCACCTCCCACGCTCACCGTCTGATCTCGTCGTAGCCAGGTGGCGCCGTGCCGGTAGCAATGTCGTCGTCCGCGGCGGTGGCGATCTCCCGAAGAACGTCGAGGGGGACCGGCGCTTGGCTTATGTCGTCCGGCCATCCCGTCACCGTGTCGTGTGCCCATCGGGCCCAGGCCGCCAACGTGTTGTTGAGCTCCGCCTGGAGCTTGCCGACCAGTGTCACCACCTGGGCCCGGTGGGGAAACCCGCCGCCCGTCGCGAGGTAGTAGGCGGCCCAGCGGGCGTCGATGCGCTGTCGATGCTCAGCGCCCTCCTGAATATGCTGGAGCGTGGCCAGGAGCTGGCCCCTTGTCCCTTGCTCGGCGAAGAACACCTTCACCAGGGCCTCGAACTCGAGGACGGGCATGGCACCGGGCTCCCCCAGCCACTGACGCAACGCCCGCCGACCCTCGGCGGTGATCCGGTACAAGCTTCGGGGGCGCCGACCGACCATCTCCCGGGCGACCTCGGCGAAACCGTGGTCGACAAGCTTCTTGGGCTCCTCGTAGAGCTTGCGCTCGGCCCGCGGCCAGAAGTTATGAAGGCTGACCTCCATCTGCCGGGCCAACTCGTAGGTGGTCCACGGCTGGACCGCGAGCAATCCCAGGATGGCGTAGGAGGTGGTCGTCAGTTCCTTCACGGGTCCATCCCTTGACGGGTCCAGCGCTGCGGGGTGAGGATAGTGCCCAGGGCAGTAACGGTCCAACATACGAGCGCGTCCGTGGGAGGTTCACATGCCGGAGTTCGCCGGGGTGTCGCATGTGGCGCTGTCAGTGCGCAGTCGCGACCGCAGCCGCGCCTGGTACCAGAGGGTGCTGGGTTTTCAGGTCATCGAGGAGAACCGGGAAGAGACCTTCGACGAGTGGATCCTCCTGCATCCCGCCAACCGGGTGGTGCTGTGCCTCCAGCAGCACAAGGCCAACGGGGGGGAGCCGTTTGCCCCGGTCCGCACTGGTGGCGATCACGTGGGACTGAAGGTCGATGCCCGCAAAGAGCTGGACGAATGGACCGCGTGGTTCGCCGAGAACGACGTGGTCCACTCCCCCGTCGCCGATCGACCATACGGGTCGGTCCTGTGCTTCAAGGACCCCGACGGCATCCAGCTCGAGATGTTCTTTCGCCGGGACCACCCGTGAGACCACTGACCTGCGTCACGTGTCCGGCGCGATGAGTGCCGGCACGTACGCATACTGCCTCACGGTGATCTCGCCCGGGCCGAGCCACGGACCGTGCTGGCGACATCAGGCCGATGAGCGGTCGTGCCGACTGGATCCGGCGGCGGCGACCGCTCGTCGTCATTGCGTCGGAGGAGCGAAGAGCTCCAGGGCGATGTTGTCCGGATCGCGGAAGGACAAGCCCGAGCCATAGCCGGCGTCCACGATCCCGCCATGGGCGATGTGCATGGCGTCCAACCGCGCCTCCCAACGCTCGAGCTCGGTGCGGTCGGCACAGGCGAAGGCCAGGTGGTCGAGGCCGACCCGGCGCTCGTCGAACGTCTCAGAGCGCCCGTCGGGGAACTGGTGCAACCCGACCAACGTCGAACCGACCGACCAGACGACATGGCGGAACGGGCCGGTGTCCTCGTCGAGGACCGGTTCGGCATCGAAGAGCTGCTGGTACCACGGCACGCTGCGCTGCAGGTCGCTCACCGTCAACGCGACGTGATGGATGGACGGGAAGTCGGTCATCGTTCGCTCCTCCTGGTCGTCGGCTGTCACCCGAACCTGCGCCAGATGTCCCCACGATCCGCCAGAACCGGCCTGGCAATCTGCTATGGAGCGCCCTGCCAGAAGCGGTCAGAATCATGACTGTGAGCGGCGAGTCCGAGGGCTCGGGTGCGTTCGTGGGGCGGGACGGGCCCCGGGCCCGGATCAGGGCGGCGTTCCGCGACTCGCTCACCGGCAAGGCCCGGCTGGTGCTCGTCAGCGGCGAGGCGGGGATCGGCAAGACCGCGCTGCTCACCGAGGCGGCTCGCGAGGCAGCCAGCGCCGGCGCCACGACGGTGTGGGGCACCTGCTGGGACGCCGATCGGGCGCCTGGCTACTGGCCCTGGGCACAGGTGGTGCGCCAGATGGTGGACCGGTCGGCGGGCGAGGTCCTGGATGCGACGAGCGACGGGGATCTCATCGCCCTGGCCCGACTCGTGCCCGACCTCGGCGGCGGCGCGCCTGGTCACGTCGAGGAGCCGGACTCGGGCCGGGCGCAGATCCGCTTCTTCGACGCCGTCGCCCGCTGGCTCGAGCGGAGCGCACGACGTCGGCCGCTCGTCGTCGCCTTCGACGATCTCCACTGGGCCGACAGCTCGACGCTGGCCCTCCTCGAGTTCGTGGTGCGTGCCCACCGTCCGGTGCCGCTCTTCCTGCTGGGCGCCTACCGCCACGACGAGCTGCTCGACGACATCGCCGCCCTGTTCGCCGACATCAGCGTCTGCGCCGACAACGTCCGATTGCACGGCCTGTCCTTGGCGGAGGTGCGGGAGCTCCTCGGGCGTACGGGCGGCGGCGAGGTGGCGCAGCGCTGGGGTGAGGACGTCCACGGTCGAACCGCTGGCCACCCCTTCCTCGTGCGCGAGCTCGCCCATGCCTTGGCCACACAGGAACCTGCCGACGTGGTGCCGGCTGCCGCCCATGACCTCATCGCCCGGCGCGTCGGCCGGGTCTCGGCCGACTGCCGCCGGCTTCTCGATGCGGCTGCGGTCGCCGGCAACGAGGTGCTCGCCGACGTACTGGGCGACGTCCTCGACCTGCAAGCGCCGGCGGTCGCCGCCCAGCTCGACCACGCCGCTCGCGCCGGCGTGCTGACCGGTGCGGGTTGCGGCCCTGGTCGGGCCCGGTTCGCCCATGACCTGTACCGCGAGACCATCTACGCAGACCTTCCGACACCACGGCGGTTGGTGCTGCACCGGCAGATCGGGGCCGGGCTCGAACGCCGGCTGGAGCGGGGTGGCGCGGTGTTCCCCGGGGAGGTGGCCCGCCATTTCGCGGCCGCCGCAGCCGTCGACGGTCCGGACCGTGCCATCCACTGGGCACTCGAAGCGGCCGCAGCCGACCGGGCCAGGCTGGCGTTCGCGGAGGCTGCCGCCCAGCTCTCACGTGTCCGAAGCGCGCTCGACGACGCGGGCGTGGCCGTGGCCACCAGTGCACTCGTCGACCTGGTCGTCACCCAGGCTGACGCCGAGAGCCGGGCCGGCAACGCCGACCGGGCTCGCCAGTTGCTCCGCGAGGCACACACCCATGTCGTCCGTCTCGACGACCCCGAACGCCTCTCGGCGGTAGCGCTCGGGTTGCAGCGTCTCGGGGCCCGGTTCGGGATGCCGCGCGACGAGGTCGTCGCCCTCCTCGACGAGGCCAGACGCGCCGTCGGCGGGCGGGCGCCTGCGGTCGAAGCGCAGGTCACTGCCAGCCTGGCCCGCGAGCTGCACCACTCCGTGCCCAAGGACTGGGCGCGGGCGCGACCGCTGAGTGAGCACGCGGTGGCGATCGCTCGCGGCCTCGACGACCCGGCGACGCTGGCCGCCTGCCTGCTCGCCCGGCACGACGTCCTGTGGACGCGCGGCGCGGCTGCCGAGCGGATCGAGATCGGACGCGAGATCGTCGCGCTGGCGGAGCAGGCCGGCGACGAGGAACGGCGCAGCGAAGGGCACCTCCTCACCGCCAACGCACTCCTCGAGACCGGCTCGCCCGCGTTCCGCACCGAGCTCGACGCCTTCCTTGGCCTCGAGGCCCGCCTTGGGCAACCCCGCCACGACTACCTCGCCCGCACTCGGCGCGCCGCGATGGCGATCCTCGACGGCGCGCTCGACGCTGGCGAGCGCCTGGTGCACGATGCCGCCGCCCTCGGCGAACGGATCGGCGAGCCCGACACCGGCAACGTGCGCATGTCGCAGCTCGTCGAGGTGGCTCGCGCCCGTGGCGAGCCACGTCAGCTGGTGGCCACGGCCGAGATGGCCGTCGCGTGGTGGGTCGGCCTCCCCTCGCACGCCCACGCGGTGGCCGCCGGTCTCCTGTCCGACGCCGGGGACGTCGACGGCGCCCGCCGGGCCCTCGACACCGTCCGCGACCTCGGCAGGTGGGGAGAGGATCGCAGCTACCTGTGGTCGGTGTTCGTCGGCAGTCTCACCGCCGCCGCCGCTCGTCTCGGCGACCTGGACCTCAGCGGCCAGCTCCTTGCCGAGCTCGCACCCTTCGCCGGTACGTGTGGGGTGAACGGCGCCGTCGTGTGCTTCATGGGCAGCCACGCCCACTGGGCGGGTGTCGCCGCCAAGACGCTCGGGCACACCGACCAGGCACGCGACCTGCTGCTGCGGGCGCTGCGCGCCCACGAGCGGGTGGGGGCCCGGGCATGGGAGGCGGAGACGTGCGCGGTGCTGGCCGAGCTCGGGGCCGGCGCCACCTATGGCGACCGCGCCGCCGGGCTCGCCGATCAGCTCGGGCTCGCCGGTATCGCCGCTCGCCTCGGCAGGACCGCGCGCACCCGGGACGGAGGCGCCGCCGACGCCGAGTGCCGTCACGACGGAGATGTCTGGAGCATCGAGCACCGCGGCCGATCTGTTCGGCTCCGTGACGCCAAGGGCCTCCACGATCTCGCCGCCCTCCTCGCCCGACCCGGGGAGGACATCCACGTGCTCGACCTCGTCGGCAGCGCCATCCGGGGAGGGGGCAGCGCCATACCGGTGCTCGACTCCAGGGCCCGGGCCCAGTTCAAGCGCCGCATCACAGATCTCGACGAGGACCTCGACGAGGCCCAGGCCCACCACGACCTCGGACGGCTCGAGCGGGTCGAAAGAGAGCGCGAAGCGCTGCTCGACGAGCTGCGCCGCGCCACCGGGCACGCGGGCAAGGACCGCGGGCTTGGCCCGAGCACGGTCGAACGGGCTCGCAAGGCGGTAACGGCGCGGCTGCGAGACACGTTGCGGCGCATCGAGGCGGTACTCCCCGAGCTAGGCTCGCACCTCGACCGTTCGATCGTCACCGGCACCTACTGCCGTTACGAGCCGACCGAACCCCTTACCTGGAACGTGCGCGCCTCCCCCAAGCCCTGAGCATCAGCGGTCGGCGGCTCGCCAACCGGTGCAGATGTCGATCGCCTCCGGCTCGGGTATCGCTGGTCGTTCCCGGGCCACCGGGGTTACGGTCGGACGCGCTCGCAGCGCTCGAGGCGGGCGAGAGGCAAGAGCACGGGCAGTGCTCGGCCTCACCGACGCCTCTGCCGGCTGACCTCGCAGGCTCGGGCGAAGGCCGTCACCATCGACGGGTCGCCGCCGGCGTGGTGGTGTGCGTAGGTGGCCAGCAGCGTCGGCGAAGCGAACCCGTCGACGCCGGAACGAAAGCGGCTGCTGAGCCGGAGGGCGCTTCCGGCCGGTTCACACCTCGAGTAGTGGAACTCGTGGGCGCGCAGGCGAGTGCCCGGCGGACCGATGACACTGCGTGTCGTCGTCTCGGCGTGCCGGTACCCGAGGGTCAGCCGATCCCCGAGCCGTGCCGAGGTGGGCACCACGCCGACCATGGGCGATCCGTCGAGCTCCCGTGCGAGCCACACCAGGCCACCGCACTCGGCCCAGGTGGGCAGTCCGGCTGCGATGCGTGCGGCGGCGTCGGACCGGAGTGGCGCGTTGGCGGAGAGGGCGTCGCCGTACACCTCCGGGAAGCCACCACCGACGACGAGCCCGTCGGCGGCTTCGGGAAGCGCCGGGTCGTGGAGCGGGTCGAAGGGCACGATGTCGGCGCCCGCCGCCTCGAGCGCCTCGACGTTGTCGCGGTAGAGGAAGGTGAAGGCGCGTCCCGACGCGACCGCCACGCGGGCACGGGTGACCGGATCCGGCACGGCCACCGGCCCGGCCGAGAGCGGGGGCGCCGACCGGGCGATGGCCTCGACGGCGTCCAGATCGAAGCCGCCGGCGACGGCGGCCGCCAGCCGGTCGAGCGACGATCGCACGGCGTCCGGACACTCGGCCACGGGCACGAGGCCGAGGTGCCGGTCCCGCCACACCAGCCGGTCGTCGCGTCGGAGGGTGCCCACCACCGGCACGCCGAGTGGGGCGAGGGCATCGCGGAGGAGCTCCTCGTGCCCGTCGGAGCCGACGCGGTTGAGGACCACGCCCGCCAGGTGCACTCGGCGATCGTGGTCGCGGTAGCCCCCGACGAGCGCCGCCACCGACGCGCTCATCGCTCCGGCGTCGACGACGAGGACCACGGGCGCCTCGAGGAGGGCGGCGACGTCGGCGGTCGACGAGGGCTCGCCGTCGGCGGCCCCGTCGAACAGGCCCATGACGCCCTCGATGACGAGGACGTCGGCTTCCGCAGCGGCGCGCGCCGCGAGCGGACCCATGGCCTCGCGACCGCACAGCCACGGATCGAGGTTGCGGGGCGGACGCCCGCAGGCCAGGGCGTGATAGCCGGGGTCGATGAAATCGGGCCCAACCTTGGCGCCCGACACCGAACGACCACGTGCGGCCATCGCGGCGAGAAGCCCGGTGGCCACGGTCGTCTTGCCGACACCCGACGCCACGCCGGCGACCACCAGACGGGGCCCGAGCCGGGTCAACGGCGGTGGCCGTGGCTCCGGCGGTGGTCTGCGGCCAGCGCCGAGTGGCCGAGCCCTCGGGGTTGCGCCACGCGGTCGGCCATGCCGGGCCACTCGGTGCGGTAGGAGCAGGTGTCGCAGTTCGTGCGGTGCACACCGTCGATCGCCTCGGCGTGCCGCCGGTGAATGACCGGGACGAGGGCAGGGTCGGGGCCGAAGTAGCCGGCGTCGGCCACGGCGACGCCCGTGGTGTCGGCGAACTCACCCAGCTGACCCCGGGCCCGCTCGACGAGCTTGCCCGTCGCCAGGAACCAGAAGAACACGGCGAGCGCCTGGTGACCGAGCCGACGGACCCGTTCCAACGCCGCGGGCACCGACGGCCAGGTCACACCGGTGAAGGCGACCTCGACGTCGGGTGCACCCGTCCACTCGGCCAGGAGGCGGGCTGCCCGGCACGCCTCGGCGTTGGCGTCGGGATCGGAGGTGCCGCGGGCGACGACAAGCAGGGGCAACCCGGGGCCGCCGGCGGCAGCCAGGTTGGAAGCGGCGATGGCGAGCAGCTCTGGAACAACGCCGAGCGGCGAGCCGAACAGCACCTCCACGCCCGGGTGACGGGCGCGGCCTTCCAGCACGATGGCGGGCACGTCGCTCTTGCCGTGGCCGGCGGCGAGCAGCATGAGCGGCTGCACGGTGACTCGTCGACAGCCTCGGGTGACCAGGTCGTCGAGCACCGGCCCCGCCGGCGGGTCGGCCAGCTCGAGGAACCCCAGGTCGACGGCGAGGCCGGGCGACGCAGCGGCGACCGCCTCGCCGAGAGCGCGCGCCTCGTCGACGCCGGCGAGGCAGCTCGACCCGTGGGCGACGAGCAGAAGGCCGTCGGTGGCCGACCGCCGAGCCGGACGCGCCGGTCGAGGCGAGCGGATCGGGATGGCGGTGGCGCGTGGGGTCAGCATGGGCGTCCTTCGCGCAGTCGGTGCAGGGCGTTGAGAGCGGCAGCGGCGGCCGGGCTGCCGCCGCGCTCGCCCGTGTTGGTCATGGAGACCGGTGCCAGCGGGCCCGCCCACAGGCGGGCCTTGGCTTCGGCGGCACCGACGAAGCCCACGGGCAGCCCGATCACCGCGGCCGGCTCCAGGAGGCCGTGATCGTGGAGCCGCAGCAGCTCGAACAGCGCGGTAGGGGCGTTGCCGACGACCCACACCGCACCGCGGGGGTGGCGCTCGGCCGCCAGGGCCGCCGCCGCCGCCGACCGCGTCGATCTGGCCGGCGCGACGGGGACCTCGGGGAGGAGGCACGTCGTGGCCACGCCGGGGGCACCGGCGGCGACCATGGCCGAGTCGACGACGACGGGCGCCCCTCGCCCCAACGCGTCGAGCGCGGCAGCGACCGCGGAGTCACCGATGCGCACCGACTCGGCGAACGCCACGTCGGCGGTGGCATGGATGATCCGGGCCACCACGTCGCGTGCCCCAGGCGGCCAGACCGAGAGATCGACGCGCTCGGCGAGGATGCGGTAGCTCGCCGTCTCGATCGGATGGATCGCCGTCACGTGGCGTAGCCCCGCGGCGTGACCATCCGACCTCCGACCACCGTCGTCGTCGAGCTACCGACGACAACCAGCGACAGCATGCCGACGGCCTC
>JALYGF010000060.1 GCA_030777325.1 Actinomycetota bacterium | reverse complement strand
GCCTGCGAACTGGCGCAGGCCATCGCCGAGAGTGGCGCCTTCGATGGTGTTCATCTCATCCCCGGAGTCCGGTACCGGGACACAGCGTCTCGACTTGAGGGGCTCAACCGGTCTCGTTGACCCGGCGATCGGGGACACCCGCGGCAGAAGTGGGCTTGTCCATCGACGCCAGGACTCGGGGGTCAATCCCGAAGCGCAGCCGAGGATGACCCGCGTTCCCATAACCAGTCCAACGGCCGAAAAGCCGTTTGAGGACTTCGCTCCGCACGAACAGTATGAGGGCGACTCATGACGAAGATCTGGACCCTGAATGCGCGAGACACCGTCCTGTTCGACGTCGTCATGCAGCACTCCAAATTCTCATACGCCGAACTCGGCCCCGAGCTTCGGACGATCCACGCCCAGACGGTGGAGATGCTCGCCAGCAAGGGGATCCGATACGAGGAACTGCGGTCAACGCTCGTTCCCCACACCGAACCGGAGCTCGCTGACATCGCTCTCGTGTTCGACACCAGGCGCATCGGCGAGGGCGCGTATGGCATGGCGTCGCTGAACGAGTGCTCCCTCTGCTCGAACGGGATTGGAGCGGGAGCATCCTCGAAGGAGATCTGATCCTCCATGACGAGGACGAGGCGTTTCGCATGCTGCGGGGCTCGCTTCGGTGCCCTCGGCCCGCCGAGATCGCGAGCACCCGGCAGCTCTGCGCCATCTACCTGACGAACCTCAACGAGCGCCGCAAGTTGAGGCTACTGGCGGGGCTACAGGAGTACGGGCCGTACATAGGTTTCATGGAGGCTCACTACGAGTCCCGACACAAGAACTGGCTGAGCGTCACTCTCAGGAACACCTACGTGAAGCACGGGAACACGTTCATCGGACGCCATGAACCCGACATCGAGCATGTCGCTGAGTACAACCTCGGTTGGTGGCCCTTGGACGAGCATGACTATCGCTGCGTCAGCCTTCCGAGTGACTTCCACTTCGACCCGTTCCTGTCGTACAAGATCGAGCGCGCCGTCTTCCCTGGGTTCGAGTCAGACACCCTGCACGGACTCTCGGCCATCTCCGACGACCCTCAGGACCTCGACGGCTTCACAGTCTTCGTCGATCCCCCGAAGCTTGACTATCTACGCAGCAAGAAGGCGGGCATCCTCGAAGTGGCGGGTCTGACGGAAGTCACTGCCGAAGAACTCGAAGCACAGATCGCGATGAAGGTGCGGCAAAACTACGTCTACGCGTTGGAACAGCGCCCAGAGCACAACCTGAGCAAGTTCAACGTCGTCCTCGAGTTCGAGGTTGACGGACGGGCAGAGCCCGTCAAGCTCATGGCTGCTCTCGCCTACGAAGTCGAGGACCGGCGACTCCGGCTGCTCACGATGTTCTGACCCCAGGGACCGACCCTGGGAGAAGAGGCTACTTCACTGCCCCACACGTGCCGTTGGAGGACAGGGCAAGCTTTGCCTGACGCGGCATTAGTCGAAGATGAGCTTGGCCACCTTGGCGGCGGCCTCTTCCTGCATGCCCGGGACCACGTGCGAGTAGGTGTCGAGGGTGATGCTGATGTTGGCGTGCCCGAGGCGCTCCTGGACGATCTTGGGGTGGACGCCGGCGGCCAGCGCCAGCGTGGCCGAAGTGTGCCTCAGGTCGTGCAGCCGGATCGGCGGAACCCCAACTCGCTTCACGGTCTTCTCGAAGAAGTAGCTGATGGTGTCGGGGTGGTAGGGCTGGCCATCCTCCTGGACGAAGACCAGCCCGCTGTCCTGCCACAGCGGGCCCGCGGCCAGGCGCTCCTCGAGCTGGCGCTTGCGATGCTGACGCAAGGCCAGGACTGTCGGGTCGTCGAGCGAGACGAGGCGACGGCTCTTTATGCTCTTGGGCTCTGAGTCCTCGACCCGGTAGTCCACGGCGACCCGCGTGTGGCGAACAGCCAGCGTCCCCCGATCGAGGTCGAGGTCGTCCCAACGCAGGCCGGCGGCCTCGGAGCGACGCAGCCCTGTCGTGAGGAAGACGACCCAGAGGGGGTAGAACCGGTGGTCTCGGGTGGCCGCCAGGAACTCCTTGAGCTCCTCGGTTCGCCACACCGTCATCTCCCGGGTCTTCTCCTTGGGCGGCCTGACTGAACGGGCGGGATTCCGGGGAAGCAGGCCCCACTCCACGGCGTCGGCCAGCGCTCGTCCCGTCACCGTGTGAGCCAGCCGCACCGATCGGGGTGACAGCGGCCGGCCGTCCCGACCGCCACCGTCGAGCAGCTGGCCGTAGAGCCGGGCCAGCTGGGCCGACGTCAGGGCGCTCAGACGGACACGGCCGATGCGGGGGATGACCCACTTGGTCAAGGCCTGCCGGTAGCCGGCCCACGTGGTGGCAGCCAGGGTGGGCTTCACGGCGTCGAGCCAGCCTTCCAGGTACTCCCCCACCGTCTGGCGCCCGGGATCGGCGTAGACGCCGGTCTGGACGCGGGTCAGCGCATCCAGCAGCGCCGCCTCGGCGTCCTTGCGGGTCCGGTGGCCACCCACCCATTTCTGGCGCTTGCGGCCCTTCTCGTCCCGCCCGAGGTAGAGCACGTAGCTCCAGGTCTTGCCCCGTTTGAGCACGCTGCCTCGCATCACCGGCCTCCTCGCGGATTAGCAAGGGATTAGCAAATGGTACCTCGGGGCGCCAAAAAAGGCGGCGGACCAACCGGTCCACCGCCTCTAACCTGGACTTTCTTGTCGGGCTGGCCGGATTTGAACCGGCGACCTCTTGACCCCCAGTCAAGCGCGCTAACCAAGCTGCGCCACAGCCCGTCAGCGCACGAGCGTAGCCGTCCTCAGGAGTGCGTCAGCCGACCCACCACACGACGAGCTGCACGGCTCGCCAGGCCAGGTACAGCACCGTGGCCACCACCAGGAACTTGAAGTGCCAGGGCACGGGTGGCGGCTCTTCGTCCACCAGCACCTGGCCGCAGGCCGGGCACTCATCCTCCTCACGCCACGCCTGGCACGCCTCGCACCACGCCTCGGTCTCGGTGGCCACGTCAGGTCTTGCGGATGGCCAGGATGGCGACGTCGTCGGTGAGCGGGGCGTCAGCGAAGTCCCTGGCCGCCTCCAGCAGGTCCTTGCACATGACGTTGAGGTCTTGGCCGGGGTCCCGGCGGAGGTGCTGGCCGATGCGCTCCTCGCCGAACAGGTTGTAGCCGGCGCGGGCCTCGGTGAGCCCATCGGTGTACATGATCATGACGTCGCCCACGTCGAGGGGGATCTCACGGCTGAAGTACGTGCCGTTCGGGTCCAGGGTGAGCAGCGGCCCCGTGGCCCGCAGCGGCCGTACCTCGCCGTCGTGCCACACCCACGCCGGCGGGTGGCCGGCGGAGGTGAAGCGCAGGGTGCCGGCCATCTGGTCGAAGGTCACGGCGCAGAGGGACACCAGGTCCTCGGGCCGCCCGTGGGCGGAGAGCACCACGTTGAGCTCCTCCACGGCTTGGCCCGGATCGCGGTACTGGCGGAGGAATACCCGAAGGAGGTACTTCACCTGGAATGCGGTTATGGAGGGCTCGAGGCCGTGGCCGGCCACGTCGCCTATGACGGCGATGATGCGGTTCGGGCTGGTGGGAAACAGGTCGTAGAAGTCCCCCGCCAGGGCCCCGGCGCCCGGCTCGTACACGTGGGCGATCTCGAAGCCCTGGATGAGGGGCAGCTCGTCGGGGGCGAGGCGTGCCGACCACCGCATGGGCGTCATCTCGCCCTGCTGGTTGAGCACCTCCTGGGCCCGGCGCTCCCGCACCCAGCGCGCCTCGGTGAGGCCCGCCTCGGCGAAGAACCGGCTCCCGTAGCGGATCGAGATGGCCACGGGCAGGATCAGCAGGAACAGCGGAGCATCGAACACCGCCTCTCCCGACACCGACCCCGCCCCGAGCGCGATGGCCAGGATGGCGTAGAGCAGGGCGGTGTGCAGCTCCCTGCGGTAGGCGAGCCTTGTGGCCTCGGTGCTCGGGTCGGTGCTGCCCATGGCGGCGGCCATGCGACGCTCGGCCCGGCGGAGCCGCTGGCCGGAACGGGCCCACACCATGGCAGCCACGACGCAGCCCAGCGCCACTACCAGCAGGAATGGGCGCTCGACCATGGCGACGCGACGCTACCCGGCGTTCACCTGCTTCGCGTCAATCGCCCCGGGGCCGGACCCGGAGCTTGACCGGAGTGGGCCCCAGGTCGAAGCGCTCCCGGATCTTGCGCTCGAGGTAGCGGAGGTAGGTGGGAGGCAGGGTGGAGCTGGTGAACAGGGTGAAGGTGGGCGGGTCGGTGGCGCCCTGGGTGGCGTAGAGCACCCGTCCGTGAGGCGGTCGCTGCGCCGCCTGGGCCTGCTGCACGGCGGCGTTGAGCTCGGCGGTGGGCACCCTGCGGTGGTAGGCCTCCACGGCCTGGTCCAGGGCCGGCAGCAGGGTATGGACGCCGAGGCCGGTCTTGGCGCTGATTCGCAGCACTGGCGCGTAGCCGAGGAAGGAGAGCCGGTCCACCATCTGCGTCCGCACCCGGGCCCTGCCCTCGGTGTCGAGGGTGTCCCACTTGTTGAGGGCCAGCACCACAGCCGTGCCGGCGGCGTCCACCCGCTCGGCCAGGCGCTGGTCCTGATGGGTCACGCCCTCGGAGGCGTCGATCACCACCACGGCGGCGTGGGCGTCGTCGATGGCCCGCAGTGCTCGGACCAGTGAGTAGTACTCGGCCCCCTGCCCCACCCGGGACTTGCGCCGCATCCCAGCTGTGTCCACGAATCGTACGGGACCTGCGTCGGTCTCCACGAGGGTGTCGATGGCATCGCGCGTGGTGCCGGGCATGTCGTGGACCACGGAGCGGTCGTCGCCGATGAGGCGGTTGAACAGGGTCGACTTGCCCACGTTGGGGCGCCCCACGATGGCCACCCTGGGCGCCGACGCCTGGGTGGCATCGGTGCCGGACGGCCCGTCGCCGGGCGGCGCCTCGTCCTGGGACAGGTCCTCGAGGTGGCGCACTATCTCGTCGAGCAGGTCGCCCGTCCCCCGGCCATGAAGGGCCGAGACGGGCCAGGGGTGGCCGAGGCCAAGGCGGGAGAAGGCCCAGGCATCGGCCTCCCGGGTCTCGGCGTCGACCTTGTTGGCTGCCAGCACCACCGCCTTGTCCGACCGCTGCAGCATCCGGGCCACGCTCTGGTCCTCCTCGGTTGGCTGGACAACGCCGTCGACGACGAAGAGGACCACGTCGGCCTCGTCGACGGCCCGCTCGGCCTGGGCGCTCACCTGGCGGTCGAGGGGGTGGTCGCTGTCCAGCCAGCCGCCGGTGTCCACCACGAGGAACTCGTGCCCCGCCCACTCGGCGGACACCTCCTTGCGGTCCCGGGTTACCCCGGGGCGCTCCTCCACGATGGCCTCACGCCGGCCGAGGATGCGGTTCACGAGGGTGGACTTGCCCACGTTGGGCCGCCCCACCACCGCCACCACGGGCTTGGCCGCACTCACGCCGCCGGCTCCAGGAGGGCCCGGCGAAGCGACGCCCCGTCGGTCGGCACCACCTCCACGGGCCGGGGCAGGTCGGCCAGGCTCAGCCCGTCGAGGAACACGCCCTTGGACAGGCACACGTCTGGGAGCAGGTAGCGGTGCCCCTCGGGTTCGGCGTGCAGCGCACGGGACAGGTCCTCCCCCACCAGCAGGCCGGCCACGCCGATGTTGCCGCCGAAGAAGCGGTTGGCAACAGGGACCAGGCGAACGTCCGGCGCGCCCAGCTGCTCGACCATCGGTGCCAGCACACGGGCGCCGTACTCACCGGTGAGGACGGCCACGGGCGCCGAAGCCGACGGGCGAAGCGTGACCGACCCCGGGGCCCGGGGTGCCCGGTAGCCCTCGGCGGGCGCCCCGTCCACCCAGGCGAAGAACCCGGACCGCACTCCTGGTGACTCCTCGCTGGCTCCGAGCAGCGCGGCCTCGAAGGCGCGGGCCATCCCGATGCCGTCCTCGTGCATGGGGAACCCCTCGTAGTCCTCGGCCGGGGGGAAGGCCCGGCCGGCGAGGAGGTAGTACTCGTCGGCGGCGAAGGCCAAGCGCCGTCCGAGCGCGGCGCGGAAGACCGGCTGCCACTCCTCCACGCAGTCCACGACCGCGGCCGCCTCGTGCGCGCTGTGGGCCCGCATGGCGCCCTCCGTGGAGTAGCGGCTTACACCAAGGGGCACCACCGCCACGGTGGCCAGCTCGGGGTACTCGTCCAGCACCCCGGCCATGGTGTCGTGCAGCACCAGGCCGTCGTTGACGCTCGGGCAGACCACCACCTGGCCGTGGACCTCCATCCCGTGGTCGAGCAGGGACCGCAGCCAGCGCAGGCTGGTGGCGCCCCGCCGGTTGCGCAGCATCCGGGTGCGGACCTCGGGGTCCGTGGCGTGGATGCTCACGTACAGCGGGCTCAGGTGCTCGCTGACCACGCGCTCCATGTCGAGCTCGGTGAAGCGGGTGAGGGTGGTGAAGTTCCCGTAGAGGAAGGAGAGGCGGTAGTCGTCGTCCTTGAGGGACAGCGACTTCCTCATCCCCGGCGGCAGCTGGTAGATGAAGCAGAACTCGCAGTGGTTGTCGCAGGTGCGGACCTGGTCGAACAGCGCCGACTCCACCTCGACGCCGAGCGGTTCCCCCGCGTCCTTGGCGACCTCCACGCTGAGCTGCAGGCCGCCGCGGCTCACCTCGACCTCGAGGTCGGCCTCGTCGGCGAGCAGGCGGAACTGGATTACGTCTCGGGGAACCTGGCCGGCCATGGCGACGATCTCGTCACCCGGTTGGAGCCCGGCCCTGGCGGCCGGTGACCCGTCGGCCACGGCCACCACGCGGGCGGACGTCGACACTGAGGCCAGGTTAGGCGCAGGCACGGTTAGCCTTGTGGGGTGCCCGTCGAACGCGTCCTGCTCGCTTCACCGCGAGGCTTCTGCGCCGGCGTGGAGATGGCCATCAAGGCCCTGGCGTGGATGGTCCGGGTCTTCGAGCCGCCGGTGTACTGCTACCACCAGATCGTGCACAACGAGGTGGTGGTCAACCGCTTCCGCCAGCTCGGGGTGGTGTTCGTGGACGACGTGTCCGAGGTCCCCGAAGGGGCGCCCTTGATGCTGAGCGCCCACGGCTCGGCCCCCGAGGTGGTGGCCGAGGCCAGGGCCAACGGCGGTGTGGTGGTGGATGCCGTGTGCCCCTTGGTGACCAAGGTCCACCACGAGGTGAAGGTGCGCGCCGGCAAGGGCTACAACGTGGTGTACGTGGGCCACGAGGGCCACGACGAGGCCGTGGGCACCATGGCGGTGGCGCCCGACGCCGTGCGCCTGGTGGAGAACGAGGCGGACGTGGGCGGCCTGGACCTGGATGCGGATGCCCCCGTGGCGTTCCTCGCCCAGACAACCCTCAGCATGGACGAGTGGGCCGGCGTGCGCGACGCAGCCCACGAGCGCTTCCCCTCCATGTGGATGCCGACCCGAAGCGATTTGTGCTTCGCCACCACCAACCGCCAGTCGGCCCTCAAAGCCATCGCCCGGGAGGCCGAAGCCTTCGTGGTGATCGGCTCGGCCAACTCCTCGAACACCGTCGCTCTGGAGAAGACGGCCTGGACCGCAGGGTGCTCCCGTGTCGTTCGGGTAAACAGTGCCGACGAGGTTCCGGACGACCTCAGCGGCACGGTCGGCGTCACGGCCGGCGCGTCGGCGCCCGAGGAGCTGGTGTGGGCTGTGGTGAACCGCCTGGCGCCGGTGAACGGTGCCGAGCCCGTCGCCATCACGAGCGAGGAGGAGTACTTCCCTCCCCCTCGCGAGCTGCGGGACCTGGTCCGTGGTGCAGTGGCGGCCGTGCGCTTCTCGCTGATGGCGCCCACCGAGGACGAGGGCGTCCTCACCGACGACCGCATCGTGGCCGCCAGCGACGTGCTCGACACCCTCGCCGGCTGAGCCCGCCGGCTCAGGCTCCGGCTTTGGCCTGCGCCTCGTCGAACAGCCGCTGCAGCTCCTGGCGGAGCCTTTCGCTCAGCTGGTGCACCGCCTTGCGTGAGGCGCGCCCCGACGGGCCAACGGCGTCGGGATGGATGGGCTCGCCGATGACCACGTGCACCTTGACGGGGCGAAGCATCTTGGAGCCCTTGGGCATGGCCCGCTCGGGCCCCCCGATGCCAACAGGGACGATGGGCGCGCCGGTGCGGGTGGCCAGGTAGGCAGCGCCTTCGAAAAGGGGCTGCACCAGCGGTCCGCTCTGGCGGCTGCCCTCGGGAAAGAGCACCAGCGGCTCCCCGCCCTCCAGCACCTCGAGGCAGCGACGGAGCGCCTCCCGATCGGCGTGGCCGCGGCGCACCGGGAAGCCGCCCAGCGCGTTCAGCACCCAGGCGGGGAGCCTGTACTTCCACACCGTCTCCTTGCCCATGAAGCGCATGCGCCGCTTGGTGACGGCGCACACCACCGGCGTGTCGATGTTGGAGCGGTGGACGGGCGCGAGCACGAAGGGGCCGTCGGGCACGTGCTCGGTACCTTCCGTCCTCTGGCGCCAGTACAGGCGGCAGAACCCGACGAGGACGTTTCGCACGAACCGGTAGAAGAGCAGCTGGCCCCTGGGGAACCCGGCGGGCGTGCCCGCCGGCCCAGCTGTCTCGGGTGATGCCCCGGTCACGACTTCAGCTTGCTAAGGACCTCTTCCACCACCTGGTCGACGGTGAGGTCGCTGGTGTCGAGCACCATGGCGTCGTCTGCGGCCTTGAGCGGCGACGAGGCGCGCGTGGAGTCGAGCTCGTCGCGCCGGGCCATGTCGGCAGCGACCGCCTTCTCCGCGCCGCCGGTCTCGCCGGAGCGGCGGCGGGCGCGCACCGCGTCACCGGCCATCAGGTACACCTTCAGCTCGGCGTCGGGGAACACCACCGTGCCGATGTCTCTGCCCTCGACCACTCCGATGTCCTGGGCAGCTCCCCACTCCCGTTGGCGGCGCACCATCTCCTCGCGGACCCCGGGGTTGGACGCCACGGCACTCACCGCCCGGGTGACCTCCTCGCTCCTGATGTCGTTGGTGACGTCCTCGCCGTCCACCACGACCTTCTCCTCGCCCACGTCGATGCGGACCTCTCGGGCGACGCCGGCGACGCCGGCCTGGTCCTCGGGGTCCACGCCCCTCCTGAGCACGCAAAGAGCCACTGAGCGGTACATGGCGCCCGTGTCGAGGTGCGCGGTGTCGAGCCGGGCGGCCAGGGCGCGGGCCACGGTGGTCTTGCCCGACCCCGACGGCCCGTCGATGGCGATCACCCGCACGAGTGGAGCTCCGAAGCGGCGGTCACCGAAGGGACCGTAGGTCGCGCTCGAAATCCGGGTAGCTGGTGGTCACTGCGTCCCACCCCTCGATGCGGGTGGTGCCGGCGCTGCTCAGCCCGGCGACGGCCAGTGCCATGGCCACACGGTGGTCGCCGTGGGAGCGGACCCGTCCGTCGTGCAGCCTGGATCCTCCCTGGACCACCAACCCGTCGGCCATCGGCGCGGCATGGGCCCCGACCACCTCCAGCTCGCTGGACATGGTGGCGATCCGGTCCGTCTCCTTCACGCGCAGCTCCCCGGCGCCGTGGAAGGTGGTGACGCCCTCGGCCATGGCGGCCGCCACGTCCAGGACCGGGATCTCGTCGATGAGGCCGGGCACCTCCTCCCCGCCGACCTCGGTGGCGTGAAGCGGGCTGTAGCGGGCCCGGATGTCGGCAGTGGTGGCATCGACCGGCTCGACTTCCACCTGCGCCCCCATGCGGCGGAGAACGTCCACGAAGCCCATCCTCTTCGGACCGACGTACACCCGCTCGACGACCACCTCGCTTCCCGGGGTGATGCACGCCGCCACCACCCAGAAGGCGGCCTGGGAGGGATCGCAGGGCACGTCCAGCTCGAGGGGTCGCAGCTCGGACGCCCGCACCCGTGTCACCAGGCCGTCGGCGCTGCGCTTCACGTCGGCCCCGCAGGCGGCCAGCATCTCCTCGGTATGAGACCGCGTGAGCTCCCGCTCGTAGACGACGGTGTCGCCTTGGGCGCCGAGGCCGGCCAGCAACACCGCGCTCTTGAGTTGGGCGCTGGCCACGGGCGGGTGGTAATCGATACCCGTGAGACTCCCCCCGTGCACGGTGAGCGGAGCCAGGCCGCCGGGCTGGCAGTCCACCTGCGCTCCCATCTGGCGGAGCGGCTGGACCACCCGTTCCATGGGACGGCGCGACACCGACTCGTCGCCCATGAGAACGGTGAGCCACGGGAAGGGGGCACAGAACCCGGAGAGCAGCCGGATGGTGGTGCCCGAGTTGCCCACGTCGACGGGTGCCTGGGACTGGTGGAGGCGGCCGACCCCGCCCGTCACGCGGGTCTCTACCTCGCCGGTGTCGAGGCCGACGCGCTCCACGCCGGCGCCGAACGACTCGATGGCGGCGGCGGTCCGGGCAACGTCATCTCCCTGCGACAGGCCCCGCAGGACCGACGTTCCCTCGGCACGGGCAGCGAGGATCAGGGCCCGGTGGGAGATCGACTTGTCGCCCGGTACCCGGACACGTCCGCAGAGCGGCTGCCCACCGCTCACCTCCAGAGCCGTCATCGCTGGTCCTCCGCCGTGAGGCTACGCCTCATGCCAGCGGATGCGCAGTGGGACGAAAGCCGCGGCTCACCAACGCCTCTCGCAGCACGTCTGCGACCTCGGCGTCCACGACGAGGACGAGGACGCCGCGGTCGCCCTCGGCGGAGTGCACGATCTCCAGGTCCTCGATGTTGACCGCCAGCTCCCCGGCCAGGGTGGTGACCTCGGCGACCACGCCGGGCCGGTCGGGAACCGGCACGCGAACGTCGACCAGGGTCTCCGGACGGGCCAGCCCGCCGGGCAGGTTGGTGCGGGCGCTCCGGGCCCCTTCCAGCAGGCGCAGGAGCCCGGCTCGGTCACCGGCTGACACCAGCTCCCGCACGGCGTCGAGCGAGGAACGGAGGCGGTCGAGGGCGTCGACGATGGCGTCGCGGTTCTCGGCGCAAATGTCGGGCCAGATACCCGGGTGGCCGGCGGCGATGCGGGTCATGTCACGGAATCCTCCGGCGGCCAGACGCAGCAGGACGGCGTGCTCTTCGGCGCCCTCGGCGGCCAGCGACATCAAGGTGGCGGCGGTCAGGTGGGGGACGTGGGACACCAGCGCCACCAGCGAGTCGTGACGCTCGGGGCTGAGGGCCACCACGTCGGCACCGAGCGTAGACACCACGCTCCGGACCCGGGCATAGGCGGCGGGGTCGGTTTCGTCCGTCGGGGTCAGCACCCACGTGGCGCCCTGGAACAGGCCCGCCTCGGCCCCCTCCACGCCCTCTTGCTCCGAACCGGCCATGGGATGGCCGCCGACGAAGCAGGGATGGTCCACGGCTTCGACGATGGGGGCCTTCACGCTGCCCACGTCGGTCACTAACCCCCCGTAAGCAAGCGCCCGGGTGGCCTCGGACGCCACCGCCGACACCGGTGTGGCCACAAAGGTCACCTCGGCCTGGGGGTCGACGCCCAATGCGTCCAAAGCTCCGGCGGCCACTGCGTGGTGAGCCCGCCGGTCCTGGCGGTCGGTGCCGGTGACGTGCCAACCACGGGCGCGCAGAGCCATCCCTATGGAGGCGCCGATGAGGCCGGTGCCGACGACGGCAGCCCGCTTTTCCGGCAACGGGCTGCGCTCAGGCGGGGAGGTCGTCGCGGAGGCCACGAGCCCTCTCCAGGTAGACGTGGTGGAGCTGGCTACGGGCCCGCTCCGTGGTCACGTGCATCAGCACCCGGACGGTGAGGGGCGTACCGCTCTCGACGTCGAGCTCGCGGGCGCACAGCAGTGGCACGTCACCCAAGCCGCAGGCCCGGGCGGCGGTGGCCGGGAACATGGAGTGGATGTCGTCGGTGGCCGTGAAGACGATGCTGATCAGGTCCTCCTTGCTCACCTCGTTGCGGTCCAGCATGGCGGTGACCAGCGCCTGGACGCGCTCGCTCACCTGCTCGGTGGTGTCGGCATCGACCGTGGTGGCGCCTCGAAGCGCTCTGACCGCCGGTGACACCAGACGAACTCTACGTTCTTGGTGAGCCGGTGGCTGTGACGAGGGCGCGCACCTCGGACGTGGACAGCGATCTCCACTGCCCCGGCCGCAGGTCCCGCTCGGCCAAGGGGCCGATCCGGGTGCGCACCAGACGGATCACGGGGTGGCCCACCGCCTCGCACATCCGCCGCACCTGGCGGTTGCGCCCCTCGTGGATGGAGATGCGCATCAGGTTGGGAGCGGGCAGGGAGACCCGGGCCGGCGCGGTGACTCCGTCGTCCAGCATCACCCCCTGGCGCAGGCGGCGCAGGGCTCCCGTCGACGGGGCTCCCTCGACCTCGGCCAGGTACTCCTTCTCCACGCCGAAGGACGGGTGGGTGAGGCGGTGGGCCAGCTCGCCGTCGTTGGTGAGGAGGAGCAGGCCCTCAGTGTCGGCGTCGAGGCGACCCACCGGGAAGACCCGGGGCTCCCGCGGTACCAGGTCCACCACGGTGGGCCGGCC
>JALYGF010000059.1 GCA_030777325.1 Actinomycetota bacterium | reverse complement strand
GGCGAGGGGGCGGTCCACGCCGTCACCGACGTGACCGGCTTCGGCCTGCTCGGTCACTCCTGGGAGATGGCCGAGCGCTCCGCTGCTTGTCTGCGGATCGACACGTCCGCCCTTCCGCTCTACGAGGGCGTCCTCGCTGCCGCCGAGGCCGGTGTGCGCACCGGAGGCGACGCCCGGAACCGCGCCCACTTGGAGGGCAAGGTGGTCTCCACGGCCCACCCGGCCATGGAGGCGGTGGCCTTCGACCCCCAGACGTCGGGCGGGTTGCTGGCGGCGGTCAGCCCAGTGCACGCCCAGGCCCTCGCGTCGGCCGGCTTCAGCGTGATCGGCGAGGTGGTGGCCGGGGCGGCGTCGGTGGAGCTGGGCTGAGGTTTGCGTCCCTCGTTGCGGCCCAAGGCTCCTTCGCTGACGCTCGAGCGTGTGTCCTGGGACATGGGTCACGACGTGGTGGTGGGGGTCGACGAGGTGGGGCGGGGCGCCTGGGCCGGTCCCATCAGCGTTGGTGCCGCCGTGCTGCCCCGCGACCGGCGCGTGTACGGGGTGCGGGACTCGAAGATGCTCACGGAGAACGAGCGCGAGCGGCTGTTCGACCGGGTGGCGTCGTGGTGTCGAGCCTGGGCCGTCGGCCACGCCAGCCAGGCCGAGTGCGACGCCCTGGGCATGACCGCTGCTCAGAAGCTGGCCGCCCGCCGAGCCGTCGACGGGCTCGGCCTGGTGCCCGACCACGTCTTGGTCGACGGCCGCTGGGACTTCGTGGGCGGGGCCAGCACCGAGCGGATCGTGAAGGGAGACGCCACGTGCCTGTCCATCGCCGCGGCCTCCATCCTGGCCAAGGTCACCCGTGACCGGCTCATGCGTGCCGAGGCCCCCCACTTCCCCGCTTATGACTTCGAGCTGAACAAGGGCTACCCGTGCCCCCGCCACAAGATGGCGCTCAAGGCATGGGGCCCCACCACCATCCACCGCCGTACGTGGGTCTTCATGGAGAACCTCCCGTGGGGCCCGCCCCGGCCTCCGGCGCCGGAGGAGATGTGATGTCCAAGAACCACGCCCTCGTGCTGCGCGCCTTCGCCCTGTGGACGGTGTACGTGTGGGGAACCCGGATCTGGAACGTGGTCGGCGACGACACCCGAGGCTTCGCCTTCAAGGCGGTTCACGTCGTGCTGGCCTTGGTGTCGGTGGCCTTCGCCTTGGCCACATGGGTGATCGTGTCGAGGAACCGGCGCCGGGTGGCCGACCCGGTGAAGTGATCGAAGCGGCGGCATCCTCACCTCCCGGACGAGGTTGGATCCGCCGGTTGACAAGGAGCTACCTCCTTCCTCGCCGGCGCAACGTTTTCATCGCCTTCGGGGCCGCCGTGGCGGGGATGCTGGTGGGTGCTTTCACCCCGGTGCTGGAGAGGCTCATCGTGGACGACGTCATCCTCGGCCGCCGCCGACCGCTGGCCCCGTGGCTGGTCCTCCTCGTGGGTGCGGGCCTCTTCCGCTTCGGCGCCGCTCACGTTCGCCGCTACGTCGGTGGCCGCGTGGCGCTCGACCTGCAGTACGACCTGCGCAACGACATCTACGACCGTCTCCAGCGACTCGACTTCGCCCGCCACGACGAGCTTCGCACCGGTCAGCTCGTGACCCGGGCCATCTCCGACGTGCACGTCGTTCAAGGACTGTTGGCCTTCCTTCCCCTGGTGAGCGGCAACGTGGTGATGCTGGTCGTGTCGCTGGTAATCATGGCCGTGCTGTCTCCCATGCTCACCGTGGTTGCCCTGCTGGTGGTGCCGGCCGTGTTGGTGATCGGGATGCGGTTGCGCACCACGGTCCTGCCCTCCAGCTGGGACGCCCAGCAGAAGGCGGGCGATGTCGCCGGGGTGGTGGACGAGGCCGTTTCGGGCGTGAGGGTGGTGAAGGGGTTCGGTCAGGAACAACGGGAGCTGGCGCGCCTGGTCCAGGCCGGCCAGAGCCTGTTCGCGTCGAAGCTGCGAGCCCTGCACATCCAGGCCAGGTTCGCCTCCGCCCTCCAGGTGATCCCCTCCCTCGGCCAGGTGGCCGTGCTGGCCCTGGGCGGCTGGCTGGCCATCCGGGGCCGGATCACCCTCGGCACCTTCCTCGCCTTCTCGTCCTACCTGCTCCAGATGGTGGCGCCGGCCCGTGCGTTCTCGGGGCTGCTTGTCCAGGGCCAGCAGGCCCGCGCCAGCGCAGAGCGGATCTTCGAGCTGCTCGACTCCAACCCGGTGGTCAGCGAACGGCCCGATGCCGGGGCCCTGCCACTGGTGAGGGGACGCCTGGACTTCGATGAAGTCACCTTCGGCTACCTCCGGTCCGAACCAGTGCTGCGCCGGTTCTCCCTGTCGGTGGAGCCGGGGGAGACTGTGGCTCTCGTCGGCCTGAGCGGGTCGGGCAAGTCCACGGTGGCCCTTCTCCTTCCGCGGTTCTACAACGTACAGGGTGGTGCTGTGCGCGTGGACGGTGTCGACGTCCGGGACGTGACCCTCGAGTCGCTTCGTAGCCAGATCGGCGTGGTCTTCGAAGATCCCTTCCTGTTCTCCGACACGGTAAGGGCCAACATCGCCTATGGCCGCCCCCATGCCAGCGAGGAGCAGGTCGTGGCCGCGGCACGCGCCGCCGAGGCCCACCAGTTCGTCACCGCATTGCCGGCGGGCTACGACACCGTGCTGGGAGAAGGCGGCTTCACCCTCTCGGGCGGCCAGCGCCAGCGCATCGCCCTGGCTCGGGCATTGCTGACCGACCCCCGGATCCTCGTGCTGGACGACGCCACGTCTTCCATCGACTCCCGGGTGGAAGAGGAGATCCACTCCACGCTCAGGCGCTTGATGGCCGGGCGCACCACCCTTCTCGTGGCCCACCGGCGCTCCACCCTCCGCCTGGCCGATCGCATCGCCCTGGTCGACGCCGGAACCGTGGTGGACAGTGGCACCCACACCGAGCTGATAGCCCGCTCGCCGCTGTACCGGACCCTCCTCGCCGGATCTCCGGGCGAGGTCAGCGAGCTGGGGGGGGACGCGGGCGTGGAGACGGTGGACTCGGCCGGCGTGACGGCATCGGCGTGGGGGCCGGTGGACGGTGAGGTCCCGCGTCCGAAGGCGGGGACGAGCGGGACCGGCGAAGGCCTGGCCGCCGCCTTCGGCGGGAGAATGGCGGGTGAGGGCCGGCGGGGGGCTGGCGGCCCGGGCATGGCGCATGGGCTGGGCGTGGGCCACGTGGCCGCCCTGACGCCTACGTCGGACCTCCTGGCGGCGGTGGCCTCGCTCCCAGCCGCCACCGAGTCACCGAACGTCGACGTCGAGCGGGAGGCCGTCCACGACCCGCGTTTCAGTCTGCGCCGCTTCCTTCGTCCGTACCGGCGTCCGCTCGTCGTGGGCCTGCTGCTGGTGGTGATCGACGCCCTCACCTCGCTGGCCGGGCCGTCGCTGGTGCGGAGGGGTGTGGACCAGGGCGTGGTGGCCGGGTCCGAGCGAGCCCTGTGGGCAACGTCGCTCGTATTCCTCGCCGTCACGCTGTTCCAGGGAGTCAACCTCTGGGCCCAACAGCGGTACACCGGCAGGACGGCGGAACGCCTCCTGTTCGCCCTGCGGGTGCGCATCTTCGCCCACCTCCAGCGTCTCGGTCTGGACTACTACGACCGGGAGATGGCAGGGCGGATCATGACCCGCATGACCACTGACGTGGAAGCCCTGTCCAACCTCTTCCAGCAGGGCCTCATCAACGCCGTGGTCAACGTGCTCACCTTCGCAGGCGTGGCCGTGGTGCTGGTGGTCATGAACGTCCCGCTGTCGCTCGCCACCATGTCGGTGGTCGTGCCGCTGGTGGTGGCCACGGTGTGGTTCCGGCGCCGATCGGCGAGGGCGTACGACAAGGCTCGGGAGCGGATCGCCACGGTCAACGCCAACCTGCAGGAGGGGATATCTGGAGTTCGGGTTACTCAGGCGTACGTCCGGGAGGGCCAGAACCTGGATCACTTCCGGCGCCTGTCTCGCGACCATCTCGAGGCTCGTCTGGGTGCCCAGCGACTGGTGGCCACCTACTTCCCGTTCGTCGAGTTCCTGTCCCAGGTGGCCACGGCAGTCGTGCTCGGCGTGGGCTCGGGACTGGTAGGCGGCGGGGGCCTCACTGCCGGTGAGCTGATCGCCTTCCTCCTCTATCTCAACCAGCTGTTCCCCCCCATCCAGCAGCTCTCGCAGGTCTTCGACAGCTACCAGCAGGCTCGGGCGTCCACGGCCAAGATCGGGGAGCTGCTGGCGACGCCCTCCAGCACGCCGGCCCCGGCCGAGCCGGTGAAGCGGCGACGGCTCTCGGGCGCGGTCAGCTTCGCCGGCGTGCACTTCGCCTACCCCGCCGCGACCGAGGAAGCCCTGGCCGGCGTGGACCTGGCAGTCGAGCCCGGCCAGACCGTGGCCCTGGTGGGGGAGACGGGCGCGGGCAAGTCCACCATGGTCAAGCTCGTGGCCCGCTTCTACGACCCGACGGAGGGGAAGGTGGCGGTGGACGGCGTGGACCTTCGGCACATGGACCTCGACGCCTACCGCCGCCAGCTCGGGTACGTGCCCCAGGAGGCCTTCCTCTTCACGGGCACCATCCGCGACAACATCGCCTACGGGCGCCCCGACGCCACCGACGCCGAGGTGGAGGCAGCCGCCCGAGCCGTCGGTGCGCACGACTTCGTGGCCGACCTCGCCGGTGGGTACCTACACCACGTCAGCGAGCGGGGGCGCTCCCTATCGGCCGGTCAACGCCAGCTCATCGCCCTCACCCGCGCCCGCCTGGTGGACCCCGCCATCCTGCTGCTGGACGAGGCCACGGCCAACCTCGACCTTTCCACAGAGGCCCGGGTGGTGAAGGCCATGGGCGTGGTGGCCGAGGGGCGGACCACGTTGCTCATCGCCCACCGGCTGCAGACGGCCATGGGTGCCGACCGCATCGTGGTGGTCGACGGCGGGCGCATCGTCGAGCATGGCCGCCACCCTGAGCTGCTCGCCGCTGGAGGCCGCTACGCCGAGATGTGGCGTGCCTTCGACGTGGCGGCCCAGCCGGCCTAGAGGCGGGGCTGACGGGCCCTCCTCACCGGGGAGCCGGCGCCCGCCAGTCATCGCCGAGCGGCGTCCCATTCCCTGATCAGTGACCTCGACGCCCGGAGTCGCCACGACTCGGTGAGGAGCTCGGTGGCTTCCTGGTCGTCGACGGCTTCCAGCCGGACGAGGACGATGGGATGGCCGTCGTAGTGAGGGGTTGTGAAGAACTTGTCGGGTTCCGACGCCACGAGCGCGTCCTTGTCCTCGACCGACGCGACCCAGACGACGAGAGCCTCCGGGTCGTCTCGGATCCAAGTGAACACCCGCGCTTTGGTGCGCCACGACGGCCGACCGCCATAGGAGGCCTGCTCGTACGATCCGGGGAGGCCGAGCGCGATGCCCCTGACGTCCTCGTGAGAGAGCACCCGCCATGGTCGCACGTCACGCATCGGCGGTCCGGTAGGTGCAGCCTGGCCGGCCGGAAGGTTAGCGGGCACCACACTGTTGGTGACTGCATGGACGTGGGCCGCGCTCTGGAGTTGGCCGGTGGGCAGAAGCTCGGCGTGCTGGTGACCCTGAGGAAGGATGGCCGCCCACAGCTGTCCAACGTGATGTACGCGACCAGCGCCGGGTTGGTCCGGATTTCGGTCACGAACGGCCGCGCCAAGACGGCAAACCTTCGGCGGGACCCCCGGGCGTCGCTGTACGTCGGTCGGGAGGACGGCTGGGCGTACCTGGTGCTCGACGGTGAAGCTGAGCTCAGCGACGTGGCCGCTGATCCCGACGATGCCGTGGTGGACGAGCTGGTGGAGCTGTACCGCGCCCTGGAGGGCGAACACCCTGACTGGGCCGAGTACCGGCGGGCGATGGTGGAGGACCGCCGCCTGGTCGTCCGCCTCCATCCGGCGCGTGCCTACGGGATGTGGGAGCAGGCTGAGACCACCGGTTGAGTGCTCCTGTTCGGCACCGCTGTGAACCGAGGTCGAGGCACGCGGGCGGCATTTTGAGGCCGCCTCAGGCGCTCGACGAGGGAACTTCGGCTGCCGGTGCCTTGCGGCGCCAACCGAATTGCCGCTGCCGGGGCTTGCCGTCGGTGCCGCTCGTCGGCTGAGCAGCACCCTTGCCGCCTTCGCCGCCTTCGCCGCCTTCCCCGGCGCCGTCGGCATGCTGGCTCACCGGCACCTCGTCGGAGCCGATGGTGGGCTCTTCCTTGACCCCACCCCGGTGGCTGTCGAGCACGTCCCGGCCGATGACGTGGACCACTCCGGCCAGCGGTATGGCCAGGAGCGCGCCCAGGATGCCGGACAGCTCCACGCCGATCAGCACGCTCACGAGCACTATCAAGGGGTTGAGGGCAACGGTCCTCGACATGATCGTGACCTGCAGGACGTGATTCTCGAACTGCTGGTAGGCCACGAAGAAGAGGACGGTCCAGATTCCCATCGTGGTCGAGTTGAGGAAGGCGACGATGACGGCCGGGAAGGCGCCCAGGGTGGCACCGACCAGCGGGATGAGGTCGGCGAAGGCGACCCAGAGTGCCAGCACGGTGCGGAAGGGCACGCCGATGATCCACAGGGCCAGGAACGCCACCGTGCCCGCGATGATGCTTATGAGCAGGTTTCCGGCCACATAGCCGGTGACGGCCTTGGCACAGTCGGCAGCCACGTGGCGGACGTGCTCTCGCCTTGGTGGCGACAGGATGTTGATGCCTCCCTGGAGCATCCTGGGGCCCGAGAGCAGCATCAAGATGGTGAGCACGATGATGGTGAGGGTCGCGGCAACGGCGTTGCCCACCCGGGCCAGGATGTTGACGCTCTGGGTGCCCAGCCGGTTGAGGTTGTCCTTGATGGTGGCCTGCCGCTCCTCGAGGCGCTCGTCGAGGTCGTACCTCCTGACCACCCCACCGAGCGGTCCTCTACCGGCCTTGGCGTCCTCCACGTAGCGCGGGAAGTTGTCCACGAAGCGCTGCGTCTGGTCGACGATGGGACGGATGAAGGCGTAGAGCATGGCGGCCATCACGGCCAGCCCCAGGACGAAGACCACCACGGTGGCCAGGGCCCGGGGGAACCGGAGCCGGTGCTGGAGGAAGTTGACCGGCGGGCTGAGGACGATGGCGAAGAAGGCGGCGATGATGATCCACACCAGGACCCGGCTGATGTGCTGCACGACCAGGATGGCGACCGCGGTGCCCAGCACCGCCCCGATGGTGGCCATGATGGTGCGCCACGGGACGGGTGGGTGGGGCGGGGGCGCGACCGGAACGGTCATGTGGCCTCAGCGTAGTGACGCACTAGCGTCGAACACCGCCATGGGCCAGCCTGTCGTCGTCGTGGAGAAGCCGTCGTCCAAGCCGGGCGTGGTGCGCTTCGAGATCAACCGCAGCCTGACCGGGATGGGCCACGAGCGCTACCGCTCGGTGGCCGACGCAACCGGCGACCGGCCCCCTGACGTCCTGGCTCGGCGTCTCTTCGAGCATGGAGGAGTGGCGGCCGTGCACGTCTACTCCAACATGATCACCGTGGAGCTCACCGGGGACGGGACGACGGAGGGCCTGAAGGAGATGATCGAGGAGCTGTTCATCCACTACCGGGAGGGTGTCCAGCCGAGCCTGCCCTGAGCTGTCAGGGGATGGGGCTCAGCCCTCCGTCGATCTCGTCCTGGTCGGAGGGCTCGGGGAGCTTGGCATCGAGCTCGGCGTCGACCTCGGCACCGGCAATCACCTCGGCGGTGAGGGTCATCTCCTGCTGGAGGGCGTTGATCTCCCGTTGTATGCGGGCCACGTCGTCGTGGCGCTCCTGCACGGCGGCCCGTTCCCGCTGTTCCACCAGCTCCACGATCTGCAGCTCGACGCCTACGGCATGGTTCTCCAGTCGGGGATCGGTCATGGAGCCGATTTACCCGTCGTCGCCAGGGGGTACTCCTGCGGCCTTCGAGGTGGGAAGAGCTACTGCTGGTCCTTGCCACGGCCGGTTCGCTCCTGGAGCTCGTCGATCTTCTTCGAGGCGTCCGCCTTGGTGAGGCCGTCAGGCACCTCTTCGCCCGCCTCCTGGGCCAGGAGGGTGAGGTAGGACTGCTGGGCGCCGGTCATGGGCTCGTCGCCCGTGACCCACTGGTCGGGGTCCTTCTGGGTGTTGCTGGGCTCGGCGTTGCTGGGCTGGGTGTCGTTCGGTTGGTCGGTCATGGTCCTTTCCTACCCCGGTTGACGGCTACGAACACCTGTTCGATACTGGCGCTCCATGCTCTCCGCCCCGACCTTGAGGGAGGCCGTCGGTCCGGTCTCGCTGGCCGGCGAGCAGGTCCTGCCCGTCCTGCCTGCCCTGCAGGGCCTGTTGCCGGGCGGCGTCCTGCGGCGGGGCTCCACGGTGGCGGTGGTCGGGTCCACCTCCCTGGCACTGGCCCTGGCCGCGGCTGCCTCGGAGTCGGGATCGTGGTGCGCCGCGGTAGGGCTGCCGTCGCTGGGCCTGATGGCCGTGGCCGAGCTGGGAGTGGCCCTCGAGCGCCTGGCCCTGGTGAGGGAACCGGGGGAGAGCTGGCCCTCCGTGGTGGCCGCCCTGCTCGACGCCCTGGACGTGGTGGTGGTCCGCCCGCCGGGGCCGGTGCGGGGTTCTCACGTCCGCCGTCTGGCGGCCCGGGCCCGGGAGCGGGGGGCGGTCCTGGTACCGATGGGGTCCTGGGAGGGCGCCGACGTGTGCCTGAGGGTGACGAGGAGCGAGTGGCACGGCCTCGGGGCCGGCCATGGCTACTTGCGGTCCAGGCGGTCGGAGGTGACGGCCCGGGGGCGGGGAGCGGCGGCCCGTCCCCGCCAGGCCGGCGTGTGGCTGCCGCGGTGACGGTCGCACCGGTGCGCACCCTGGTGGTGTGGTGCCCCGACTGGCCGGTCACCGCCGCCCGCCTCACTGCTTCTGATAGCCAAAACGGCGCGCTTACGGTGCCGTTTTGGCTACCAGAAGGTCCGGATGCGGTGGCCGTGGTCTTCGCCAATCGGGTGGTGGCCTGCTCGGCTGCCGCTCGGTCCGAGGGGGTGCGGAGGGGGCTGCGCCGGCGGGAGGCGCAGGGCCGCTGCCCCGACCTCGTGGTGGTGGAGAACGACCCGGCACGCGACGCCCGGGCCTTCGAACCGGTGGTGGTCGCCCTCGAGGCCTTCGCGCCCCGGGTCGAGATCGTGCGCCCCGGCGTGTGCGCCGTCGCCACTCGGGGGCCGTCCCGTTACTTCGGGGGCGACGAGGCTCTGGCCGCCCGGGTGGAGCTGGCCGTCACCGAACGGGTGCCGGGTGCCGGGTGCCGGGTAGGGGTCGCCGACGGGCCTTTCGCCGCCGGCCTGGCCGCCCGAGGCGGGGTCGTGGTGGCGCCGGGCGAGTCGCCCACCTTCCTCGCGCCTTTCCCGGTGGGGGTCCTGGAGCGCCCCGAGCTGGCCGACCTGCTGGTGCGCCTGGGCATCCGCACACTGGGGACGTTCGCCGCCCTGCCGGGGCCCGACGTGCTGGCTCGCTTCGGGCCCGAGGGGGCGCTGGCCCACCGCCTGGCCCGGGGCCTCGACGAGCGCCCTCCCGCTGGGCGAGAGGCGCCACCGGACCTGGCCGTGGAGATGGAGCTGGACCCGCCCGCCGAGCGGGTGGACACCGCCGCCTTCGCGGCCAAGGCCCTGGCCGACGAGCTGCACCAGCACCTGGCCGGCCGGGGTCTGGCCTGCACCCGTATCGCCATCGAGGCCCAGACCGAGCACGGGGAGTCCCTGAGCCGCCTTTGGCGCCACGACGGCACCCTCACGCCCGCCGCCATGGCCGACCGGGTGCGCTGGCAGCTCGACGGGTGGTTGTCCGGCACTTCGGCTTCGGCCGAGACGCCCACCGCGGGGCTGACGCTTATCCGCCTGGTGCCCGACCAGTTGGTGCCCGGAGACGGTCGCCAGCTGGACTTCTGGGGGGGTGCGGCCGAGGTGGCGGCCCGAGCGGCTCGGGCCTTGGCTCGGGTGCAGGGCGTGCTCGGGCCCGGAGCGGTGGTGACCGCCGTGCGCAGCGGTGGTCGAGGGCCGGCCGAGCAGGTGACGTTGGTGCCGTGGGGCGAGCCGCCCCCATCCTCATCTGCAGTTCTTGGTGCACCTGCATCCGGTTTCCGGAGGCAGACGCACCGAGAACTGGGCCGGGAGCAGGAGGCGGTGCCGTGGCCGGGGCGGGTGCCATCGCCGTCACCCGCCACCGTGTTCATGGAGCCGGTGGCGGCTCAGGTGCTCGACGCCAGCGGGGTGACGGTGGGCGTCAGCGGTCGCGGGGTGGTGACGGCACCGCCGGCCCGAGTGTCGGTGGCGGGGGGGGCATGGGACGAGGTGGTGGCGTGGGCCGGGCCCTGGCCGGTTGACGAGCGATGGTGGGACGCGCCCGCCCATCGCCGCCGGGCTCGTTTCCAGGTGGTGACGGCCGACGGCTCGGCTTGGTTGCTTGGCCTGGAAGCCGGCCGCTGGTGGGCCGACGCGGCGTACGACTGACCGAGAGGGTTAGCTTCTCAACTTGGCCGTCCGACAGGAGCGAGAGGAAACCGCTCCCGAGCGTCGACAACGCCTGGCGATCGTGGTTGCTCTGTCCCTCGTGGCGGCCACGCTGTGCCTGCTGTTCGTCGGGAGGCACAGCCTGTGGCTGGACGAAGCCGTCAGTCTCCGCGCTGCCCTCGTGCCGTGGGACGGCTTGGCCCATGAGCTCGCTCGGGAGGCCAACATGCCCGCGTACTACCTCCTCCTCCGTGCCTGGAGCGCGCTCGGCACCGGCGAGGCCATCCTGCGTTCCTTGTCGGTGGTGTTCGCCGTCGCCACCGTTCCCGTTCTCTACGCCCTGGTCGCTCGCCTGTTCGACGTTCGAGTAGCCGCCATCGCCAGCTTGCTGCTGTCCGTGAATGCGTTCTTCGTCCACTACGCCCAGGAGGTCCGCGGCTACTCGCTTCTTCTCTTGGCATCGGTGTGCGCCACCTACTTCTTCGTGCGCGGAGTGCGGCAGTCGTCGTGGCGGGTGTGGGCTGCCTATGCCGCCGCCATTGCCGTGGCATTTCATACGCACAACTTCGGGCTTTGGATTCCGGTGGTTCACGGCGCTTCGCTCCTCTTCTTGACGGGGCGCCGCGTTCCCCGACGCGACTACCTCGGTGCTTGCGCCGTTGCGGCGGTGATCTCGGTGCCGTTTGCCAGAGTCGTCGTCGACGCCTCCGACCAGGACAAGCTGGCCTGGGTGGCCAGACCGGCTGTGGGCGATGTGGTCGAAGCCTATGAACGACTGGCCGGCGACAACTTCGGATCCCCCCTTTTGAAGTGGTCCTACCTCGTCGCCTGCGTCCTCGGGCTGCTAGCAGCTGCCCGGGTGCTTCGGTCGGCGGGCCGGTGGGAGAAGTTCTGGCCGCACGGATTGCTCCTGACATGGGTGACAGTTCCGGTGGTTGGCTCCTACGTGTTCTCCGTGATGGTGACGCCTGTGTTCGTGCCCCGGTACCTCATCGTGAGCCTGCCCGCCCTCGTTGTGCTCGCTGCCCTCGGGCTGGCGCAGCTGCCGCCTCGACTCCTGGCGGCTGCGGGCTTGGTGGTGGTCGGGACGTCGCTGACTGCTGTGACCCGGTGGTACGGCTCCGACGGCCAAGAGAACTGGCGGAGCGCGACCGCACACGTCGTTTCGCGGCTGGGTAGCAACGACCTGGTGGTGGTGACGCCGGCCTACCTGCGGTTGCCGCTTGGCTACTACAGCGATCGACTCGGGTTGCCGAGCGAGCTGATCTCATCGGAGGTAGGGGTCCTGGATGCGGGTCGCCGGGACACCGTATGGGTAATGCAGGGCAGGCTCGTCCCGCCGAGGCGATTCAGCTGTCTGCTGAACCGCACCCACGTCAAGGTCGGCGAGCAGCGCTTCACTGGCGTTTTGGTCAAGGAGTTTCGCCCTCGCCAGACCCCCGCACCGGGCAGTGCGCCTGCGCCGAGGGGTCCCGTCTGCTGAGCAGCAGGGAGCAGAGGACTACCCGAAAGGTGCGCCGCCGCGGCCAAAATGCCGAGCCCTCAGCGGTTGCGCACCGCTTGGACCCGGACCACCGGGAAGGCCTCGATGCGGCCCTCGCTGCTCAGCGTGCCGTCCACGCCTCCCCCGCCTCCGCCGGCCAACGACCAGGTGCCCGTCCAGCGCTCGATCACTCTCACCATGTACGTGCCTTGCGTGGTGTACACGTGGGGTACGCCACCGTGAGGTCACGGCCCGCCGCTCGAGGAACAGGTGTTCGATACAGTTAACGGCCCCTATGGGCTGGCGCAACCCCCCGATCCCGTGGCCCGAGCTCGAGCGACGGCTCTCCGACAGGGCCGACAGGGGCGTCCGTCCCACCCAGTTGGCCGTCGCCGAACAGTCGCCCGAGCAACGACCTCAGCAGCGTCGACCGCCGGAAACCGTCCCCTATGCCGAGTTGCACTGCCACTCCAACTTCAGCTTCCTGGACGGAGCCTCTCACCCCGAGGAGTTGACCGAGGAGGCAGCCCGCCTCGGTCTCACGGCCCTGGCCCTCACCGACCACGACGGCATGTACGGCGCCGTCCGTTTCGCCGAGGCCGCCGACGCAGCCAAGATTCCCACCGTCTTCGGCACCGAGCTGAGCCTGGGCCTCACCAAGCCACAGAACGGAATCCCCGACCCCGAGGGGACCCACCTGGTGGTGATCGCCCGTGACCCCGACGGCTACGGCCGCCTGTGCCGGACCATCAGCGAGGCCCACCTCCGCGGCCAGGAGAAGGGCCGCCCGCGGTTCGACCTGGCGGCCCTGGCCGAAGCCCACGGCGGCCACTGGCTGGTGCTCACCGGGTGCCGCAAGGGAGCTGTGCCCAAGGCCCTCGTCGACCATGGTCCAAAAGCCGCTGCCCGCCGCCTGGCCGACCTCAGTGCCTGCTTTGGTCGGAGCAACGTGGCCGTGGAGCTGTGGGACCACGGCGACCCCCTCGACTCGGCTCGCAACGACGCCCTGGCCCAGCTGGCGACCCAAGCCAACGTCCAGCTCGTCGCCACCAACAACGTGCATTACGCCACCCCCGTCCGCCGGCGGCTGGCCACCGCCCTGGCGGCCATAAGGGCTCGGCGCTCCCTCGACGAGATAGACGGCTGGCTTCCCCCGGCCGCCTCCGCCCACCTGCGCAGCGGCCGGGAGATGGCCCAGCGCTTCGCCCGCTACCCCGGAGTAGTCGAACAGGCTGCCGACATCGCCGCACAGTGTGCCTTCGACCTCTCACTGGTGGCGCCCCGCCTCCCGGACTGGCCCGTGCCCCCCGGCCACACCGAGATGACCTGGCTCCGCCACCTCACCGCCGAAGGGGCCGCGAAGCGCTACGGCCCTCCCGGGAACGAGCGGGTGAACGGTGCCTACACACAGGTCGCCCACGAGCTCGACGTCATCGAGCACCTCGGCTTCGCCGGCTACTTCCTCGTCGTGTGGGACATCGTGGAGTTCTGCCGCCGGTCCAACGTCTACTGCCAGGGTCGGGGCTCGGCCGCCAACTCCGCCGTCTGCTACGCCCTCGGCATTACCAACGCCGACGCCGTCGGTCTCGGGCTGCTGTTCGAGCGCTTCCTCTCTCCCGACCGGGACGGCCCTCCCGACATAGACCTCGACATCGAGTCCGATCGCAGGGAGGAGGCCATCCAGTACGTCTACGAGCGCTACGGCCGGGATCGGGCCGCCCAAGTGGCCAACGTCATCACCTACCGGGCCCGGTCCGCCGTCAGGGACACGGCCAAGGCGCTGGGCCACTCACCGGGCCAGCAGGACGCATGGTCCAAGCAGGTCGACGCATGGGGACCGCTCAGCCACACGGCGTCATCCGTCGGGCCCGACGGCCGGCCCGACCATGACATTCCCCAGGCGGTCATGGACCTTGCCGGTCAACTGCAGGGCTTTCCCCGCCACCTCGGCATCCACTCCGGTGGCATGGTCATCTGCGACCGGCCGGTGGTGGAGGTGTGCCCGGTGGAGTGGGGGCGCATGGAGGGGCGAACCGTGCTCCAGTGGGACAAGGACGACTGCGCCGCCGTGGGCCTGGTCAAGTTCGACCTTCTCGGCCTCGGGATGCTCTCGGCCATCCACTACGCCGTGGACCTCGTGCGCGAGCACCACGGCGTCGACGTCGACCTGGCCACCCTCCCCCAGGAGGACGAGGTCTACGAGATGCTGTCCCGGGCCGACTCCGTGGGGGTGTTCCAGGTGGAGAGCCGGGCCCAGATGGCCACCCTGCCCCGGCTCCGGCCCCGCCGGTTCTACGACCTGGTGGTGGAGGTGGCCCTCATCCGCCCCGGGCCCATCCAGGGGGGCTCGGTGCACCCCTACATCCGTCGCCGCAACGGGGCCGAGCCGGTCACCTACCTCCACCCGCTGCTGGAGAACAGCCTGGCCAAGACGCTGGGCGTGCCCCTGTTCCAGGAGCAGCTCATGCAGATGGCCGTCGACGTGGCCGGCTTCACGGCGGCGGAGGCCGACCAGCTACGCCAGGCCATGGGCTCCAAGCGCAGCCACGCCCGCATGGAGGCGCTCAGGGCCCGGCTCTACCAGGGGATGGCCGAGCGGGGGATCACCGGGGAGGTGGCCGACGC
>JALYGF010000058.1 GCA_030777325.1 Actinomycetota bacterium | reverse complement strand
CCGCTGAGAGCTGCTGCCTTCCGGCCCTGACTCGATTCACGGGACTCCGTTGCGCAGGACCCGACCGTCTCACGGACGACAGGCCCGAAGAGAAGAGAGATTACCCTCTCTCGTTCCGGGAGGGATGCGAGAGCGGCCGAATCGGCACGCCTGGAGAGCGTGTGTGGCGCAAGCCACCGTGGGTTCAAATCCCACTCCCTCCGCTCTTGGCTCGAGGGCGCTCGCGTGCTGATTCTATGGCTCAACACGCCGCCCATTCGGGCCGATGACTTGGAGGGAGGAGGTGGTTCGCGATGCACAGGGCGCCCCACGGGATGCGTCGCTTCACCATGGGCCGGGAGTTCGACGTCTCCGGAGTCTCGGGAACCGGAATCGTGCTCGAAGGCGTGCAGTTCTCCACCGGTGTGGTGGTGATCCACTGGCTCACGCCGCCGCCTCGGGGGTCGATCAGCATCTTCGACTCTCTCGACCAGTTCCTCTCCATCCACGTGGTGCCCCATCCGGACAACCGCGCCATCCTCGTGTTCGAGGACGGTGAGGAGCTGGGCTCCTCCGAGGCCATAACGCTGCGGAGCTGACCGTCGTCTTGGATACGGGTCCAACCGACGAGGAGATGATGGTCGTCGCCCTGGAGGAGGCCGCGCTGGCCCCCGCCCACGGAGACGTCCCCGTCGGGGCCGTCGCCATTGCCGCCCGAGGCGAGGTGCTGGCTCGCCGCCACAACGAGCGAGAGCTGCGCCAAGACCCGACTGCGCATGCCGAGCTGCTCGCTCTGCAGGACGCTGCCCGGGTCCTCGGGAGCTGGCGGCTCGAGGCCGTGACCCTCGTGGTGACGTTGGAGCCGTGCCCCATGTGCGCCGGCGCCTTGATCGCCGGGAGGGTGGGGCGCCTGGTGTTCGCGGCGGCCGACCCCAAGGCCGGAGCCTGCGGGTCGCTCTACAACCTGTGCGTGGACCCCCGCCTCAACCACGAGGTGCCGGTCACTTCCGGCGTGCTGGCCGAGCGAGGGGCCGAGATCCTTCGGCTGTTCTTCGCCGGGCTACGGGACACCCCCGGTGGCCCGGTAACCTGACGAGTCGCCGCAAACCGGGAGGGGTGCGAGAGCGGCCGAATCGGACGGTCTCGAAAACCGTTGTGGGGGCGACCTCACCGTGGGTTCAAATCCCACCCCCTCCGCTCTGTGATCGTCGCTAGCGCTCGTGAGCGCGGCCGCTGGCCGATGTGCGCTGCCGGCTTCACCCGGTGGTCGCCCTGCCCTCGAAGGTCCAGCCGAGCGGTTTGGGATCACCCTTCGCGTAGTAGGTGTCGACCTGCTGGATGGACAGGCCGCCTTCGGTGATGAGCGCCGGGATGTCACGGTTGATGTTGCAGCCACCCGCCACCCGCCCCTGCAAGCCGTTGCACCGGTTCTGCCACTTCCGCACACCCGCGTCCGGAGACAGGCCGTGCTCGACGAAGTGGAACGTGCCCCCGGGTCGAAGGATCCGGGTGATCTCCCGGACGGCGGCAATGGGATCCTCGATGCTGCACAGAGTCCAGGTCGAGAGCACGGCGTCCGCCGACTCGTCGTCGAGCGGTATGTGCTGCCCGTCGAGGCCCACGAACTCCACCGGGCACCTTGCTGTGGCGACTCGGTCGTTGGCCATGTAACGGGCCTTCTCCAGCGGCTCCACTGCCCGAAGCCGGGTGACCTCCTCGGGCATGAACGGAAGGTTGTGGCCCGTGCCGAAGCCGATCTCCACGACCTCTCCGCTCAGCGGCGCGCACACACGCTGGCGGATCCGGCGCGTCTGCTTGGTGTCCATCAGCACGTTCATGATCCGAGGGAAGACTCGCTCGGCGTAGAAGCCCATGGTGCGAGTGTCGCACGCTCGCCATAGCTGGCGTTCAGCCCTGGTCCGGGTGCGCCTCCTGCCACCGCCGAGCGCCCTCCCGGGCCTCCACCTCCAGCAGGATGGCAAGGTAGGCGGACCGGTGGCTGCGCAGCCGCGCCATGTTCCTGGCATAGGCCCCCAGGTATCGGCTGAGGAAGCCCACTACGCCGTGTCGTGACCACTGCTGGACGTGGACCAGCTCGTGAGCCAGGAGCCGCGAGCTGTCCCTGTGGCCCCGGCGAACGAGCACCACTCGCCCGAGCGTCATGGCGTCCGCTCCCGGGGTAAGGAACGGCACCTCTACGATCCTCACCCCTTCGGCGAGCGCTGCGGGCACGTGGTCGAACCGAGCGATCTCGTCGGGACCGAGGCGGTGCACCACGGCGAAGGATGGCAGAGCCGAAGCATGGCAGGCTCGGCCTGGCCAAGACCGGTGCTACCTGCATCGAGCGGGAAGGAGAACGACGTGACGAAGGTGGCCTTCTGTGGGCTCGGCCAGATGGGTGAACCCATGGCAGCCCGCCTCCTCGGCGGCGACGAAGAGCTGGTGGTCTGGAACCGCAGCGCCGAGCGAGGCGACGCGCTGGTCGAGAGAGGCGCCCGGCGGGCAACCTCCCCCGCCGAGGCGGCAGCAGGGACAGAGGTCGTCATCACCATGCTCGCCACATCGGAGGCCCTCGACGAAGTGGTGTTCGGCGACGAGGGAGTGGCCTCGGGAATCGAGGCCGGCGCCACGCTGGTGGAGATGTCGACCGTGGGGCCCGACGCCGTTCGCCACCTGGCCGAGCGTCTGCCCGACGGCGTGGACGTTCTTGACGCCCCGGTGCTCGGCAGCGTCAGTGCCGTCACTGACGGCTCGCTGAAGCTCTTCGTGGGCGGGCCCGCCGAACTGTTGGAGCGATGCCGGCCGGTGCTCGAGCGCCTCGGCACCGTCCACCATCTCGGACCCCTCGGCTCGGGTGCAGCCATGAAGCTCGTCGCGAACTCCACGCTCGCCACGCTCATGACCGGTCTGGGCGAAGCGCTCGCCCTGGCCGATGGTCTGGGGCTGGACCCCTCACAGGTCCTCGCTCTGCTGGCCGAGTCACCCATCGGGGCTACGGCCAAGAGCAAGAGGGAGAACATCGAGACGGGGACCTACTCCCCCAACTTCAAGCTCGAACTTGCCGTCAAGGATGTGAGGCTGGTGACTGAAGCGGCTCGCGAGGCAGGCGTGGACCTGCACGTGGGGCCCGCCGCACAAGCGTGGTTGGAGGCTGCCGAGGAGGCCGGCCTGGGGGCGATGGACTACTCGGCGGTGATCGCCCACATCCGGAGTGCCGAGGCCAGCCTGAGTTGAACCCACCCTGCTCAAGCAACCCCCTCGATGAGTCGACCTCCTTGGAGTGCAGAGCGAGCGCGTCCGGTCGATGATCCTGCGTCCGCTGATCGACGTTCCCTCGACTCCGGCAACCGACGACGACACGGCCGTCGGGGCCATCCTCCGGGGAGCGGCGTTCCTGGCCGTGGCTGCCGTAGTCGTACAGTCGGCCGCCCACCTGGTCGACGTGGTCGCCTTCGACCTGAGCGTGAACCTCATCAACGTCGACAGCGACACCAGCGCCTTCACCTGGGCCTCGGTGGTCACCGAAGGCACGGCGGCGGCCATGGGCCTGCTCATGGCCGCCACGGTGGCCGGCCCACGGGGCCGCCTACTGCTCCTCTCCGGCCTGTTGGCCTTCTTCTCGCTCGACGACGCGGTTGAGATACACGAGCGAATCTCGTCGCAGGCGAGCCGCTTCCTCGACTTCCCCCACTCCTCGCGTGTGTTCTGGCCTCTGGTCTTCCTGCCCCTCCTGAGCGCGACCTTCGTCCTTCTCTGGAACCTGGCCCGCCACGCCCATTTCCCGGCTGGGCGCGCCATCCGATTCGGCCTCGTTCTACTGGCGGCCGCCGTGGCGCTGGAGGTGGCTTCGCCTCTCCTCATCTCGAGCTGGGACCACGGAGACCTGGCCTACGAGCTGGAGGTGGTTATCGAAGAGGGCCTCGAGCTCGGCGGGTGGATCATGATCACCGGCGGCCTGGCGGCGATCCTGGTCGGTCGGAGGGCCACGGTTCCCGGTCGGCCGCCGAGCGGGGTCAGTCCGGCTTGAGCTGGTCGTCGGCCCGCCAGCGATCGACGATCGGGACCAGCTCCGGCAGCGTCTCGATGACGGCGTCGGGCTTCGCCTCGTAGCCGGGCACCATGGGATTGGGCCGCAGCACGCCCCGCATACCGAGTGACTGGGCCCCGAACACGTCGTCGTAGGGACGGTCGCCGACGAACACGACCCGGCCCGGATCGTCGATTCTCAGGGCGTCCAGCACCGTGGCGAAGGCCGCGGGGTGGGGCTTGGTGTAGTCGAGCTCGCTCGTGTAGCAGCGCACGTCGATCAGATCTGTGAGGCCGTCACGCTCCAGGAAGTGCTCGTGGAAGGCCCGGGGCCAGTGTGTGTTCGACAGCAGGCCTATGGAGATGCCCTGCTCTCTGAGGGCGGCGATGGTGGGGCCGGCGTCGGGATCGTGGCGCACGTGCGGCGTCCACGAGTCGAGGTGGTGTGTGGCCGCCTCCTCGAGGACGGCCTCGGCCACGTCCAGACCCAGCTCGGCCGAGGCGAGGGTGAGGAGCGAGCTGAGTGTGGTGCTGCGCTGGTCCACGGCGATCCTCGCCCACGACGCCTCCTCGACGGCGACGAGGCGGGCGCAGACCTCTTCCTCCCGGTCGGCGGCCAGGTGGCGGGCCGCCAGCCGCCACATGTCCATCATGTCGATCTCGGCGTAGATGGAAAGCGTCCCACCCCAATCGAAGATCACGGCGTCGACTGCCACCACTCAGCCCTCGGGGTGGGGCTGGCGCGTCTCGAACCAGCGCCGGAAGCCGGCTGCGTTCGAGTGGAAGCCGTTCAAGGTCTCGAGCTTCTCCCGGTGAGCTGAACCCTCACCGCCGCAAGCGTCACCGCCGTCGCCGTCACCGCCGGAGACCTCGCCGGCGAAGGTCTCCTCGAAGGCGGTGGCGATGTCCCGTCCCTCTTGCCAGGCTTCCTCAGCCACCGCCGTCCAGCGGCGCAAGGCCTCGGCGGCCTGGTCCAGCGCGGTGGTGGCGTCGGGCACCAGGCCATAGTGGGCGAAGGCGAGGGCCGGCGGGGAACGCTCCTCGAAGCGCTCCAGGGAGGCGTGCGCCTGGACGGGGTCGAAGTCGGGCGGCGGCGTGGCCGGCCGCAGGGTGCCGGCGTCGGGCAGGCACACCCCGGCGGCGTCGCCGGTAAAGAGGATGCCGCTGGCGGAGTCCTGCAAACCCAGGTGGTGCTTGGCGTGGCCCGGGGCATGCACCGTGGTCAGCACCCGCTCCGGCCCCACCCGCACCTCCGCCCCGTCGTCGAGGGCCCGAACCCGCTCGGCCGGCGTGGGCTCGAGGCGCCCGTAGAGCCCGTCGAGGAGGTCGCCGTAGACGCGCGCCGCGGAGTCAACCAGCCGGCTCGGATCGGCCAGATGACGGGCGCCAGCGGGGTGCACATAAACCGTGGCTCGGGGGAAGAGCCGGGCCACGTCACCCACACCACCGGCGTGGTCGAGGTGGATGTGGGTCACGACCACGCCGGCAAGGTCCGAGGCTCCCACACCCAGGGCCTCCAGCTCGGCCAGAAGGCTTGGCAGGGACGACCGGCTCCCGGTCTCCACCAGCACCGGTTCCGGGCCGTCGACCAGGTAGGCGGCGGTGACCCGGTCCCATCCCCCGAGCCGGGTGTCGATCTGCAGGACGCCGTCGCCGATCCGGGTGGCCACGGCGCCGTACCGTAGCGTCATGGCCTCTGGCTTCATGGATCCCCGAGCCGTCGATCCCACCGCCGTCTCCGCCGATGCGCGGCCCTGTCCCATCTGCGGCCTGGACCCCCGCACGGTCAAGCCGCCCGACGCGTCGGCGGCCCTTCGCTCCTACCCGCGCCGCTACCGACGCCTGCTCGTCCGAGTCGATGACGACGAAGGCGCGAGGGTGGTTAGACAACGGCCGGCCAGCGACCGGTGGTCGGCCCTCGAGCACGCAGCTCACGTGGCCGACGTCATGGGGGCGGCGGCGAAGGCCGTCGAGCAGGTCCAGCTGCACGACGCGCCTCTGCTCGACGTTGGCGTGGGACCGCCCCGCACCGCTCCGGTGGACGAAGTCCTCGTTCGCATACGGAAGGAGTGTGACGGTCTGGCGGCGCGGGTCGACGTAATCGAGGGAAGGGAATGGCAGCGCCAGGGGCGGCTGCCCTCGGGACAACAGGTCTCCACCATGGACCTCGTGCGTCATGCCGTGCACGTCGGGACTCACCACCGACGCGTCATCGACGAAGTGATGACCACGGTACTCTTTGGGGCGAAGCGCACTGGCGACCGCACGACGTACTGACGAAGGAGGTTCTGCCATGCGCAGGACGAGCGCCGCTGAGAGCGGATCGGATCGGGTCGCACTGGCCAAGGATGCAGGAATGGGGAGGATCTCCCTGTTCGGGGTGTTGGCCGGCACCCTGGTGGCCTACGGGGCGTTCCTGGTTCTGGCGTCGGTTGTGGCGGCCGTGGCAAACGCCGTGGGGGTCAGCGACAAGGTGGCCACCTTGAACTGGGAGGAGCTCGGGGCGACCGCCGGGCTCATCGTGGCGGCGGTCCTGTTTCTGTCCTACCTGTTCGGCGGCTACGTGGCCGGGCGCATGGCCCTCAGGGCGGGAGCCCTCAACGGGTTCCTGGTGTTCGTGCTGGGCGTGCTGGTGGTGGTGGTTGTCTCCGTGCTGGTCAACCTGGCAACCGACACCGACGACGCCGTGCGCAACTTCAGGAGCGTGGGGATCCCGACGTCCAGCGAAGAGTGGGGCGACGCCGGCACCGTGGCGGGCATCGCCTCCCTCGTGGCCATCGTCCTCGGACCGGTACTGGGGGGGATCCTGGGCGAGCGCTGGCACGCCAAGCTCGTTCACAGGGCGCTCGACCCCACCGTTGGTGCTCAGCCCCGTGATCGCCAGGATGCTGGTGACCTTGGTCACGACCAGCGAGGCCACGACACGGAGGCCCGACCGTGGCGCCCAGCACCGCCGCCCCGGCCCGAGGCCTATGGCGGCCGGCCTGCGGAAGCGACTGCGCCGGTCGCACAGGCCGACGAGCCCGACGGTGGCCGGCGGAGCGCATGGGGGTCCACGGCCCGCGGCGCGGATGAGGGTGGGCCCCGCGTCACACGGCGTCCGAGGACGAGACCTCCGGCTTAGCCCGGCCGGACGCCCGCTTCGGTGACCACCAGCTGTCGATTCACCGTGTAGCCGGGTCGGCGGCGCTCCGCAGCAGCTCGGCGTAGACGTCAGGCTGGTCGGAATCCACCACCGGGAAGCCGGTCCCCTTCTCACCCTGCCAGTGAATCTCGATGCCGGGGTTGTGCACGTCCGTGCCGTCGGGCAGGAAGAGGTGGGGGCTGCCCTGCACGGTGTCGCCACAGGCCTGCTCGAAGTCGTCCATGACCCGGTGCCGGGCCCTCCCGTGATCCAGGGCGTCGGCAAGGGCGTCCACGTCGACGGCCGCCGACTCAGCGGCGGCGTCGAGGATCACGGTGCGCAACGAGATGCAGCGGCTCTGGGCGAACAAGGCGGTCCGCAGGGCCAGGTCCAGGGCCTCACTCGCAGCGAGGGACTGCTCCTTGGCGGCCTGGACGGCCTCCATGGCCAGAAGGGTGGTAACGGGGTAGGCGGAGTCCCGTCCCTGCCACACCTGCCATCCGGCGCCCGGCTCCAGAGCCCCGGCAACCGGGATCTCGGCGTCCAGGGTCGACCTCGGTGTAGGGCGCCCGTTGACCAGCTCCAAAGGAAACGCCCGGTGGTCCAAGCGCACGCTGTCGACCAGGCCGAGCTCGGCACGGACCCGGTGCAGTCGGGCGACGGCGACATGGGCCCACGGACAGGCCACGTCGGACCAGACGACGACGGTGCCGGGCGGTGGTGTCATCGTCGCGCTGGCACGCTACCGTCGGCCGCCCGAGGGCGGCCCGTCAACCGTCCGGCTCTTGCTCCTCGGTGGCCTCGTAGAGCCACACCTCACCCGTGGAGCGCACGCCGGGACCGACCATGCGGGATTCGGCCAGGGCCTGCTCCACCTTGCGTCGTGCCGAGGACTCGTCCTCCGCGCTCACAGACAGCTTGGCCTCCACGAGCACTTCGAAGCCGTGGGGCTCCTCCGCCTCAGCCGGCAGGGGCTGGCCCGAGAGGGCAGCGAGGTAGCGCTCGACATTGGCGGTGCGCTCGCGGATGCTCTCGGCGCAGCGCTCGACCGTGCTTCGGCCGAGCTTCGTGATGGTGAATACCCTGCGCGCCGGCCCCGGGCCCTCCGTCTCCCACTCCGGATGCACCAGGCCGGCACCCTCCAACCAGTGCAGGGCTCGATAGGTCTGGGCCGGGTCGTCCCGGAGATACCCGAAGGGGCGCAAACGCTCGACAAGGTCGTACCCGTGGCCCGGGCGCTCGTTGATGAAGAGCAGGAGGTAGAAGCGGAGCTGGCCACGCGGATGGCAGAGCTCCTCCTCGATGTCGGAGACTTCGACTCCGGACCCGCCGGCGCCCGAGAGCGAGCGCCCACGCCCCGAACGTCGCTTGGGAGCGTCCGACGTCAAGGCGATGCGATAGGTGCGCCGGCCTCGGACCTCTCGGACGATGGCGCCCTCACGCTCCAGACGGGTGAGCATGGCGTTCAGCGTGCTGAGATCGTCGTAGCCCACCGCCCTGGCCATCTCCCGGGTGATCCCCCGACCGTCCTCGCTCTCCAGGCTCCCGCCTCGACTGGCCAGGAAGTCGAGCACCCGCCGGCGGCTTGACTCGGAGTGAGAGGCGGACTGGCTGGTCGAGGCACCGTTCGTGGGTCGGCTCGCCACAGGTTGCCTAGTCAGAAGTCGTTGGGCGCTCATCGTTGACCACGGCCCACGCTAGAAGGTGGCCCCAGGGGCCGGGTCAAGTCCGTCCTGGGCCTGGCCCGGGCCGGCCTTCCTAGGGCCGGGCTCTCACTGCGCTCCTCCTTGTGGCTGAGCCATGCGAACTAGCTCGCTCATGGTGAAGAGGGCATGGAGCACGAACCCCGAGTTTCGCAGGTGCTCGGGGCCGCCGGCCTCCCGGTCGATCACGCACAGCACGTCGCGCACCTTGGCGCCCCGCTCCACCAGGGCGTGGCAGGAGGTGAGCACCGCTCCCCCCGTGGTCACCACGTCCTCGATCACCACCAGACGGCGACCGCCCACGTCACCCCCCTCGGCCAGGGTCCTGGTGCCGTAAGCCTTGGCCTGCTTGCGCACGAAGAAAGCCGGCAACCCGGTGATCTGCGACAGCATCACGGCCAGGGGCACGCCGCCCAGCTCCAGGCCGGCGAGTCCCTCGGTGCCGGCGGGCACCAGGCCGGCGAGGGCTTCACCAATGTGCCGCAACAGATCGGGGTCGGACTCGAACAGGTACTTGTCGAAGTACTCGGCGGCGATGGCGCCCGAGCGCAACCGGAACTCCCCCACCAAGTGGGAGCGCTCGTAGACCCGGCGACCCAATTCGGCCCGGTTCATCGAGCCCATGTTCGCGCCGGCGCCCACCGCGCGCCGTGTGTACCCGGACCCGGGACGGGGAATCTCGATACAGGTCGGCCCGGAGCGAGAAGGGGAGGATCCATGCCCACCAGGGACGAGATGCCCGACACGGTCAAGAGGTCATCGGCCAAGGCACAGCGCACGTGGGCGAAGACCCATGACAGCGCGGTCGAGAGCTACGGAGAAGGTGAGCGTGCCCACCGCACCGCCTTCGCCTCGCTCAAGCACACCCACGAGAAGAAGGGTGACCGCTGGGTGGCCAAGGACGAGAAGGGCCCCTCCGACCCTCGTTCCAAGCAGGCCAGCAGCAAGGACAAGAGAGTCGGCAAGGGCGAGACCTACGGCGGGGTGGACGTGTACGGGAACACCAGGGAGGAACTCTACGAGCGAGCGCGCGCCCTAGGAGTGCCGGGCCGGTCGCGCATGAACAAGAGCGAGCTGGCCAAGGCCATCAGCCAAAAGCAGTGAGGCCGCTGGGATGCGGCCCTCCGGTCACTCCCCGAACTCGAAGAGCTCCCCCAGGAAGGATCCCCGCTTCTTCTTCCTCCCGGGCCTGCCGAGCCCATGGTCGCGGTCATCCTCCCAGCGTCCCCCCCGGCGGTAATCGTCGTCATCGTCATCGCCCTCCCACCGTCCAGCAGGACGTACGGGTGCTTCGAACTCGGCGGAGCGCTCGATGAGCTTGTCCAGCTCACCACGGTCGAGCCACACTCCCCGGCAGGTGGGGCAGTAGTCGATCTCGATGCCCTGCCGCTCGGCGAGCTGCAGGATGGTCTGGTCAGTGGGGCAGTTCACGCGTCGGGATTCTAGCGTCGGGGCTATTCACTCCCCGCTACGCCGACCGGACAGCTGACTCCGGTACCGCCGATCCCGCAGTAACCACCCGGGTTCTTGGCCAGGTACTGCTGGTGGTAGCCCTCGGCGTAATAGAAGGGCGGCGCCTCGCGTACCTCGGTGGTGATCTCCCCGTGCCCACTCGAGGACAGGGCGCGCTGGTAAGACACTAGCGAAGCTTCTGCCGCTCGACGCTGGGCGTCGCTGTGCCAGTAGATGGCCGAGCGGTACTGGGTCCCGACGTCGTTGCCCTGGCGCATCCCCTGGGTGGGGTCGTGCCCCTCCCAGAACAGCTTGAGCATCTCCTCGTAGCTGATGGCCGCGGGGTCGAACACGGCCAGCACCACCTCGGCGTGGCCGGTGCGGCCACTGCAGACCTCCTGGTAGGTCGGGTGCGGCGTCTCCCCGCCGGCGTAGCCGACGGCCGTGGTGTACACGCCGTCGCTCTCCCAGAACTTGCGCTCGGCGCCCCAGAAGCAGCCCATCCCGAACACGGCCCGCTCCAGGCCCTCGGGGAAGGGGGGCGTGAGGGGGTGTCCGTTCACGTAGTGGGCGCCGGGTCCCTCCAGCGCCTCTGATCGGCCGCGAAGTGCCTCACCCGGAGCGGGTAACCGCGTGGCGCGCCTGGCGAAGAGCATGAGTGATCCTCCTTCGAGCAACTGTGCTCAGTCTGCCTGCCGCTGCCGCTGCCGGCGCAGCAGGCGCAGGCAGTACAGCGCGGCAGAGATGAGGAACACGACGGCGGCGAAGGCCAGGAAGCGGCCCAGGAAGCGCCCCGTGCCCAGTCCGCTGGCGGCTCGATAGGTCGTGGCGTTGACGCCCAGGATCAAGGGGAACCAGACGAGGAACACCAGGCCGGTGAGGAGCACGGGTACGCGCACGAAGTTGATCCACGACGCCCGGTCGGTGCCGCCTCGGCCCTGGCCCTTGACCACGGTCCGATCCAACAGGGTGTACACGGGATAGAGCAGGAAATCGTGGGCGAGAAGCGCGCCCAGGAACCAGAGCCCTATCAGAACCGGTTGGGCCGAGTCGGCGAGGCGGAGGATGGCGTACCCGGAGAGGGCGAAGCACACGGCCACGGCCCCGAAGTGGAAGAGCCCCGCTCCGTAGACCTTCCTGAGGGCGTTCACGCCGACTCCATGAACGTCATCTGGCGGACCCACTTGGTGTTGTGTACTCCTGGTGCAGCGGGGACGATGACCCGAGCGGGAAAGCCGTGGTCCATCGACAGTTCGGCTCCGTTCACCTCGAGCGCGAGCAGTGACTGCTGGTCGCGGATCTGCCTTCCCGACAGGGAGGCCCGGGCGAAGGCACCACCCTTCTCAAGTGACTCGACCAGAACGGCGTCGGCTTCCGAGGCCCCAACCATGCGGGCCAGGTCGGCGATCCTCACGCCAGTCCAGGTGGCGACAACGGACCAGCCCTCCACGCAGGCGATGGGCAGGTCGTAGGTGTGCTGCGGCATGGCCATCAGCTCGTCCCGGGAGATCGAGCGCTCACCCAAGGGCCCCTTCAACGCCAGACGCCAGTTGGGACCGGTCTCCTCGGCCTTGATGCCGACAGAGGCAGCTGTCTTGTTCACCGGGAAGTCGTTGGGCGCAGAGCCGTAGCTGCCACCTCGGGGCGAGAAGAGGGCCAGGCTGCGCAACCGGCCGCCGATGCTCTGGCCCGCCGTCAGGCCGAGCAGCCCCAGCGAGGATGCCGCCACCAGCCCCAGCGCTCCCCGGCGAGAGATGGTGGGACGATCCGGTCGCTCGGGCACCAACCCGTGCTCGTCGGGTGGCTCGGGCTCGGTGTCGGCGATGCCCTTGCGGAGCTCGGCTCGAAGGCTGCGCCGCCTAAGGGACCGCACCATGGTGGGCAGCTTCAGCGCGAGGTGGGTGACGAAGGCGCCGATGAAGACCCAGGCCCCGTAGAGGTGGGCTTCGTAGAAGCTGAACTTCCACGGGTAGAAGACCTGGCTGTTCAGAATGCCGGTGACGAACTCGAACAGCACGCCTCCGACCAGCAGGGCGATGGTGATCCGCTCCAGCGCCATGGCCAGGGAGCGCACCGGGGGCCACTCGAACAGCTTGGGGATGACCGACCACAGCTTGGCCAGCAGGATGGGCACCAGAGCGATGCCGACGGTGACGTGCAGTCCCTGGTTGAGCCGGTAGAGCCACACCGGACGTGTGGGCCAGTCGAAGAGGTAGAACCCGAGCAGGCCCCGACCGGGAGTGAGGTCGTTGGCGGAGAGCCTGGGGTTGTAGGCCGCGTAGGACAGCAGGCCCGTGAGGATCATCAGGGGGATTCCGACCAGGAGCACCGCCCCGAAGACCGACGTGAGCCAGGGCCCACGCAGCGGGCTCCGCCAAACGGTGGACCGGAACGGCCAGGGAGGCCTGGGCATCGGGCCGGTATACCAGCCCGAAGCTAGGGGAGGACCTCGGAAGTCCTTACGATTGGCGGGCCGTGCCGCTCGCCGGCCTCCGCACCACCGACACGGCGTGAGGCAGCGCGGCGATGACCGCTTCGAGGGACTCTCGGGCTGCCTTGGGAGAGCCCGGCAGGTTGACGATGAGCGTGCTCCGTCGCTGTCCGGCCACTTGGCGGGCCAGCGACGCATGAGGAGTGACCCGCATGCCCGCCGCCCGCATGGCCTCCGGGATACCCGGGACCTCGCGGTCGACGACAGCCTGAGTTGCCTCCGGGGTGACGTCGCGGGGCCCCAGGCCGGTGCCGCCGGTCGTGAGCACCAGGTCCACGCCGACGCCATCTGCCCAGTGGCGCAGAGCAGCCTCGATGCCGTCCTGGTCGTCGGGGACCATCGCCGTTCCCTCCAGCGAGAAGCCGGCCTCCGTGACCATCCGCACCACCGCCGGGCCGGACTCGTCCGGGCGCTGCCCGGCTGCGCCGGCGTCGGACACGGTGAGGACGGCCACGCTCACTGTGGCCTCCTGACCTGTGGCCGGGTACTGGTGGGGCGGTCGCCGGTGGTCCGGATGTTTGTCGCCTGGGTCCTGGCCGCCCGACACCGGGGGGAGGACGGCGATCTCGGTGGTCTCCTCCACGGGCACGTCCCACGCCAGAGCGCGGGGCACGGTCGACTCGTCGACGAGGACCGAGCAGAAGCGCAGGATGCGGGCGAAGTCCGGGCCGAAGCGCTGGGCGGCGGCGTCCAGGGCCTCGCCCACGGAGGTGGCGGCGACCTCGGCCTCGCGGCACCCGGCGGCCTCCCGGGCGGCGGCGAACATGACCAGCCGTGCCATCAGGCCGCTGCGCTCAAGGGACGGAGGTCATGGCACCCGGACGGTGTCGATCCTCGCCTTCACCTTGGAGAGCATGGCCGAGAAGCGGGAGCCGGGCACGCCGGCGGCCACAGCGACGGCGTCCTCGAAGGTGTCGACGTCTCGGAGGGAGGGCAGCTCCACCCAGCTCAGGCCGAGCTGCAGCAGCCGGTCGCGCTGGGCCGCAGCCGTATGGTCCGTGCTCATCGGGATTCCGACGAACACGTCGGGGTCCGAACGGCGCAGGCCGATCACCCAGTAGCCGCCGTCGTCGGTCGGACCGAGCACGGCGTCCACGCCCGGAGACAGCAGCCGGGTGGCCGCCAGTACCAGCAACGACGTGCTGACCTGCGGCGTGTCACCGGCAATGGCCAATGCCGGCGCCCCGACGTCGTCGAAAGCGCCCGCCAACCGGCGGGCCAGATCACCCTGGCGCTGCCCCATGACCGACACGTCCGGCGCCATCCACGGCCCGGGCTCGCCGTCGAGCATGACGACCACGTGGCCGGGAAGGGCGTCCCGCGCCGCGGCCAGCGTGTCCTCGAGGGCGGCCCGGGCGATGAGGGCGGCCTCGGAGGGACTGCACGGCGGGCACAGGCGGGTCTTGACCCGGCCGGGTACGGGTGCCTTGGCCATGACGAGGAGCCGGCAGGACTGGCGGTCGGGACCGTGTCTCACCGCAGAAGCGCCGCCATGTCCCGCGCCGCCGTCACGGTGCCTCGCACGGTGCCGGTCACCTTGGACCGCCCGGCTCGAGCCCGGTAGGCCACGGGCACGTCGACCACTCGCCAACCGGCTCGAGCCGCCCTCAGCACCATCTCCAACGGCCACCCGGAACGCCTGTCCATGATCCCGAGCTCCAAGAGGGCGCTCCTCCTCGCCGCCCGCATGGGGCCGAGGTCGTGAAGCTGGAGGCCGGTGCGGCGTCGCAACTCCAGGGCCAGGAAGCGGTTGGCCAGCCGGGCGTGAAGGGGCCAGGCCCCGCGCTCAGGACGGCGCGCGCCG
>JALYGF010000057.1 GCA_030777325.1 Actinomycetota bacterium | reverse complement strand
TCATGGTCGGGCTCGTCGGCCAACGCGACGAGCTCCTCCGTCTGGTCGAGAAGTCCTTCAGCAGCACGAATATTCATGCCCGCGGCAACGAGATCAGCATCGAGGGTGACGAAGCCGAGCAGGTGGGGAAGCTGTTCAACGAGCTCGTTCTCCTGCTCGAGCAGGGTCACGCCCTCGACGCCACCAACGTCGGCCGCACCATCGACATGGTCAAGGCTGACGAGCGCCCGTCAGAGGTGCTGACGGCCGAGGTGCTGCGCTCGTCCCGGGGCCGCAGCGTGCGCCCGAAGACGGCAGGCCAGAAGCGCTACGTCGACGCCATCACGGGCAGCGTCATAACCTTCGGCATCGGTCCGGCTGGGACGGGCAAGTCCTACCTGGCCGTGGCCCTCGCCCTGCAGGCGCTCCAGGCCAAGCAGGTCGAGCGCATCATCCTCACCCGCCCGGCGGTGGAGGCAGGGGAGCGTCTCGGTTTCCTTCCCGGCACGTTGATGGAGAAGGTCGACCCGTACCTGCGACCGCTGTACGACGCCCTGTTCGACATGCTCGGAACCGATGCCATGCCCCGGCTCATGGAGCGGGGAGCCATCGAGGTCGCCCCGCTGGCGTTCATGCGGGGCCGCACCCTGAACAACAGCTTCATCATCCTCGATGAGGCCCAGAACACCAGCGCCGAGCAGATGAAGATGTTCCTCACCCGCATCGGGTTCGGGTCAAAGGCGGTGGTGACGGGAGACGTGACTCAGATCGACCTGGCCGTGGGCAAGTCCGGCCTCCACGGGCTGGAGGAGGTCCTCGGCGGCATCGAGGGGCTGTCCTTCGTGCGCCTCGGCGCCCGCGACGTGGTGCGCCACAGGATCGTGCAGGACATCGTCTCGGCCTACGAGCGGGCGTCCGACGAGTCGGACCAGGACGGTCGGGGCTGATGGCGAACGTGCTCGTCACCGACGAACAGGACGAGCAACCCGTCGACACCCAGCGCTGGCAGGGGCTGGCCGCCGACGTGCTCGACGCGCAGGGCCTGACCGGCGCTGTTGAGCTGTCGATGGCGTTCGTGGGCGAGGGCGAGATGGCCGAGCTGAACCGGCGCTTCGCCGGCGAGGAGGGCCCCACCGACGTCCTCGCCTTCCCCATCGACGACGCCGAGGCCGGGGACGGAACTCCCTCCATGCTAGGTGACCTCGTCATATGCCCCGCAGTCGCGGCACGCAACAGTTCCCAGCACTCAGGAACCTATGAGGACGAGATGGCCCTCCTGGTGGTGCACGGCATCCTGCACCTCATGGGCATGGACCACGAGGACCCCCTCGAGGCTCGGCTCATGCAGCGGCGGGAGCGGGAGCTGCTCGACCGCTTTCACGCAGCCGCCGCAGGAGCGCCCCGGTGACCGGCGCGGAGACGCTCATGGTGGTGGCCATCCTGGCCCTCCTCATGATGGCCGCCTTCTTCGCCCTCTCGGAGACGAGCCTCACCCGGGTCAACCGGGTGAAGGCCATCTCGCTCGAGGAGGAAGGCAAGCGCGGCTCGCGGCGGCTCACCCGCCTGGTGGAGCACCCCGAGCGCTTCCTCAACCCGGTCCTCCTCCTGGTCCTGGTGTGTCACATGGTCCTGGCCTCGCTCGTCACCACGCTCACCGGAGAGCGCTTCGGTGACCTAGGAGGTGTCCTGGTGGCCATCGTCTTCGACGTGGTGGCCATCTTCGTCCTGGCCGAGGTGGTCCCCAAGACATGGGCCGTTCAGCACCCCGAGCGGGCGGCCCTGTTCGTCGCACCCGCCATTCACGCCATCGCCAACTTCCTGCCCATTCGTATGGTGGCCCGAGCCCTGATCGGGCTGGCCAACGTCCTCATCCCCGGCAAGGGGATCAAGGAAGGCCCCTTCGTGTCCGAGGAGGAGCTGCTGGCCATGGCCGACACGGCAGCCGACGAGGAGGTAATCGAGCGCGAGGAGCGGGCCCTCATCCACTCCATCATCCGTTTCGGCGACACCGTGGTCCGCGAGGTCATGGTGCCTCGCACAGACATGATCGCCGTGGAGATCGACGAGAAGGTGGGCGATGTCATGGAGCGGGCCATGTCCGTGGGCCACTCCCGCTTCCCCGTGTACGACGACGGCATCGACGACATCGCCGGTGTCCTCTACATCAAGGACCTGATGAGGGCCGAGCGAGAAGGCAAGGCCGATGAGGAGATTCGTCCGCTCGTCCGAGAGGCGCATTTCGTCCCGGAGACCAAGCGGGCCAACGACCTCCTGAAGGAGATGCAGCTGGAGAAGTACCACATGGCGGTCGTGGTCGACGAGTACGGCGGCACGGCGGGTCTGGTGACGCTCGAGGACCTCATCGAGGAGCTGGTGGGCGAGATCATCGACGAGTTCGATGTGGAGGAGAAGACCATCGAGCCGCTGGCCAACGGCGACGTAAGGGTGGACGGCCGCATGCCGATCGACGAGCTCAACCAGCTGCTCAAGGCGGAGCTACCGACCGGTGAGTGGGACACCGTCGCCGGGCTGGTGTGCAACCTCATGGGCCACGTTCCGAGCGAGGGCGAGGAGGTGGACGCCGACGGCCACCGACTGACCGCCGAGCGGGTGCAGCGGCGCAGGATCGGCAGAGTTCGCATCGCCAAGCTGCCTCGAACCGAGGCGGAACCCGAGCGGGAGGCCGAGAGGCAAGCGGCGAGCGAGTGAGGTCGGGCTTCGTCAGCCTGCTGGGTCGCCCCAACGTGGGCAAGTCCACGCTGCTCAACCGCATCCTCGGGTCGAAGGTCTCCATCGTCTCCGACAAGCCACAGACGACGCGTGCCCAGGTACGGGGGGTCCTCAACCGCAAGGACGCCCAGGTGGTCTTCGTGGACACCCCCGGCATCCACAAGCCCCGGACCCTGCTGGGCGAGCGGCTCAACGACACTGCGGTGGAAGCAGCCGGGGGCATGGACGTGGTGGCGCTGGTCCTCGATGCCACCGCCCCGCTGGGCCGGGGCGACCGCTTCGTGGCCGACCGGGTGCCGGGAGACGCCCTGGTGGTGGTGAACAAGATCGACGTCGCCTCCCGGCAGCAGGTGCTGAGCCAGCTCACGGCCGCAGCCGAGCTCGATCGAGCCGCCTACTTCCCGGTGTCGGCCAGGACCGGGGAGGGGGTCGACGCGCTGGTGGACGCCCTCATCGAGCGGCTACCCGAAGGTCCGCAGTACTACCCCGACGACGTGGTGACCGACGTCCCCGAGGCCTTCTGGGTGGCCGAGCTGGTGCGTGAGCAGCTCCTGGCCGTGACCCGGGAGGAGGTTCCGCACTCCATCGCCTGCCGAGTCACCGAGTGGGAGTGGCCGCGCATCCGATGCGAGATCTTGGTTGAGCGGGACTCCCAGAAGGGGATCGTCATCGGAAAGGGAGGCGAGGTCTTGAAGGAGGTCGGTACACGGGTGCGCGAGCAGCTCGCGCCGGGGACCTACCTGGAGCTGTTCGTGAAGGTGGACAAGGACTGGCAGCGCCATCCAAAGGCGCTGGAGCGGTTGGGCTTCTAGGCAGGCTGGGACCTGTCACTCGTCGCGTCGCAGGAACAGGTCCTCGAGGGGGCCCGTCGGCAGGAGGACGGCGCTCAGGCCGAGGATCAGCGAGATCAGAGTGGCCACGCCGGCGACGATCAGGCGGCTGTTGCCCTTTGCTCGGCACAGGGGTTTCTCCCGGCCGACGAGCAGCCCCGTGGTGACCTTCTCCTTGGGCGTCGAGCCGACCAACGCCCCGTTGCACCTGAGCCCGCCGGCCGCCGTGAACGGTGACGCCGCATATGCGAACACTCCGAGCAGCACGATGGCCACTGCCAGCAGCGCCATCACCTGCTTGTTGGGCCCGGCGTCTCTTCCAGTGATGGCCTCACGTAGTTGCACGGCGCCATCGTGCCACGACTGATAGCCCTCCGTCAGGCGGCCTCAGCCCATCAAGGCAATCTCCGCGCCGATCCCGGCGAACCACCCACTGCCGGGAACGCCAGTGGGTGGATCACGCGAGGTACCGTCGCTGTGTGGAGCTCGACGGCATAGACCCTCTCCGCGTGCCCGTCCACGTCGGGTGCGTGATGGACGGCAACGGCCGCTGGGCCCGCAAACGCGGCCTACCCCGCAACGAGGGACACGATGCCGGTGAAGAGGCGCTCTTCGACGTGGTGGAGGGGGCGCTGGAGCTGGGCATCGAGTGGTTCACCGTGTACGCCTTCTCCACCGAGAACTGGAAGCGTCCCGCCGACGAGGTTCGCTACCTCCTCGGGGTCAACCAGTCCATCATCACCCGCCGGTTGGCCGAGCTCGACGAGCGAGACGTGCGTGTCCGCTTCGCGGGCCGGCGGGACTGGCGTGTGCCCAAGCGCCTCCTCCGGAGCATGGACGAGGCGCTGGAGCGCACAGAGGCCAATAAGGCCATGACCCTCACCATCGCCTTCAACTACGGAGGACGGGCAGAGATCGTGGACGCGGTGCGAAGCCTCGTGGCTGAGGGGATCCCGCCCGAGAAGGTGGACGAGAAGGCCATCCGCTCGCACCTCTACCTTCCCGACATGCCCGATCCGGATCTGGTGATTCGCACGTCGGGTGAGTTCCGCATCTCCAACTTCCTGCTGTGGGAGCTGGCCTACAGCGAGCTCATGTTCACCGACGTGCTGTGGCCCGACTTCCGCCGCGAGAACCTCTTCGAGGCGGTGCGTGAGTACCAGAGCCGGGACCGCCGCTTCGGGGGCCTCGAATGAGAGGTCGCCTCGCAAGCGGAGCTTGCTCGGCGAGCTCGACCGTGCTGCGGGCTCCCGGCGGAGCCGCTCCCCCTCCGCTCTCACATCTTTCTCCTGCGGCCGGAGGGGCACCTGCGGCGCTTCCGGCGGCCGCAGTAGTCGCCGAAGGCGGCCCCCCCGGCTGCCGGCAAACGAAGTTTGAGTGCCGGAGCCGGTCCGGCTCCGCCGGTCGGCGGAGGCGCCGAACAGCTCGCCGAGCAACCTTCGGTTGGGAGGCGAAGACGTGAGTCTTTATCGCGAGCAGGGAATCGTCCTTCGCACCCTGCGGCTGGGCGAGGCCGATCGCATCGTCACCTTCGTCACCCAGGGCCACGGCAAGGTCCGGGCCGTGGCCAAAGGGGTGCGCAAGACCAAGAGCCGTTTCGGCGCCCGCTTGGAGCCCTTGACCCACGCGAGCCTCCTCCTCTACGAGGGACGCGAGCTGGACATCGTCACCCAGGCCGAGACCCTGGACCACTTCCGCACCATCCGCGAGGACCTCCACCGGGTGAGCCGGGCGGCTTCGATGCTCGAAGCCGTGGACCAGGTGGCCCAGGAGCGCGAGCCCAGCCCCCGGATGTACCAGATGCTTCTGGGGGCCCTCCGGGCGCTGGCCGCGCACGACGCCGAGCTGGTGCTGGCCGCCTTCCTCTGGAAACTGTTGTCCCTCGAAGGCGCCCATCCGTTGCTCTCCCAGTGCGCGTCGTGCGGCACCGAGGAGTCGCTCGAGGCATTCGACCACGCCGAGGGCGGGGTGTTGTGCCGGTCGTGCCGGCGGGGCGTGCCCATCAGTCCGGCGGCCCTCGAGATACTCCGGCGCATCCTCGGTGGCGACCTGGCCGGCGTGCTCGGCGAGCCGGCCAGCCCGGCCACCAAAGAGGCGGAACGCCTGGCGACCCGGTCCGTCGAGCACCACCTCGAGCGCCGCCTGCGCTCGGTCGGGGTCCTGGACGGCGCCTAGTCTCCAGCCCGTGCTCGAAGCCGGTCCGGACCTGATGGACAAGGTCGTCAACTTGTGCAAGCGCCGGGGCCTGGTCTTCGCCTCGAGCGAGATCTACGGCGGCTTCCGCTCCACCTACGACTACGGCCCATTGGGCGTGCTACTGCTGAGGAACGTCAAGGACGCCTGGTGGCGCTCGATGGTGCAGCTGCGCGACGACGTGGTCGGCTTGGACTCGTCGATCTTGATGAGCCCAAAGGTGTGGGAGGCGTCGGGACACCTGGACAACTTCAGCGACCCCCTGGTGGACTGCCGGAACTGCAAGGAGCGGTGGCGGGCCGACCACATAGAGGACTCGTGCCCCAACTGCGGTTCTCGTGACCTCACCGAGGCGCGCCCGTTCAACATGATGTTCAAGACCTTCGTGGGCCCGGTGGAGGAGGAGGCCGCCGAGGCGTACCTGCGGCCTGAGACGGCCCAGGGCATTTTCGTCAACTTCATGAACGCCCTGCAAACGACGCGAAAGAAGCCTCCGTTCGGGATCGCCCAGGTCGGGAAGTCGTTCCGCAACGAGATCACGCCCGGCAACTTCGTGTTCCGTACCCGGGAGTTCGAGCAGATGGAGATGGAGTACTTCGTGCCGCCGGCTGAGGGGCCGAGGTGGTTCGAGTACTGGTGCGCGGAGCGCATGCGCTGGTACGCCGACCTCGGCATCCCGTCCGACCTTCTCCGCCTGCGCCACCACGAGCAGGACGAGCTCAGCCACTACTCGGCGGGGACGGTCGACATCGAGTTCCGCTTTCCCTGGGGGTGGGGAGAGCTGGAGGGCATCGCCCAGCGCACCGACTACGACCTCGTGCAGCACTGCAAGCACTCGGGCGAGCGCCTCGAGTACTTCGACCAGGCCACCGGGGAGCGATATGTGCCCCATGTGGTAGAGCCGGCCGCCGGTGCTGCGCGCAGCATGATGGCCTTCCTGCTTGCCGCCTACAGCGAGGACGAGGTCGGTGGAGAAGCCCGCACCATGCTCCGCCTGCACCACCGCTTGGCGCCGAACAAGGTGGCCGTGCTGCCGCTGTCGAAGAAGGAGACCCTCACTCCAACCGCTCGGGAGGTCCTGAGGCTGCTCCAGCCTCACTTCCAGTGCGACTACGACGAGACGCAGTCCATCGGCAAGCGGTACCGCCGCCAGGACGAGGTGGGCACTCCCTACTGCGTGACGCTGGACTTCGACTCCCTGGACGATCGGGCCGTCACCATCCGCGAGCGCGACACGTTGGAACAGGTGCGGGTGCCGATCGACAACCTGGTTCAGGAGCTCGCCTCCCGGCTCGGCCCCTGAGCCGGCGAAGCCCTTCACCTAGGCTGATCGGCCATGCCCTACGTCTTCGCCTTCGACCACAAGCACAAGAAGCCGCCCATGAGCCTGAAGGACCTGCTCGGGGGCAAGGGCGCCAACCTGGCCGAGATGACCTCGGTGCTGGACCTCCCGGTGCCCCCCGGCTTCACGATCTCCACCGACGCCTGCAGGGACTACATGGGATCGGGCTGGCCCGAGGGCCTGTCCGACGAGGTGACCAAGCAGGTCAAGAAGCTCGAGAATTCCATGGGCAAGGGATTGGGCGATGCCGCCGACCCCCTTCTCGTGAGCGTTCGCTCCGGTGCCAAGTTCTCGATGCCGGGGATGATGGACACGGTCTTGAACCTGGGCCTCAACGACGAGTCGGTCGAGGGTCTGGCCAAGCAGACCAGCGACGAGCGATTCGCCTACGACTCCTACCGCCGGTTCATCCACATGTATGGCCGCATCGTGCTGGGCGTCGAGGGTGAGGAGTTCGACCGCCTGCTCGACACCGCCAAGGAGTGGGATGGCGTCACTGCCGACTCCCAGGTGTCACCGGACACGCTGCGCCGGCTCGTGCTTCGCTACCAGGACGTGGTCGCCCGCCACACCGGCTCGCCGTTCCCCCAGGATCCGGAACAGCAGCTGCGGGGAGCCGTCGAAGCCGTGTTCCGGTCCTGGAACGGCCCCCGGGCCATCGCCTATCGACTCCGTGAGCGCATCGCCCACGAGCTGGGGACGGCGGTGAACGTCCAGGCCATGGTGTTCGGCAACCGCGACGACAACTCCGGCACCGGCGTGGGGTTCACCCGCGACCCAGCGACCGGTGCCAAGGGCTCCTACGGTGACTTCCTGGTCAACGCCCAGGGGGAGGACGTGGTGGCCGGCATCAGGAACACCGAGCCCCTGTCGGCGCTCGCCAGCCACTTCCCCAAGGTGGACAAGGAACTCCACGCCATCTTCGATCGGCTCGAGCAGCACTACCGAGACATGTGCGACACCGAGTTCACCATCGAGCAGGGCAAGCTGTGGATGCTGCAGACCCGCGTGGGCAAGCGCACTGGTGCCGCCGCCCTGAAGATGGCGGTGGACATGACCAAGGAGCGCAAGATCAAGCTGTCCAAGGCCGAGGCGCTGCAGCGCGTCACTGCCGAGCACCTCGACCAGGTGCTGCACCCGCAGCTCACCACCGAGAACGCGACCGTGATCGCCAAGGGGCTGGGTGCGTCGCCCGGAGGCGCCGTCGGCCGTGCCTACTTCACCGCCGACGAGGCGGCCGAGGCGGCCGACCGGGGCGAGCGCGTCATCCTCGTCAGAAGCGAGACGTCGCCCGAGGACGTCCACGGCATGATCGTGGCCCAGGGCATCCTCACCGCCCGCGGTGGGCTGGTCAGCCACGCCGCCGTCGTGGCCCGTGGTTGGGGCAAGCCGGCGGTGGTGGGAGCCGAGTCGGTGCGCATCAAGGGCAAGTCGTTCACCGCCGGCGGCGTCACGATCAACCAGGGTGACACCCTGTCCATCGACGGCTCCAGTGGTCAGGTGGTGGCGGGCGAGTTGGAGCTCACTGTCGCCCAGCCGCCGCCCGAGTTCGACCAGGTGCTCCAGTGGGCCGACGAGATCCGCAAGGGGAAGCTGGCGGTGCGGGCCAACGCCGACACCGGCCCCGACGCCAAGAACGCCCGTGACTTCGGCGCCGAGGGCATCGGCCTGTGCCGGACCGAGCACATGTTCCTGGGCGAGGACCGCCTCCCCATCGTCCGGGAGATGATCCTGGCCGAGACGACCGAGGAGGAAGAGGCGGCCCTCGAGCGGCTGCGGGAGGCACAGAAGGCCGACTTCGTGGAGATCCTCGAAGCCATGGACGGTCTCCCGGTCACCGTGCGCCTGCTCGACCCACCTCTGCACGAGTTCCTTCCCCGCACCGAGGAGCTGGCCATCAAGGCCGCCACTCAGGGCCTGTCCGACGAGGAGCGGGACCTGTTCCGCGCCGCTGAGACCTGGCACGAGTTCAACCCGATGCTCGGCACCCGCGGCGTGCGCCTCGGCGTGCTCAAGCCGGGCCTCTACGCCATGCAGGTCCGCGCCCTCATGGAGGCGGCCGCCGAGCGGGTGAAGATGGGCGGCAAGCCCATGGTGGAGGTGATGATCCCCCTCACGGTGACGCGCGAGGAGATGGGCCTCGCCCGAGGATGGGCCGTCGACGCCATCGCCGAGGCGACCCAGGGAGTCGAGAAGCCCGTCGACGTGCAGATCGGCACCATGATCGAGACACCGCGAGCAGCCCTGCGGGCAGACGAGATCGCCGAGGAGGCCGACTTCTTCTCCTTCGGCACCAACGACCTCACCCAGATGACGTTCGGCTTCAGCCGGGACGACGTGGAGGGGCGCATGATGGTCGCCTACCTCGAGCAGGGGCTGCTCAAGCGCAACCCGTTCGAGACCATCGATCCCAACGGAGTGGGCGAGCTGGTCAGGACCGGGGCCGAGCGGGGACGGCGCACCCGTCCCGACCTGAAGCTCGGCGTGTGCGGCGAGCACGGCGGCGATCCCGAGTCCATCGCCCTGTTCGCCGACGCCGGCCTCGACTACGTGAGCTGCTCGCCGTTCCGGGTCCCCATCGCCCGGCTGGCCGCGGCCCAAGCCCTTCTCGCCCAGGACGGCAAGGGCTAGCGTCCCGCCTTCCCGCTTCTGGTAGCCAAAACGACACGCTTTCCGTGTCGGTTCGGCTTCCACAACGTCCGGCCTGCCCTCTCGGGTACCGTCCGTTGAGTGGGGATCGTCGAGGAGGACATCGCCCGGGTGCGGGCGGCCACCGACCTGGTGGAGGTGGCGGGGGAGCACATCCAGACCCGCCGGGTGGGGCGACGGTGGGTGGGGCTGTGCCCGTTCCACGCCGAGAAGACGGCATCCTTTTCCATCAACGCCGAGGAGGGCCTGTACTACTGCTTCGGCTGCCAGGCCAAGGGGGACGCAATCACCTTCGTGCGGGAGGTCGAGCACCTCGACTTCGCTGAGGCGGTGGAAAGGCTGGCGTCGCGGGCGGGCATACAGCTTCGCTACGACGATGCCAAAGAGGGCCACGACCACAAGCGCCGTTCCCGCCTCGTCGAGGCCATGGAGGCTGCCGTCGAGTGGTACCACCAGTGCCTTCTCACCTCCCCCGGGGCGGCGCCGGCCCGGGGCTACCTGCGGTCCCGCGGCTACGACGGCGATGTGGTGCGCAGGTTCAAGCTGGGTTGGGCCCCGGACGACTGGGACGCGCTGTCTCGGGCGCTCCGCCTGCCGACCGACGTGCTCAGCGAGGCCGGTCTCGGGTTCGTCAACCGTCGGGGCCGCCACCAGGATGCCTTCCGGGCACGGGTAATGTTCCCCATCTTCGACGCCTCCGGAGCGCCCGTGGCCTTCGGGGCGCGCATCCTCCCCGGACACGACGGGCCCAAGTACAAGAACTCTCAGGAGACCGCCATCTACGCAAAACGGCGAACCCTCTACGCACTCAACTGGGCCAAGTCCGAGGTGGTAACCACCGGAGAGGTGGTCGTCTGCGAGGGCTACACCGACGTCATCGGCTGCTTCGAGGCGGGCATCCCCCGAGCCGTGGCCACGTGTGGCACGGCGCTGGCGGACGAGCACTTCCGCACGCTCAAGAACTTCGCCCGTCGCATCGTGCTCGCCTACGACGCCGACGCCGCCGGGCAGGCAGCAGCAGAGCGCTTCTACGAATGGGAGCAGCAGTACGAGGTCGACGTGGCGGTTGCCCCGCTGGCGCCGGGGACCGACCCGGGCGACCTGGCCCGCAGCGACCCGGGCGCGCTGCGGGAGGCGGTGGAGGAAGCCAAGCCGCTGCTCGCCTTCCGCCTCGAGCGGGTGCTGGCCGGCGCGGACCTGAGCACGCCCGAGGGCAGAGCACGAGGCGCACAGGCGGCGATGAGCGTGGTGAGCGAGCATCCCGACGAGCTCGTGCGTGATCAGTACCTCATGCAGGTCGCCGGCCGTTGCCGCGTGGAGCCCGATCGCCTGCGGGCCGCGCTCGGTGCCGCGTCACGTCACGACCGGCCGTGGCAGCGGCTGGTGGAGCCGAGGAAGCAGCCCCAAGGCGGCGGCCCCGAGCTCGAGGCGCTTCGGCTCGCCGTGCACAAGGGAGACGAGGTCGTCCACCGCCTGCACGAGGTCCTCTTCGCCGACGACTTGCACCTGGCTGCCTTCCGGGCGGTTGAATCGTCGGTGACCCTGCGAGAAGCGATCGATTCCGCCGACCCCGGGGCCGCCGAGCTGCTGCAACGCCTGGCGGTGGAGGAGGCGCACGCCGATACCGACGACGTGCTGAACCTCCTGGTCCATCGTGCCGTTGAACGAGCCCTGCACCAGCTCGAAGCAGAAGCTCGAGCGTCCGAGGAGCGCTTCCCCGAGCTCTCCCGAACCGTCGGTTGGCTCAAGCTCACGCTCGAGCGCCTTCCCGACCCCGAAGCGGCGAGCGGCTTGGTAGGTTGGCTTGCTCAGTGGTGCCACCACAGAGGCTGACCGACGGGAGTCCTGAGCTTCCTAGCCCGGAGGTCGGATTCGCCCAAGCTTTCGCCGGGCTCCTGGCCAAGGGCAAGGTGCATGGTGTGGTTACTGCAGACGACGTGGCGACGGTGTTGCACTCCGTCGAGCTCACGCCCGAGGTCATAGACGCCGTGATCGGTGCGGTGAAGGCCGAGGGCATCGTCTTCGACGGCGACGACGTGGCCGCGGCCCATCAAGAGTCCTCGCATCACGAGGGCCACGGGCTCAAGGCGGCCACCAAGGCAGACCCGCTGGCGACGAAGCCGTCGCCGAACGCACGGAGGCCAAGGGGGGCGGCTCACGAAGACAGGGACGACTCCCGGGGCAACGGCGTCTCGGACCCGGTTCGCATCTATCTCAAGGAGATCGGCAAGGTCCCGCTCCTCACCGCCCAGGAAGAAGTGAGCCTGGCGCGTAGCGTCGAGACCGGCTTGGCAGCGGCGGAGCGGATCGCCGAGGTCGAGGATCGCTGCGGCGGTCCGGCCCACGTGCCCACCGACTGGCTGCACCACCAGGAGCGGGTCGTGGTCGAGGGGCTCGAAGCCAAGCAGCGCCTCATCAACGCCAACCTCCGGCTGGTGGTCTCCATCGCCAAGCGCTACCGCAACGCAGGGATGGCGTTCTTGGACCTGATCCAGGAGGGCAACGTGGGCCTCATGCGGGCGGTGGAAAAGTTCGACTACACCAAGGGCTTCAAGTTCTCGACCTACGCCACGTGGTGGATTCGCCAGGCCATCACCCGGGCCATTGCAGAGCAGGCCCGAACCATTCGCATCCCGGTGCACATGGTCGAGACCCTCCACAAGGTGTCGCAGGCCCAGCGCCTGCTCGTGCAGGAGCTGGGCAGCGAACCCTCGGTCGAGCAAATCGCCGCCCGGGTGGAGTTGGAGCCGTCCCGCGTGCGGGAGATCCTGCGCATGGGCCAGGACACCGTGTCCCTCGAGCAACCCATGGGCAACGAGGACTTCAGTCTGGGGGACCTCATCGAGGACGAGTCGGCCGTGGTACCTGCGGCCGCTGCGGCGCGCGCGCTGCTCAATCAGGCGGTGAAGCAGGCGCTCTCCGAGTTGTCAGAGAGGGAGCGTCAGGTGGTGCGCATGCGGTTCGGCCTGGAGGACGGCCAAGCCCGCACGCTCGAAGAGGTCGGAAAGGAGTTCGGGGTGACCCGGGAGCGAATCCGCCAGATCGAGGGCAAGGTGCTCGCCAAGCTGCGAGATCCAGCCAGGAGCCAGCGGCTGCACGACTACCTGGAGGAGGCGTAGCCCCCGGTGCAGCCTGCCGCACGGGGACCGGGCTGGCCGGTCCGGGGTGTCAGAGACCGGGAGGCGTTGTCCTCAGGAAGGGGTCGTCGGGAGGCGGGGGAGGGACCACCGCGCCGTTGGCGCCGTCGCTGTCACCGCCCAGCTTGGAGTCCACGACCTCCTTGGCCTTGTCGACGCCGACGTCGACCACGTCCTTGGCCTTTTCGGTCGCCGTCTCGTAGGTGTCCGACCGCTTGACCCGCCGGACCATGTCGTTGATCTGCTCGTATCGCTCCCGCCCGGCCCTGGCGCCGAGGTAGTACCCGAGCCCGAAACCCACGCTCAATCCAAGTCGAAATCTCATGCGATGCTTTCTACCCGGTCGTACAGCTTCTTGCACCTGATCGGACATTCCGGGCCCGGATTCACCATCCGGAGGAACAAGCAGGCGCGCTGCGCTTACTTCAGGTACTGCTGCACCCAGACGCACGGCGCCATCATGGGGCTTGTTCACGCGCTGCTATCTTCGGAAGGCCGTTCCGGGGTATCGCGAAGCGGCCGTCGCCTGAGCTGCTAGAGGCGGTCAACCGGCACCCCTCTGGCACCAGCGCTCAGGCCGCAGAAGAAGCGGGGATGGTCACGTGGATACCGTGACCCTCGTCTGGCTGGTTGCCATCGGCGGCCTGGTTGCTGGGTACCTGATCGGTCGTGCCGTTGTCTTGGAGGCGATCGACAACACACTGGAGCTGACCGAGGCTGCCCTGTCCTCTGCCGAGTCCAGGGGTGCTGACGACCAGGGCACTCGCATCCTGCTGGCCGGCGCCTTGGACGGGCTACAGCGGCTTCGAGGGAGTCGGAAATGAGGCGCCTGTGGCGAGCGGCGGCGAACGCGCTGGCGGCGCGGCGCTGGCCACGGCTGGCCGAACTCGGCCGACGGATCGACGGGAGCGCTCCGTGATCGAAGTGCTCTCCATCGACAAGATCGTCCCCGCCCCGGACAACCCCCGGCGCAGCGTCGGCGACGTGACCGAGCTGGCCGCCAGCATCGCCGCCGTCGGCATCATCGAGCCACTGGTGGTCACCCCGCTCGGCGACGGCACCTATCAGCTGGTGGCGGGGGCCCGGCGTCACGCGGCGGCCCGCATCGCCGGCCTGGGCGAGGTCACCGCCGTGGTGCGCCAGGACCTCGACGACGCGGCCCGCCAAGAGCTCATGCTCATCGAGAACCTGCAGCGCGAGGACCTGGCGCCCCTCGAGGAGGCCGAGGCCTTCGACCGCCTGATGGGCATGGGCTACACCCAGCGCCGACTGGCCAAGCGCCTCAGCATCTCGCAGAGCCACGTCTCCAAGCGTCTGAACCTCCTCAGGCTCCCTTCGGATGCCCGCACCTTCCTTGATTCCGGCGGAATCACCCTGGCCGAAGCCCAGGAGCTGACCAAGCTGGCCGATGACCCCGCCGCCACAGCCCGAGTGCTCGGCCGTGGTGCGTACATGTCGGTGCAGCGGGCGGTGGAGGGTGAGTTGCATGCGGCCCAGCGGGCCCAGGCCCGGGCCGCTGCTGTGAGCGAGGCCAAGGAGGCCGGCTACCGGGTGATCGCCACGCCGGCGAACCTGCACTCGACCAAGGTGCGCCGGGTCGGTTCGGGCTACGGGGATCTCGATGTCGCAGGGCACGACTCACTGTCGTGCCACGCCCTCACCTTCCCCCACGACAGCGCCGAACTGCTCGTCGCCGTGTGCACCAAGCCGGCTACCCACGCCGCCACCACGTCGCCGGCCGAGGCCAAGCGCAAGGCCAAAGAGGCGCGACTCCAAGACGAGCGCAAGGCCCTCCGGGAGGCGGGCGAGGCGCGGCAGGAGGTCGCACGGCGGATCCTCGGAACACGCCTGCCCAAGGGGGACGTGCTTACTCACCTGGCCGCAGTGGTCGTCGGCGCTCACCAGGTGGGAGCGGCCCCAGCGGCCTGTCGTCTGCTCGGCCTCGAGCCGCTCACCACTGAGACGTTCGACACGGCCGGCAGGAGCTACGGCACGCCGTACAAGGACTGGCGGGGCGCCCTGCAGGCCTTCGCTGCCACCGGGCCCGACCAGCTGACCAAGGCGGCCCTGGCCCTGGCCTTGGCCGAGGTGGAGGCCGACCTTGCCTGGGAGCACAGAGACACGTGGGACGAGCCTCGCCTCGTCGAGCACCTCGACCTGCTCATCCGCCACGGCCATGAGCTCAGCGAGGCGGAGCAGTCCAGGCTCCGGGCGCCGAAGGGCTGAACATGGCCCGGCGCCCCACCAGCGAGTCGCCGGCGTACGCCGCGCTGCTGGTCGTGCGCGCCAGGCGCACCACAGATCGGGACCGACCCGAGCGAAAGGAGAAGCAGCAACCAATGACCACGACAGCCAGCCCCACGCAGTTCCGCCAGGGAGATGTCTTCCTCCGACAGGTGGGCAGCGTCCCTGAGGGGTGCACACCTGTGGCCCGGGACAAGGGCCGCATTGTCCTCGCTTACGGCGAGGTCACCGGCCACGCCCACGCCATCGCCGACGAGGCGGCCCAGCTGGTGGTCACCGACGACGACGTGCGCCTCCTCCTGGTCGAGGCCGAGGTCGCCCTGCGCCACGAGGAGCACGCCACCATCACCATCCCGCCCGGCTCCTACGAGGTCGTCCAGCAGCGCGAGTACACCCCCGACGAGATCCGCAACGTCGCCGACTGACACCACGGATGCCCCGCATCGAGACCCTCACCCCAGCCCAGGCGGCCGCTCTTCCCGAGCGCCACGCCGAGTGGATGGCGGTCGGCACCTCCACCGAGCCTGCCGACCGCCCCCGGGCCCAGGCGGCCATCACCGACATGTACCGCCTCCTCGGTGAGTCCGAGCCCCGCTTCCTGTGGTTCGACTCGCCGGCGACGGCGTGGCTCGGCATGGCCTTGCTCAAGGAGGTGGAACCGACCCTGCCAGGGGACTCGCTCTGGGACTCGCTCGGGGACTCGCTCGGGGACTCGCTCTGGGGCTCGCTCGGGGACTCGCTCTGGGGCTCGCTCCGGGACTCGCTCCGGGACTCGCTCCGGGACTCGCTCTGGGGCTCGCTCCGGGAC
>JALYGF010000056.1 GCA_030777325.1 Actinomycetota bacterium | reverse complement strand
GGGGCCGACGGCTACTCCGATCAGCAGCGCCAGCAGCACGCTGGAGAGAAAGATGCGCTTGATTACTCGCGAGAGGAGACCGAGAACGAGAAGCGACGCCCCGACGATTATCAGCGCGGCGTCGATCCGGGTACCCACGTCCGCCTCCTCTGGCTCAGCGATCCCCGGCGCAGGTTATCCAGTTGCGACTCGCCGCAGGGCCCGCCCTCCGAGGTGCTCAGCTTGATGACACCAATAGGATTCGGTAGGGGCGCCAGGAAAGCGGCACCTGCTGCGCCCGGGATAATCCTCGGGCCGCGAGGCGCGAAACCACCCCCGACCGCCGGCTGGAAGAGCATGGCGTTGGTGCGATCGGCGGGACGGTCATGCCGTGAGGAGCCAACGCGCTGTCTCGAGATGTCTGTGGAGTGCGGTGCTGCCTTCGATGGACCACGCCACGGTCTGAGCGAAGCACCAGTCGGGGCCCGAGCCCGGTCCACATCCCGGCCACCTCCTTTCCGTCTCACGTCTTGGTCGGTGAGAACCAGAGTGGCTCCGCCGACGGTGCGCTGTCCGTCCAGCCATCCTTCTTGCGAGCGCGACTCAGCCACCTCTCAGCAGCAGGTACTACATCTCATGACGTGAGCGTTTGGCTAGAACGCCGATGCGGTCTCCAACAACGATCAAGACCACTGCGGCGGCGATGGCCACCACAGAGCCAAGGACGTTCAACTCGAAGATGTCACCGGTTCCAAGGGCGTTGGCGACGATGCCCCCCACTACTGAGCCGGCGAGGCCGAGGACCAGCGTCGTGACGAGGCTCAGGTGCTGGCGGCCGGGGACGACCAGACGAGCAAGGATTCCAACGATCAACCCGAAAACGACAAACCCGATCATCGCTCACATCTCCCTAGTGGCTACACGGCCAGCAGCAATGCTGTATAGCCGACCATCCCGCCCATCAGGGGGAAGAGGCGGCTTTGGCGCTTATCGGGCAGTTCCTCCTTCAAGACGTTGAGGATCACGCCGCCGGCTAAGAACGCTAGGACCAGCCCAACCGTTGCCTCCGACAAGTCCACAAGCGCCCCCGTCACCCACCCGAAGAGGATGCTTGCGGAGAGCATCCACCTTCCCATCTCCTCGTAGCGGCGCTTGTGGTGGTCCCGGAGGGCGAAGTCGTTGACCACGAAGTGGACCCCGAGGGCGGCGGCGAAGAGGGCCAGCCCAGCTGCATCTTGCCCGTCAGCCCGATGCACCAAGAGGTAGCCCACTAGAGCGTTGTAGACGGCGAAGGAGCCGACGCTGATGGCGAAGACGCCAGGAGGGGTTCCCTCGTCGGCATGGCCAGGGTGCGGGAAACGAGAGAGGGCTGCCAGGCGCTCCAGCCCGTAGAAGACGGCCAGCCCTGCGAGCACCACCAGGTAGCCATGGCGATCCAGGAACGGAAGGGTCCCCTCGGCCGCGTCGGACAGCGCCTCGTCGGCTTCGGCCACCTCGGGGAGCAAGTGCACCACCGCGTAGGCCACCGAGATTCCCCCGAAGGCGGAGAGGAGCCAGTGACGGGGGAGGGCCTCGAGAAAGCGCAGCCTGCCGGCGAACAGGTGGACAGCGCCGAGAACGGCGGCGGTGACAAGGGCGGTGACGGCGTTTGGCTCCATGGAGACAGTCTCGGCCATCCACGAGAACTGAAACGCTGCCGTACGCGCCCCGAGCTCGAATGGTCGACTCGGCAGAGACGGACGCTTCGCAGCCCCCGGTCGGCGCTGCAACTCGTGGCTGTCAGTCCTGTCGGGCTTTCACCCCCTTACCGACGGGCGAGATCGCGGGCGGCCTTTACGAGGTCGAACAGTGAGAGGCCGAGAAATAGTGCGCCGATGGCCCTGCGCACCTGGTCGACGTTGAACGACGTGCGCCGTGATACTGCGGGGCCACCCGATCGGCCAGGCGTGCCCGCCATCCCTGCAGTCCCGCCTCTCCCAGGTGTCCGGCGGCCATCGGCTCCTCGCGGTGGTCTTGGAGTCGGCCATCGTAACGACGGCCCACCGCGCGGTGTCCAACCTGGTCCAGCTCCAGCATCATCCAACCTTCCACCACTCATGCGCATCTGGAGCCAGCGGCTCCCTGAAGCGGACGGGCTCTTGGCAACCCGGCTCCCGTCCCGTCCCGGGGGGCGCCCTCGTCAAGATCTCAAGGGGCTGTCGGGCTCACTTGGCGGAGAGGGGCGAGGCGTACGACGGTGGAGGTACCGGCCCGGGAACGTACTTCGGCGACCAGCGCGGCCAGGTCGGGTGGAGGCTCTTGTGCGGCTAGGTCCACGGTGGCGACGCCGTTGGCGACCGTCAGTCCTAGCACGACTGCCTCAGGACGGGACCGGGCCCAAGAGTCGACGGCCTGACGGGCCCGAAGAGTGGTAGGAGCGGTCGTCGACTCGCTGTGAGAGGAGGCTGCGAACTCCTGGCGAGGGGACCAGCGCACCGTCACCTTCGTGCGTTGCCGCCGCTCAGCGGCTAGCCCTGCAGCGAGCGATCGGGCCGGCGGAGGGGCCGTCGGTCCACCCACCTCCACGGTCACGTGATTGCCGTCGCGTCTCATGGAGAGGATCTCGAGACCTGCTCCACGGTCCCGCGCCGTGTGAAGCCACGCCTCGACTGTGGGCCGCAGTGTCTCAGTGTCGTTGGCTACTCTCGCCGCCGGAGTGGGAACGGTTCCTTCCCGCGCCGCATCGCTCGTACGCTGGGACCATCGGATGCGCACCGAAGCGTCCGAGCCGAGCGTTGGCACGAGGGCATCGGCGAGGGCGCTCGTTGCCGGCGGCACTTGCGACCCCGCCAGTTCGACGGCCACCGCAGACCCGTCCAGCGACACCCGCCGGATCTGGAGGTCTGTGCCAGGACCCAACCAGCGCCGCACCGCGTCGTTGATCGCCGCGACCGTGGTAGCCCGGTCACCGATGTGGCGGAGGCTGCCCGAGAAGGCCACGGCCAACGCGATCGTGGCGGCAGCCACGGCGCTTGTGCCGGCAGCCACCCGGCGCTTGACCTGACCGAGATGGGGAATGGGCAGAACCCGGACAGAAGCAACACGATGGCGGCCAGGTTGACCAGGTACAAGAGCAGTGCCCCCTTGGCCAGCTCGAGCTGTCTTACTTCGAGGGTCACGCTGATCGCGGCGAGTGGTGGCACCAGCGCCACGGCCACTGCCACCCCAGGGAGGGCAGCCGAGACGTCCTCGCGTACCGTGGCATAGGCCCCGGCGGCCCCGGCAGCCAAGGCAACGAGAAGGTCGAGCATGCCCGGCGATGTGCGGCTCATTACCTCGTCGGTGAGAGCACCACCGTTTGATGCCAGCACGGCCGCCAGGATCCAGCCAAGCCCGACAGCACCCACCGATGCCAGGGCCACCGTCGCCCCCGTCCGGACCATGTGACGGGGCCAGCCCATTGAGAGGGCCAAGGAGAAGCCCAAGACGGGCGTCATGAGCGGGGCGATGAGCATCGCTCCGATCACCACGGCCGGGGAGTCGGCGAGCAATCCGGTCACGGCGTGACCACTGACAGGCCCAGCATGATGGCGAACCGCAACCGCCACGCCCCGTCCGGAGTCAGCCACAGCGATCGCATGACCCGGCGCCGGTCCTCGGACGGATAGCTCGTCGCAGTGCGGCGGAGGAAGGGGGCGCGTTTGGGCGGGCGCTGCGGCTCGGGCTTCACGTCGCGTGTTCCTTCGGCACTGGTCATGGTGGGACGCCCGGGCTGTATCACCTCGTCATGGGAGATCGAGGTCAGATGATGTTCACCCGCGAGACCTCGACTGTGCTTGGTGGGGTCTGCAGAGACCCTAGGCACCCGTGATTGGCACCGTGACGATCGGATCGAGCGCAGGAACTGGCCTGCCGCTGTCACCGCACACTCATCATCGGTCGGGCGAGCCCCGGTCAACCCAGCCGAGGACTTTCGAAGTGGTCTCAGCCAGCCGGTGGCTCCTCGTGAACGATCGAGACAACTCGCCTGACTTCATGGGCGATGAGGTGGGTGGGCCAACTCAACGGCCGGTCGAGATCCCCTTGGTTCTGGCCGGCGCTGCCGCGGAGGCGGCGCATCCTCGTCGCTGCCGCCCTGGCCCTGATCGTGATCTTGCTCAGCCAGCATGTGGTGGTCGTGCCGGTCATCCTGGCCCGCTTTCTGGCCGCGGTGCTAGTGCTGCGTCTGCGAGGTGGCTTGGGCGTCCGGGGCCAATCATCGCCGGCCGCGGGCCCCTTGGGTTCAGCGCCGGATTCGCTTCTGCAGATACCAGGAGAAGTAGCCGTCGTACCGCGACTGCAGTTCGAGGAGTTGCCAGTCGGTCCCCCTGATGGTGCGCCGACAGGCGGGTGCGCCGCAGCGGCAGTCCATGCTCCCCTCTGAGGCGTCGAACATTGCATAGTCAGTCGTCAGTTCCTCCCCCGGCTCGACATCCCTCATCGCGACGAGCACGACATTGCCCGCGAATCCCACGTTTGGCTCGCAAGAGTGGTTGATGAAGAGCATTACCGGTTCGTACTCGTCGCTGCTGAGAGCGACGAGGTGGAGACCCTCCGCGATCTGAATCTCGGATTTCTGCAGCTGCTCGGGTAGTTCCAGCAACGTAGCGGTGTCGACGACGTGCCCGGACTTCACGGCGACGAGTTCGTCTCGGCTGATCCGATCCGTGCCGAACAATCCTCGTCCTTCGATCGTGCTGGGTGAACCCTTCCTCGCCTTCGCCGAGATGTAGGAGGACACGATGAATGTCATCGTCTCGATGTTGCCTCACGCGGCGGCGCAGAGTCCCCCTACCGGGGTCGAGTGGGCGAAGCCAAATCGCCGACGCACCACTAGAGCCTGCCGCCGCTTGGCTACGAGCCCACCGCTGGCCCGCTTCCCTGGCCACCGCGACCGTTTCCGTGAGTGCGCTGGGCGTCCTCGTCCTGCTGCTGTCCTGGATCGGCGCAAGCGTGGCCACCGAGTTCGGCGACGTAGGGAAACAGCTCGGGGCGGTGTCCTCGGCCAAGAGATGGGCTCAGGACGAGCCGCTGACCTCGCTCCCGACCGGGTCAACGAGTTGGAAGCCGACGTACGCAACACGGACCGGACTGCCGGAGGTGGGCAGGCGGGGCGGGCCCAGGTGGCCGGCGAGGTGGTCGGCGGCGTGGTTCTCCTGCTGTTCACGCTCTTCTTCCTCCTGAAGGACGGCGCCCGGATGGCGGAGTGGCACCGTGCCCGGATCCCCTCTGCCTACCAGGACGACGCCGTGGTCGCTTCCTCTAAGACCTCATGACTACCGAGTGTCTTCCGTCGACCACGGCTCGGCACGGCAGCAAGCTTGTCACTTAGGTATTCCGAACACCCGGCTTCCCTGTGTCCACTCGCTCGTCGATACCTTCCCGTCATCATCGCTGTCGTACAGCTCGAAGTAGGCCTTCTTGAAAGTCTCCCTGCTGATCGGTCGAGCCCTCCAGGATTCGCCGAGGACGGAGAAGTCGAACTTCTCCTTAATCTCGTCAGCGTCCAGCTCGGAATCTCCGTCACGGTCCCAGTCTCCGTAGACCCCGTAGTCAACGCCTCTCGGGTACCAGAGCTCAGCGCCCTGCTTCCATTCCTGTTGCGAGATCTTGCCATTGCGGTCAGCGTCCCAAAGTGAGAAGGCGTTTCCGGCAATCTCGTCACGGTCAAGCTCGGAGTCTGCATCGGCGTCCCATTTGGCGAAGACACTGTCACGGTCCTTCCACTCCGCGACCTCGTCCACGTCAAGATATGAGTCCCCGTTTCGGTCAAGGGTTGAGAACTGGGCCGTATCGACCGTCGTCGTGGGCCCGGCCCCGACGGGATCCTCAGAATCGTCGCCGCAGCCCACGAGGACCAAGGTCATAGTGAGGCCAGCAATGGCCATCGACTTCCGCATGAGCTGCCTTTCTTCCATCTCGGGCAGGCCACTCGCTCAGCCCGCCAGCCTGTGGTTTCGGTTCTTCCCGCACGCGATTGCGATCCTCTGACGGGCTCGTTGCAGTCGGATGACCTTCGGAGTCCCGCGAGCCAGCGCTGCTGCTTGCCTGCTCGAGCCGCCCTGCACCGTATTGAGGAGCCTTGCGACCTCGTCCCCAGGACGCCGGCCTGAGGGCGCCTCGTCTCCTTTCAGCCAAAGGCCACCTGCGGCCGTGACCCAGGCGCCGCCGCATCACAACTCTCCTCATATCTCGACTTCCGTCTCCATCGACACGAAGGGGGGATGAGCCCGATGCGGCCAGCACGCAAACCGATCTTTTTCGGAAGAGACCGTCGACGGTACGGATGATGGCTCGTCCGATGCCTTGGCGCGCCGACGGTAGGCCTCCACGGCACCGAATCGACGGAGGAGCCGCAGCCCATCGACCTAGCGTGCGTCCACCACGCAACACCGTCTATTCGTCATGCGAATGGCGTCAACTGCTTGCCGGCCAGCTCAATCGCTTCAGCAAACTCCCAGCGCGACGCTCCGTCACACCATCAGGGCGGAGACCGGTCGGACACTGGCTACCATGTGGCGGGGTGCCGGGAAGCCTGGTCGGCGACAGGACAGGACGCGACCTGGAGGCCCTGATGCCGACGACCCTCGAGAGCACGCCCGGTGGCGCCCTGCCCCGGCCCGGCCGATCCCTGCCCCGGGCGCTGCAGCGCTTCTTCGACACCGAGTCGTCGGGCGCCGTCATCCTGTTGCTGTCCACCGTCGTGGCCCTTGCCTGGGCCAACTCGCCCTGGAAGGCCAGCTACGAGACGCTGTGGCATACCAGGCTGAACCTCGGGCTCGGCGACGTCGCGCGCAGCGAGGACCTGCGCCACATCGTCAACGAGGCGCTGATGGCCGTCTTCTTCTTCGTGGTCGGCTTGGAGATCAAACACGAGCTGGTGGCCGGACAGCTGCAGCGCTGGCGGACGGCGGCCCTGCCGGTATTCGCCGCCGTGGGAGGCATGGTCGTCCCTGCCGCCATCTATACCGCCGTCAATCTGGGCGGCGAGGGGAGCCGGGGATGGGGCATCCCCATGGCCACCGACATCGCCTTCGCCTTGGGCGTGCTCGCCCTCCTCGGGAAGCGGGTACCTGGAACGCTCAAGATCTTCTTGCTCACGCTTGCCATCGCCGACGACGTGGGGGCCATCGCCATCATCGCCATCTTCTACTCCGGTGGCATCAACTGGCCGGCCCTGCTGGTGGCAGCTGTGCTCCTGACCGGAGTCGTCGCCCTCCGCCGGGCGCGTGTGTTGTGGGCGCCCGGTTACGTCCTGCTCGGAGCGGGCGTGTGGGCAGCTGTCTACGAATCCGGCGTGCACGCCACCCTGGCGGGCGTGGCCCTCGGCCTTTTGGCACCCGCCCGGCCGCTGGCCCCGGATGTGGTGGTCGAGGAGTGGAGCGTCGACCTGGCCGAGGAGCCCAGCGCCGCAGAGCTGAAGACCATGACCGACCTGGCCAGGTCGACGGTGTCGGTCACCGAACGACTCCAGCACATGCTCCACCCTGTTACCAGCTACCTCATCGTGCCGCTGTTCGCGCTGGCCAACGCAGGGGTGGTCTTCCAGACCACGTCGCTGGACGCGCCTGGGGCCAGCGCTGTTGCGGGCGGTGTCGGTCTGGGCTTGGTGGTGGGCAAGCTCGTGGGGGTGAGCGGCGCGGCCTGGATCGCGGTCCGGACCAAGGAGGGCCGGCTTCCCGATGGCGTCGCCTGGGCCCACATCGTGGGCGTGGCGGGGCTGGCCGGCATCGGCTACACCGTGTCGCTGTTCATCGCCGACCTCGCCTTCCCCAGCCCCGACCTCGTGGACGCAGCCAAGCTCGGGATCCTGGCCGCCTCGCTGGTCGCCGCCGTTCTGGGGGCCGCCATACTGCGCTTCCCTGCGGGGAGAGGCTCGAGGCCGTGATGTGCAAGGGACGAAGCTATGACGAAGCTCACCCCACCATGCCCGCCTCACCGTGGGGGAGGGATGTCCCGAGCCGGTGCCGGGTCTGGGCTCGACGTGCTGGTTGTCGGCGCTGGGGGCGGCGTCGTCGGTGGCGACGGGACCGCCGGGGGGATCGACGTCGTGGTCGAGGCCTGCGGTTGGCTGGGCGGCTGCTCGGGAACGGTCGTGGTTGGCTGCGCCGGCTCTGACGGTGGTGGCACTTCAGCGGTTGTGCTCGTCGTGCGGGGCACCCGCGCAGGCGTAGCCGGGACGTAGACAGGGGGAGGGCTCGGTGTGGGCCGCACGGCGTAGTAGAGCAGGAGCACCGCCATGAAGGCCGTCGACAGGACAATGGTGGACGGTCGAGGCCGGACAGGACCGGTCACGAGCGGGGGGTGGGCGGCGTGAAGCCCGCTGTGCGAAGTGCGCCGATGGCGCGGCGGCGCAGCTCGCGGCTGACCGCCGGCGTCTGAGCCGGAAGAGTGCGGGCGCCGATGCGCAGGTTGGCGTAACCGAGCTCGATCGACTCGACGCCGGCCACTGTTGGCGTTTCGAGGAGCAGCGCGGACCATCCCTCGTCGGCGGCCATCTCGGCTCCCACCTCACGCAGCACGTCGGCGGCTCGGTCGACATCGGATTCCAGCTCCACCGGGACGTCGACCACCACACGTGACCAGTCCCTGGAGCGGTTGGTGACCTGGCGGATCTCGCCGTTGGGGATGACGACAAGCTCCCCGCTGGTGGTGCGCAACTGGGTGGTGCGGAGGCTGATGGCCTCGACGGTGCCTGTCCCGGTCAGGAGGCTGGGCTGGGCGATCTGTACGACGTCACCGACGCCGTATTGGTCCTCGGAGAGAAGAAAGAACCCCGACAGCATGTCGGCGACCACTCGCTGGGCGCCGAAACCGATGGCCAGCCCCGCCACCGTGGCCGGCGCCACCAGGCTGGTGACCGGAACCCGAAGGCGGATCAACGTCATGAAGACGGTGATGAACCACAGGACCCCCACCGTGGCGCGCTCCAAGGCCTGGATGACTGCGCGCCGTCGCTTGTCCCGCTCGTCGATCGGCAATCCGGCTTCTAGGGCCGCTGACGCCGCGGCGGTGGCCCGGGTGGCGGATCGCCACGCCAGCCAGCGCACGAAGCGGGTGGCAAGCACCGCACCGATGGCCAGCAAGACGATCTGAAGGCCGTCGCTGCGCCCCCAGCGCGAGAGATCGTCCAGATTCACGGACGACGACTGGCGCTAACTGACCAGCTTCTCGGTCGCCTCATCCACGCTGTCGGCGAGAAGGACGATCTTCTCGAAGCCGGTGAGCGTGAGCAGACGTCGAACTTGAGGCCTGCTCGACGACACGGCAACCTGGCCGCCGCACTCGCGGATCCGGCGAATGCCGCCCACCAGGGCGTTGAGACCGGTGGAGTCGATGAAGACCACCTCTGAGAGATCGATCACCGCCCTGGGCGACGACACCATCCTCGCCAGGACCTGCCGCAGGCGCGGGGCAGTGAGAGCGTCGAGCTCGCCTACGAAGCGGTAGACAGCGCAGTCGCTGCCAGCCTTCTGGACAACCTGTGACACAGTGATCCTCCTTACGACGCTCGCCGCACCGCGTCGGGGGCAACTGACGTGGTCGACCATTCCCAGCATGCCCCCGGCAAGGAACGGTCGCGAGGCGCTTCGGTTGCGGTTGCATGACATTGCTGACCCGATGGCCCTCACCCCTGGGCTCGGCGGCCGCCAGTTGTTGGTGGATGTTCTCCGGTCCCTCGTTCACCGATCCACAGCACGGCCAGAAAGAGGACTCCCATGCCCACCACCCAGGCCACGAGGCCCTCGGTGAACGGCCCGTAGTGCCAAAGGCCGTTGCCGCCCCGGTCCTTGGGATCGCGCAGGTACAACACGTACTTGACGATCGAGTTCACCTCATGGTCGCTCAGCACCTCTTCGCTGTACCCGGGCATGGCCACCGGTCCGCTCCGGATGGCCTCCGCGATCTGCGTTGGTGTTGACTGGTGAAGGGCTGGTGCCTCCCGGCCCATTAAGGCCCCACCCTCCCCCGCCCACTGGTGGCAGGCGGCGCAGTGCGCCAGGTACAGCTCGCCGCCCTTCGCAAGATCCCCTGACCCCACGTCCACATTGGGAATCTCTGGCTGACTGGCGAGGAAGGACCGCATGTGGTCGACCAGAGCCTCGACCTCTCCGGGCCGGTACTGGACCGGACGCCGTTGACGCTCGGCCCCTGGGTGAGCGATGGGCATGCGTCCGGTGGTGATGGCGTAGTGAGCTTCGGCCGGGCCGATGCGCTGCAGACTCTGACCTCGTGGGGTTCCCTGCCCGGCCTCGCCGTGACAGGATGCGCAATCCCTGAGGTAGAGCATCTCGCCGTCCGGAGGAGCAGCTTGGTCAGCCGGCGTCAGGCGGCTCGAACCCAGAGACACCAGGGGAACGACCAACACACCGAGGGCCACGGCGGCGGCAGGGGCCGTGCCCCAGAACCCGGTCATCGTGGTGAGAGCACCAGGCTGTACTGGACCTGGGCGTCACCCGCGTCGTCGAGGGCCGGGGAGGCGCCCGAGCTGACCTCCAGAAGCCAGTTGTCCCTCGCCCACTTGGCCCGATAGGACGACGTACCGAACTTGCGCACGGGCTCCACCTGGCGCCAGCCCCCGAGCTTGTCCTCGTAGAACTGCAGGAGTCGCTCAGGAGTCGTACCTCGAGCCGTGTAGCTGCGAGCGATGACACCCTCCTTCTCACTGCGGGGACCGATCGGGTCGCTGCGGGGGAACAGCGGGAGATCGTCGAAGCGGCCCGGCTCGAAGGTGGTGACCCCAGTTGCCGGCTGTGCGCCTTCCCTCTCTTGGCCATCGCCGCCGCAGCCGGCCACGACCAGCGCCAGGGCGACGAGGACCACTCGGCTCACCAGACGGTCTCAGGCACGAGCTCAAGGAGCCTCAGCGCTCGACCGAGATCTGCCACGCCGCCCACCTGTACGCCTGTGTCCTCCGCCTTCTCCACCTCGTCGAAGGGCACCAGGAAGAGGGAGGCGCCGGCCTCCTCGGCGGCCAAGGCCTTCTGCCTCACACCGCCCACCGGGCCGACCTCGCCGTCGACGTCGACAGTCCCGGTTGCCGCCACCGTCCGCCCCCGAGCCTCGTCGCCAGGGGTCAGCTTGTCGGCGATGGCCAAGGCGTAGGCCAGACCCGCTGACGGCCCACCGACGTCTCGCTCGGCGAAGCTGACCTTGAAGGGCAGGGCGACGTCAAGATCTCGGGTCTCCACCACCAGTCCCAAACCGACACCGCCGGCCAGGCGAGGAAGGGGCCGGCTCTCGACCACCTCCTCGATCTGTTCACCACCCCGTTGCACGGTGAGTCGGAAGTCAACTCCCGCCGGCCGGGAACCGGTGATCTCCTGCAAGGACCTGGCGCCGTCAACCGGTCGGGTGTCAACCCTCACGATCACGTCTCCCTTCCGGATCTTCTCGGCCGCAGAGGAGCCCCGGAGCACGTCGACGACGCGCGCCCCCGTGCCGCTGATCCGGGCGTCCATACCCACTGCCTCTGCGGCGGCTGCCGCCGCCACCAGCCGGCTCTGGCCGAAGACCTCTCGCTGCCTGTGGAAGTAGTCCTCGGGATCCACCCCCCGGGGCACGACGGAGCTCAGGGGAAGGACCTGGCGTCGCTTCGCAGGGCCGCGATGAGGGCTCGAAGGGCGCTGGGACGGCTGATGCTGGCGCTTGTCAGGAGATACTGGCCATCGACCTCGTCAACGGGGACACCGCTGATGTTCACGTCGTCGACCACGTTGGCTGCCTCGCCGGGGGCGATCACGACGTAGGGAGGGTGGTAGAGAGCGGCAGCGACGGCGGCCATGATCAGGCCGACCACCACCCAGACGAGTACACCTGGGCGACGGGCCGGCACCTCGTCCCGATCCCGCCTGGCCTGCTCGAGCTGGAGAGCGCGGGTGACGTCAGCGCGCGACAGGATGCCCACGAACCGCCCGTCGTCGAGGACCACGGCCCGACCGGTATCGGGGCCGAGCTGGGACAGCGCTTGGAACAGCTCCTGATCAGGGGTGACGACGGTGACATCGGCTGCGCCGACCATCACGTCGCCGACGCGGGGCTCCACCTCGGTTGCGCCACGCAGGCCGTTCAGCCCCTTGAGCGACATCACACCGGCCAGCCGGTCTCCCTTGACCACCGGGTAGGACGAGTGACGTCGGGTGCGAACCACGTCGAGGAACTCCGAGAGGGGGAGTTCCGGAGCCACCACCACGGGGTCGTGGTTCATGGCGTCTCGAACCCGCAGTCCTCGTAGGTCTTGGCGCAGCTGGGCTGCCATGGTCTCGGACTGAGCGGCCTGCACGAGGAACCAGCCGATGAACACCAGCCAGACGCCGCCAACACCGGGAACACCGATCAGGCCCAGCAGGCCGATGGCAATCACGACGGCTCCGAAGACCTGGCCGCTACGCCCCGCCGAGCGGGTGGCGGCCAGGAAGCTCGCCTGCCGCCGCCAGAGCCATGCCCGCAGCACCCGCCCCCCGTCGAGAGGCAGCGCCGGCACCAGGTTGAAGGCCAGGACGATGGCGTTGATGCGAGTCACGTAGTCGAGGACCGCTCGAACCGACGCCGGCAGATCGGCCACGTCGGCGATCAACGCCGCCACACCGAACAGGCAGACGAGGACCAGGGTGATCACCGGGCCGGCGATGGCCACCCTGAACTCGGCGCCGGGCGACGGCGGGTTGCCCCGCAGGCGAGCCACTCCACCAAAGAGCCACAGGGTGATGCCGTCGATCGGGACACCCTCCTTCAGGGCCCGCAAGGCATGCCCGATCTCATGCATGACGACGGATGCGAAGAACAGCGCGGCCGCCGCCATGCCCATCACGAGGTAGGACGATCCGTCGAGGCCCGGATAGGCGGAGGGGAAGAGGGCGGTGGCCAGCGACCACACCACCAGTGCGAGGATGAACAACCAGGACCAGTGGACCCCTACTGGGATGCCGCGCACTCGCACGAGAGTCACGCTTGACTCCATCAAATTGGCCTCCTCCCCGCCTGGCGCAACCGCATCGGCGCTACTGCGGCGGAAGGGCCGGCGCCCTCGCCCACTTGTCACTGCCCTGAGCGCATGCCGTCAGGTTCAATCTGTTGGCAACAGCGTTGGCCTCCCCGAAGGCGTCGTTGACTTCGACCTGGCTGAAGACGAGGGTGGGGGCCTTCTTGACCTTCTTCACCGCACGCTTGGCCTCGTCCAGGTAACGATCGAACTCCTCGGTGGCTTCCTCGGGCGGGAGGAGGTCCTCCAGCTCGTCCACCTGTCTTTCGATCTCGGGAATCACCACCTGCTCGGCGAAGGCTCTAAGTCGATCGGGGCTCGGCACTTCCTTGGTGGGGAAGGTCGACCTTGCGGTCGAGACGATCTGCTCCGTGTGGCGGGCGCAGACGTCGTTGGCGCGTTGGACCAAGGCGTCCCCCGTCAGCGGCTTGGCCTCGTCACCCGCCCCGCAACCCACGAGCAAGGCCAACGCCAGCGCAACTGCTGCCATCGCAACCAACCTCGTCGTTGACGTCTGCTTGTGTTTGGGTGACAGGTGATCGACCAAGGTGGCACTGTCGCCTTCAGTCATCCTTGTCGCGTACACAACAGGTCCCTCCTTCGGGAAGCTGTGCATACCTTCCTCTGCTGATGCGACAGGCTCCGTGCAGCAGCGTTGCGGTCTCATGACGATCCCTGGCCCGGCCGCCTCCTCTGAGCGAGGGCAACCGAGTGCCCGTCGCCCCGAGGCGGTTAGACGAGGACGGCGAGGACAAGCCATGCCACAGCCACCACGAACAGGGTGCAGAGGACGTCGGCGGCCCACCCCCAGCCGGTCGCAGCACTGGCGGGCAGAGGACGGGCCTCAGCGGGGGGATCGCTGACCGCCACCGCCATGCCTCTCCGGCGACGTCGGTAGTAGGACGGGTAGGGCGGTCCCCAGCCGCGGTAGCCCCAGCCGTAGCTCAGCGGAAGGACCAGGAGGAAGAAGACGAAGGCGAACCAGAGCCAGAACCACATCTCTCCGGCTGGTCTTCCCTCTTCATCTGTCGAAATCGAGAAGGCCCGGTTACGGAACCGTGACGGTCGCCAATTCGTCGGTCGGGCATCGAAGCGCGCTTGACATGTGTCGGTAACCGGATCGCAGCACGCTCTGGGCACACCCATGGCGTGGGCTCCCGCCTCTGCGGCTTCCCGAAGACGAGGGATGGCCCCACGCCGTCCCACCTCCGCATCGTCCCGGGACGACACGGAGAGCCCGCCGCCCCTCGGGCACCGTGGGCGCGGAGGCGGGACGCCCCCCTCGTGCGCAACAGTCGGGACCGGGCACGGAGCTGGAAGCACTCCCAAGGGGTTCCGCGCTGACGACCGCCCCCAGAGCGGACATGATCGCGGGTGTGAGGGCATGCATCCTGATGGTCGAGGACGACGAGCGCATCCGTGCGTCGGTGCGCCTGTTGCTCGACGACGAAGGACACACGGTGGTGGAGGCGGACTCGGCAGAGGAGGCCCTTCGGGTGCTGGAGCGTCGCAGCGTCGATATCGCCCTCGTAGACGTCATGTTGCCGGGCATGGACGGCTTCGAGCTGTGCCGACGCCTCCGCGGCGCCGGGGACCTGCCCATCTTGATGTTGACTGCCCGCACCGACAGCCATGATGTGGTGGCTGGACTCGAAGCTGGTGCCGACGACTACCTGACCAAGCCCTTCGTCCCCAAGGAGCTGTCGGCGCGTATTCGAGCCCTCCTTCGCCGCACCGGACGCTCGGGAGGACCGGAGGCCCTGGTCTTCGGCGACCTCGAGGTCCTGCCTGATGCTGGCGTGGTGCGTCGGGGCGGGGACGAAGTTGCTCTCACCAAGACGGAATTCCGCCTGATCTGCGAGCTGGCCACGCACTCGGGGCGTGTGCTCAGCCGGGAATCGCTCCTGCAGAGAGTCTGGGGATACGGCTACTTCGGTGACAGCCGCCTCGTCGACGTGCACGTGCGCCGGCTGCGCACCAAAGTCGAGAGCGATCCGGGCCAGCCACGCCATGTGGTGACCGTGCGCGGCCTCGGGTACAAGCTGGAGCCCTGACCAACCCAGACCCGCCGCCGGCAGGACCGCTAGCCCCTCGCCGAGCGGGCCTGCGCCTGAGGGTGACGGTGACCTTCGCGGCAGGCACCCTCGTCCTGTCGGCGCTCCTGGCTGTGCTCACCTACCAGCTGGCACGCACCTATCTCCTGCGCCAGCGAGAGACCTCGGTCCTCCGTCAGGCCTACGCCAACGCCCGCCTGGTGCGCGACACAGCCAAGACCCCGGGTGCTGACGTCCTGCGCCTGCTGGCTTCGCTCAAGAGCCCGGCCGGCTCCGACACGGTGCTGTACCAGCGAGGAGAGTGGTTCGCCGCCTCATTGGCCATCGGCCGTGACGACCTTCCTGCCCAGCTGAGGGACAGCGTGGTGGGGGGCGAGCCGTCTCGCCAACGCATTCTCCTGGACGGCGAGGCGATGATCGTGGTCGGGTTGCCGCTGCCCGCCGTCGATGGTGCCTACTTCGAGGTCTTCAGCCTCGACGAGCTGAGCCATACCCTGCGGATCCTGCGGAACGTCCTGATCGGCTCCACCGCCTTCAGTGCTCTGGGCGGAGCGGCTCTGGGCCTCACGGTGAGCCGCCGGGTGCTGAGGCCGCTTGCCGCCGTGAGCGAGGCCGCCTCGGCGGTCTCTCATGGCCAGCTGGATCAGCGTCTCGATGTGGGCGACGACCCCGACCTCTCCGGCCTGGCTCGCTCGTTCAACCAAATGACCGAGGCTCTGCAGGAGCGGATCCGAAGGGACGCCCGCTTCGCCGCGGCCGTGAGCCACGAGCTGCGCTCGCCGCTGACCACACAGGTGGCAGCCCTGGAGGTGCTGGAGGCTCGGCGCGCCGAGATGCCCGAGCGGGCGGCGACGGCGCTGGACCTGCTCGCCGGCGAGGTCCGACGGTTCCAACGCCTGGTCCAGGACCTTCTGGAGATCTCCCGCATCGACGCCGGCGTGGTCGAGCTGGCGTGGGAGCCCGTTCGCCTCGGTGACTTCGTCCACGAGGCCATGGCCAGGCTGGACGATGTGCCTCTCGAGCTCGACCCCGACGCCGCCCACCTCGTCGTGCGGGCCGACAAGCGACGGCTGGCCCAGGTGCTGGCCAACCTGGTGGAAAACGCCCGATGCCACGGCGGCGGGGCGGTACGGGTATGCGTCAAGGCCGCTGTCGGTTGTGTGCGCTTGGTCGTGGATGACGCCGGCCCGGGCGTTCCCATCGAGGAGCGGGAGCGAATCTTCGAACGGTTCGGGCGTGGCCGGGCCTCGTCACGAGGGGCGGGCCAGGGCACCGGCTTGGGCCTGTCACTGGTGGCCGAACACATCCACCTGCACGCCGGTCGGGTGTGGGTGGAGGACCGCCCGGGCGGAGGGGCCCGCTTCGTGGTCGAGCTCCCGGTGGCGCCGTCGTGAAAGCTCGCGGGGTTCTCGCCGCCTCCAGCGCTGCGCTCCTGGTTGCAGCCTGCGGGGTGCCCACCGATGAGCGGCCCCGGACCATCCCCCGCGACGACGTGCCCTTCGACATCCTCGTTCCCTCGACCGCCCCGTCGGCGGGAGCCGGCCCGGCCGTGGGATCTCCGGTGCAGGTGTTCTTCGTCCGGGGCGACCGGCTCGCTGCGGTGCCCCGCCAGGTGAGCGGCCCCGTGACCCTACGAGGCCTGCTCGATGCGCTGGTGGCGGGTCCCACGCCTGCTGAGGCGGCCAGCGGGCTGCGCAGCGCCATCAGGCCTCAGACGAGGGTGATCAACGTGGCTCTGCGCGACGGCGTAGCCCAGATTGACTTGAGCACCCCGTTCGCCGGTGTCGAAGGCGAGGACCAGGTACCGGCCGTGGGCCAGCTCGTGTACGCCTGCACCCAGCTTCCGGATGTTTCCGGTCTGCAGCTGCTCGTAGACGGCGAGACGGTCGAAGTGCCCACCGAAGACGGCAAGCTGACCTCCCGACCGCTCAGGCGAAGCGACTTCCCCAAGCTGGCGCCGGGCTGAGGCTCCCGCCCGCGCCTCAGCTCGGATGCTCGAGATCCACGACCACGCGGCTGGGGGCGGTCAGCGTGGTCACCTTGAACGGCACGCGGCGCCGGCTGCCGACGACCCATCGGAGCACGGCCTCGAAGTCGCCTACTTCCACCACCTCCACCACCGCGGGCGTGCCGGAGGGCCGCACGCGGGAGGGACCCCTGTACGTCGGGAAGACCCTGTCACCCCTTATGCGGGCGGTGGCGGCACGTTCCATCCGGACCTCCAGTACCGCTGAGCCGTCCACACCGACGGGATGACCGGAACCGTCCTCAAAGAGCGGACGATCGACGTAGCCGATGCGATAGCCAGGAACACCGCCCTCGAACTCGAACACCACTCGGTCGTAGCCCGGATGCGAGGCCGAGCGCACGGCTCGAAGATAGGACCTGTCAGCGGTGGCCGGGGCCGAGACCGACGAGGTGGATGCCCCGTCCAGGCCGGCTACCCTCCCCGAGGTACTGCCGGTGTCAGCGACAACGCCGTCCGATGAACCGGCATGGGTCGGAACGGTGCTCGTTGGCGCAGTACTGGGCAGAGTGGTGGCTGGAGCGGCCCTCTCATCTCGTGCGGTGCTTGGCCCTTCCCTGCTGTCGCAGCCAGCCGCAAAGGCCACCGACACGGCCAAGACGGGGTGAAAGACCCGGGCGCGAAACGCCGAGCGCCTCGGCGCCGGTCGGACCTTTCTCAAGCCAGGGCCTGCGCCGCCCGATCACGGCGCTCCTGTTCAACGGCGGCTCTGGTGCGGGCCAGGCCTTCGCGCACTTCTTCGTCCGGGTCGCTTTCGACGTTGCCTTCACCCGGGCGGGCTGCACCCTCCTGCTGCTCCCTGGCTGTCGCCATGTCCGTTCTCCTCATGTGCTCGCCTGTAGACGAATCTCTTGGCCCGACGCGGTCTTGGCCGACGCGAGAAGGGCCCATCGTCACCGGTGCCATCGAGCGTCTGGTATCAGGCGGCGAGGCGTGACTTCGCCATGCCTGGCCCTGAGCCTCCGGGGGTGGAGCTCGAATCGACCACAGCGGCCCGGCGCAGCCTATGGACGGCGCGGCCCAGGGTCTTGGAGATGGCGGCCTCAGACGTGCTCTCCTGAGCGGCGATCTCCGCTTGAGTCAGATCCTCGAAGAAGCGCAGCCGAACCAGGCGGCGTTCCTGATCACTCAGGCTCTCCAGCAACTGGGCTACGCACATCCGATCCTCGACCCGGCCGGTATCGTCGTCTTCGGCCCCCATGGGCGCTGAGCCCTGGCTGCTGTCGGGCCGGGGCGGGGCGTCGAGTGACAAGGCCCGGTAGCTCTGGCCGACCGCCAGTGCATCCTTGACGGTGTCGGTGGAGGTGCCAACGCTGGTCGCTACCTCCTCGACTGTGGGTGAACGACCCAGTTCGTGGCGCAGGATCTCGCCCGCCCTCCCAGCGGCCAGGTAGTGCTCCTGCAGGCGCCTGGGGACGCTGACACTCCAGCCGCGGTCGCGGAAGTGCCGCTTCAACTCGCCCACGATGGTGGGCGTGGCGAAGGTGGAGAACGAGGTTCTGCGGTCGGGGTCGTAGCGGTTGGCGGCCTTGACCAGTGCCAGGCGAGCCACCTGCATCAAGTCGTCCAGCTCCTCCCCCCGGCCGGCGAACCTGTGTGCCAGGTGGCAAGCGAGGCCGGCGTGTGCGTCGACCAGCTCCTGGCGGCGACGGGCATCCTGACGCCGGCCGTGCGTCGTGGGCTTCTCGGACAGCTCCTGTGTGGTCATGCTGCTCACCCTCGCAGCCCGATACGACGAATGTGCGGTGGTCGCGTTTCGGTTGGATGACGATGTGCAGAGGCCCAGCCGTCGGTGCCATCGAGCGTTTGCGCAGGGCGCGATGTCATGGCTTTGTAACCAGGCCTTCGTCTGTTCGTCCCACCCGAGGGGCAGGACCGTGGCATGAACATCAGCGTGCTTGTGGAACGAGTCCTGGACCAGGCCCGCCAGGAGCAGGAACGACGATCGATCGCGGCGGAGTTCCGCTCTGACAGAGGAGGCGTCGCCATCCCCAAGGGACTCGTGGCGCCTCCTCGGCAGCACCCAGCGGACGCCGTGCGTCGCATTCGGCAATGACTGCGGCCATACGGCCAGCCGTGCACCGGGTAAACACTTGGACAGTTCTGCTCGTCGTTCTGGCCGTCTCCCTTGTCGCCTGCAGCGATGACGAGCAGCCCGTCTACGAGCAAGAGCAGCCCTCCCCAGCTCCCCTCTCAGCCCCTCGGACCCCGACTGCGTCATTGGGTCTCGAGGCCGTGCCCAACGTTGTCCGCGAGCTCCAACCCTCCGTTGTTGCCGTCCTGACCCGAGCCGGCGATGGACGGCGAGGAGAGGGAAGCGGCGTGGTCTATGGCAGCGAGGGACTGATCGTGACCAATGAGCACGTCGTGGCCGGCGCAGCAGCCGTGGAGGTGGGTTTTGCCGACGGTCAGCGCAGCCCCGCCGTCGTCGTCGCCGCCGATCCCAGGAGCGACCTTGCGGTGCTTCGACCCGAGCGGAAGGGCCTTCCCGCGGCCAGCTTCTCCGATCGACTACCCGTCGTCGGAGAGATGGCTGTGGCCATGGGCAACCCGCTCGGTTTCGAGAACTCTGTCACGGCCGGCGTGGTCTCGGGCCTGGGGAGGGGGATACCGGGGTCAGCAGCGTCGACACCGGCCCTGGTCGACCTTATCCAGACCGACGCCGCCATCTCGCCCGGCAACTCTGGTGGGCCCCTGCTCAACGGGGACGGCACCGTGATCGGCATCAACGTCGCCTACCTGCCGCCCCAGACGGTCGGAGCGGTGTCCATAGGCTTCGCCATCCCCGCGGCCACTGTGACCGACGTGGTCACCCAGCTTCTCGACAAGGGGCGGGTGCGCTATGCCTTTCTGGGTATCACGCCCGGTCCGTTGACCGATCGGATCGCCACCACGCTGGGCTTGGAACGCCGAGAAGGCGTCGTGGTCCTGGCGGTCACTGACGGGAGCCCCGCCAGCCGGTCGGGGCTACTGCCCGGGGACCTCATCACGTCCTTGGCCGGGCAGAAGGTGGAGGGCGTCGAGCAGCTCCTCGCTCGGCTCCGGGGCCTGGAACCGGGCCAGGAAATCGAGATGGTCGTGTTCCGCCAAGGCCAGGAGCAGAAGCTCAAGGTCAGGTTGGGGGAGCGCCCCACCCCTTCGTGACCGACCCACGCCCCGATGACCCGTCGAGGAAGGGTTGAGCTCCGACCCATGGATCATCCCAAGTGCCGCCGGGGCCTACCGGCGCTGGTCGCCCGGACGCTGGTCGTCGCTACATTCGCTGGCCTGCTGGTCGCCTGCGGCGACGCGGGCAAGGAGGGGGACGCTGCATTCGATCGGTGCATGGAATCGTTCGCCCAAGTCGCCGAGCGCCGTGAGCCGGGTCTCGGCTTGAAGAGGGCCCTCCTCCGGTGCGAGCACATCGCCGACTGGCACGTCGCAGCCAAAGCCCACCCCGCAGCTCTTGAGGGGCGAGACAGCGTCCGGGTGCTGGCCGGGCTGTGCGCCAGCTCCCTGAGCGAGGATCTGCAGCAGGGCCGCCTGTGCGAGCAGGCTTTCATCGTGCATCCCGAGCTCGAGCCGGCCGGTCGACGATGAACCGCCAGCGGAGGTGCCGGTGCCAGGCGGTCCACTCCTCGACGATCGACCGGAGGAACAGCCCTGCGGTGGCGGTGCTTGGAGCCTTTGGCAGCCAGTCGCCTCTGTGGTCCAGTTCGGCATCCTCCAGCTGGGCGTCGGGATCACAGTCCTGGGGCTCTCTTTCTGGCCAGCATCATCCAGACCCCGGTGGCATGGCTGCGCCGGCGGAGTACGCGGCCCCGTTGCTGGGAGCCCGGGTCGTTTCATTGGCGGGCTAGTCCTGCGGCCTTGTACTGGGCGGCCGGCTCGGTGGCTTCCTAATCTCGCCGGTTGTGGCTACGGTGCCCCGGAGCCGCTCACCACTACAGGCTCCGTTCATCCAGCTGCGGGAGATCGACGAAGAACCGGATCTCCCCGTCACAAGCGGATAGACGCCATAGGTGACCCTTGTCCTCGTCGTCCTCGTCGTCCTCGTCGTCCTCGTCGTCCTCGTCGTCCTCGTCGTGGCGCTGGCCGCGGTCGGCGGCTTCCTCGGAGACCTGCTCGAGCTCGCAGGCTGGCTAGTGGTCAGCCTCGTGGCCATCGGTGCTGTCGCCGGATTGCTTCTCTACATGGGGGCCAAGAGCGTGGTCAGCAGATGGCGGTATCGGCCTCAGCCAAGCGCCTCATCATCCTCAACGTGATCCTGGACATGGCCGACGACGACTGAGGCGTGCGGCCCGTCATCCAGCTGCAACGTCTCCGTCACTCGATAGTCGTGGTTGCCGGGGAAAACCGAGGAGGAGCGCTCGAACTGAGCCGCCCTGCGTGCTTTCCATGCGACATCGACGAAAGGAGCCAAACAGTGACCTCGACCACCACGGGCGTCGATCGGCGCACGGTTGCGTCGTACGCCACCTACCCCGAGGCTGTCCAAGCCGTGGATTACCTCTCCGATCGCAGCTTTCCCGTCGAGCGGCTGACGATCGTTGGCCGGGGCCTCCGTCTTGTGGAGCACGTCACCGGGCGGTTGGCGTACGGCAGCGCTGCCGGCCGCGGAGCCCTGGCTGGCGCCTTCACTGGTGCCATTCTCGGGTTCTTCTTCGGCCTCTTCGATTGGGTGGAGCCACTGGTCTCCGGTGCCATCCTGGCCGCCTACGGCCTCGTCATGGGGGCGGTGGCCGGCGCGCTGGTCGGCCTGCTCAACCATGGCCTGTCGGCGGGGCGCCGGGACTTCAGCTCCGTGCCTCGCCTGGCGGCGGACCAGTACGACGTGATTGCCGACCTGCCTGTCGCAGACCAAGCACTCGCACTGCTCGAGCAGCTGCCTCGGGAGGCCGGTGGAGCAACACGGTGAGCCCGCTCGACGACGAAAGGACCGGTGGGCCCGGCGAGGAAGTAGTGGGAGCTTGCGGTTGGCAAGGTCCAAGCGCTCCCGTGGACGAACTCGCCATCGAACTGGGCCCGCTGCATCATCGGTGCCGTTGCGCTGGAGGACAGCGAAGCGGTGATCGCCCTGGGAGGGGAACTGGAGGCTGCGCCTCAGGTGGTGCTTCACCTGGTGCCGTGGGCCCTGGCCGGCTATCTCGTCGGAGTCGTGGGCGACATCGGCGAGGCCACCGGATGCTCCCGCCTCGAGGCGGTCCAGGAGTTTCTTCTAGACGGCTATCGCCGCTAGGCATCTCGTCCACCGAGACCTTCCACCACACACTCGGCCTGCTCTATGCAGCTTCCTGCTGCTGACGTGTGGCGAGGCGCGGTCCCCGCAGACGCGAACCGCCCGCATAGGGGAAGGAGGGGCGTCAGGTCTCCGAAGGAAATCGAGGCAGGTCCCGCAGTGGTCGAGTAGTTCGATGGCGTCTCGAACGCAGTGCCGGTCCATGCTTCAGACCACCGCGGCGAGCGCCCACGGCTTCCAGTCCCCGCTGCTCGGTCGACAGCTGTGGTCGGCAGCGGCCGAGCCTGGATGATGAGCGCCGCCGGCCGAAGAACACGGTGGCCTGAGCGGCGTTCCTTCCGTGAACGTCGCCTCGTCCGGCTGGGTCCAACACGTCGGCCGCAAATGTGCGCCCGCAGTTCAGAAGGCGTCAGGCGCCGACCTCGACCACGACCTTGACGTCGTCGGGCTCCCGCCCAAGCGCCGCCTCCCAGCGCTCCAGCGGCTCCCGACGGGTGACCAGGCTCTCGGCCCAGGCCCGGTCAGCCTGCCCGAGCGCATCCAAGGCGGCCTGCCAGTGGCGGCGGTTGGCGTTCACGGTGCCGAAGACGACGTCGTTCTCGAGCACCAAGGTTCGGCCCAGCTGACCCGGGTCGACCGGTATGGTCCGCCCGCCCGAGGACACGCCCGTGAGGCAGACGATGGCGCTGGGCGCCGAGTGCGACAACACCTCGAGCACGACGGAGCCGGCGCCGGTGCACTCGATGATCACGTCACAGGACGCGGCCACTTCCGCCGTGCCGCCGATGTGATAGGTGGCGCCGAGGGCGGCGACGAGGTTGGGCTTCGGACCTTCGCTGACCACATCGAGCACGTGCACCTCCAAGCCCCGCTGGGAACCGAGCAGGGCGGCGAGGAGGCCGACCGGTCCAGCTCCGGTGACGAGGAGCCGCCTGGGGGCCCAGTACGCCCGCGCGCCGATGCGCTCTATGTGCTCCCAGGCCTTGGCCACCACGCTGATGGGTTCGAGCAGCATGCCCACCGACTCGAGGGACGGGTCGATCCTGACCGCGAAGGCGGGCTCCACCCGCCAACGCTCGGAGGCGTAGCCGTGACGGCCCTTGATCCCCCGTTCGGTGTAGAGGCCGTTCCTGCACATGTCCCACTCCCCGGCCCCGCAAGGTGGACAAGGCACGGGGTCGGGGCGCCGCACGATGCCAGCCACGAGGTCCCCCCGCTCCAGCCCGCTCGACGCCGGCGCGTCGAGGACGCGCCCCAGCGACTCGTGGCCGATGATCAGCCGTTCGCAGCCGGCCGGAGCCTCCCCGTAGGAGCCCGCCACCAATTCGGCATCGGTGCCGCACACGCCCACGGCCAGTGCTTTTACCAGCACGCTCCCTTCACTGACCGCCGGCTCGTCGACCTCGTCCAGTCGTGCCGAGCCGGCCCGGCCC
>JALYGF010000055.1 GCA_030777325.1 Actinomycetota bacterium | reverse complement strand
GCGTACGGGCGGCGGTCGGCGGGCAGGTCGGCCCGGCGGGGGTTCTTCTGGTCGCGGACCGACAGGACCGGCTCGGCGACGCCCCAGTCGGCGGCGATCTCGGGGTCGTCCCAGGCCACGCCCAGCTCGTCGGCCGGGTTGTAGTAGCCGTCGACCAGGTAGGTGATGACGAGGTCGCTCAAGGCGGCGAAGCCATGGGCCACGCCCGGTGGGATGAACACGCCCTTGTCGGGATGGGCCGTCTCACCGAGCTCGAGCACGAGGCTGGCACCGTCGGTGGGTGAGCCCTCCCGCAGATCGTGGAGCACCACCCTGGCCCGACCCTTGGGGACGTACCAGTAGTCCGCCTGGTGCAGGTGGTAGTGCAGGCCCACCAGGGCGCCGGCCTGGCGGTCGCAGCGGTTGGCCTGCACCATCTCCCGGCCGTGCCTGAACCAGGAGCGCCGGTAGGTCTCGACGAAGCGGCCCCGCTCGTCGCCGTACACGTCGGGCTCGACGATCACGACACCCTCGATCGCCTCCGACTCCTCGATGTTGGGCACGGCCGACGACGCTACCTGCGCCCGCTCGCCCAGCGCCGGGTGCCGAGGCGCACCCGGGAGGCGACCACGATGAGCAGCCCGACGCCGACACCGGCGACCACGGAAGCAGGCCCGGCGTCACCGTCGCGCACCACCCCCATGGCCGCCACCAGCGTGAGGACCACGTTGCGCACGAGCGTGTCGACTCCCAGCGGCTCGGCCGAGGTCTCCCCGAAGCACCCACAGGGAGCGGTGGTCCCGAGACGGAGCCGGATGGCCACGGCCGCCGTGAACAGCGCCAGCAGGGCGCATGCCGAGCCGGCTGTCCAGCGCCCCCCCACTCCCGCCAGTAGCAGGGCTCCCAGGGCCAGCTCCAACCACGGAAGCGCCCCTATGACCCAGCGGGGGGCCCCGAGCTCGGCCGCCGCCCGAGGCCAGGCCCGGTGAGCGAGCTTGAAGGCACCCGCCAGGAGCAGCACCGTGCCGACGACGAAGCGCTCCACGCCGGCCTCGGTCGCTCAGGGCTCGAAGCGGCCGTAGCCGCCCCGGTAGAACAAGAGGGGCGAGGTCTCCCGGCTCACCTCGAGGTCGACCACCCGGCCGACCACGATGAGGTGGTCACCGGCTTCGTGCATGTCCTCGATGCGGGCGTCGACCCAAGCCAGCACGCCGTCCAGCACCGGAGATCGCGTCGCGTGGGACCGGCGCCAGCCGATGCCCTCGAACTTGTCGACGCCTCGGGTGGCGAAGCGCCGGCACAACACCTCCTGGTCGTGAGCCAGGATGTTGGCGCAGAACACTCCGGCGTCGCGGATGCGGGGCCAGCTCTTGATCTGGCTTCCCGGGCACATGGCCACGAGGGGCGGAGCCAGCGACACCGAGGTGAACGACTGGGCCGAGAAGCCTACCGGGCCGTCCTCGTCCGCGGCCGTGATGATGGTGACGCCGGTGCAGAAGTGGCCCAGGACCTGCCGGAACCGGGCGTCGTCGAAGCTGGGAGTGTCGGTCAGCTCCATGTCGTGATGCCGCGCCGCAAGGCGGCCAGCCTTCACCACCGGCCGGGTCACGTCCACCACCCGAGGGAGGGCCGGGCCCCGCCGGCGCGCTCCGGGGCCGGTGGCGTCAGCGACTTCCGGCGCTGACCAGTCCCTCCCGCTGCAGCATCACCTTGAGGTCGTGGGGGTTGGACGCCGTCATCATGGCGTCACGCAGGTCGATGGCACCGTGCTCGTAGAGGCGGACGAGCGCCTGGTCGAAGGTCTGCATGCCGTAGTACTCGCCGTCGGCCACGATCTCGTGGATGTCCGCCGTCTTGTGGGGGTCGATGATGCATTGCTGGAGCCGGCCGTTCACGACCATGACCTCCAGCGCCGCCACCCTCCCGCCGCCGTTGCTGCGGGGGACGAGACGCTGGCAGATCGTGCCCCGTAGGGCCCCCGCCAGCGCCACCCGGATCTGGTTCTGCTGGAACGGCGGGAAGAAGTCCACGATCCGGTTGACGGTCTCGGTGGCGTCGATGGTGTGCAGGGTGGAGAACACGAGATGGCCCGTCTCGGCGGCCCGCAGGGCGGTGGCCACGGTCTCGGTGTCGCGCATCTCGCCCACCAGGATGACGTCGGGGTCCTGGCGCATCGCCGAGCGCATGGCGACGGCGAAGTCGGCCGTGTCGAAGCCGATCTCACGCTGGTTCACCTCCGCCATATCGTCCCGGTGGAGCACCTCGATGGGGTCTTCGATGGTGACGATGTGAACCTCGCGGGTGCGGTTGATGTGATCGATCATGGCCGCCAGGGTGGTGGTCTTGCCGGATCCCGTGGGGCCGGTGACCAGCACCAGTCCACGGGGTTCGTTGGCAAGCCGGGCGACAACCTCGGGCAGGCCCAGCTCCTCGAAGCTGGCCGCCGAGGTACGGACCCGTCGGAAGACCATGGCCACCGTCCCCCTCTGGCGGAAGACGTTTACTCGGAAGCGGCCCACGCCCCGGATGGCGTAGGCGAAGTCCGCCTCGTTCTGCTTGGCGAACTGCTCGGCCACGTCCGGGCGCATGATGGTGGCCGCCATCTGCTCGGTGGCCTCGTTGCTCAGGCGCTCCTCGCCCTGGAGGGTGATCAGCGTCCCGTGGACCCTCATCCTGGGCATGGCTCCGACCTTGAGGTGAAGGTCGGAGGCGTCGATCCCGTCCATGCTCTGGAGCAGACGGTCGAGCAACTCGTGAGCCATCCCCCCCTACATCGGCCACCTGCCCGGCGACCCTGAGGCATTCTCCATCCCTTCGTCCAGCACCCCGGCGCTCGGTCAGCGCCGGCACTCGGTCAGCGCCGGGCGCACCAGAACACGTCGACCACATGGGGCAGCACGAACCGCTCGCCCAGGTGGGCCACCAGCGTCCGCGCCCCGTCGAGGACCTTCTGGCGCTCGCCGGCGGGAAGAACGGCGACGAAGCTCATCGAGGCCAGGCGGAGCACCAGGCGGTCGGCGTCCATCTCCTGGTCGTAGCCGAAGTGGGCCTCCTCGAGCGGCGTGAAGAGCTCGGTTCGCTCGAAGGCGGCGCGCCAAGCGCCCGAGCGGTAGCGCGGGACGCCGGCCTCGTAGGGCTCGATCAGCTCGTAAAGGGCGCGTACCCACCGCAGCCGTTCGTCGCGCATGGCCCACATCAGCCCGACGTGCCCACCGGGACGAAGGATGCGATGGGCCTCCTCCAGGACTGCGTCTCCCCGGAACCAGTGGAAGGCCTGCGCCGCCACGACGGCATCGGCTGAAGCAGCGGGCAGGGCGGTGGCTTCGGCGACCGTGTCCAGGACCCGCGCCCCCGGCACCGTCTCCAGCAGCTTGGCCCGCATCTCGAGGACTGGCTCCACGGCGGTGACCCTCGCCCCGGCAGCGACGAGGTACCGCGTCAGCTTCCCGGTTCCCGGGCCGAGCTCCACCACGTCGGTGCCATTTCCGATCCGGGTGGCCCGGCACAGGGCGGCCACGGCGTCGGGAGGATAGGAGGGCCTCGCCTGCTCGTACGCGTCCGTGGCACCGAAGCCGGCGGCGGCGACCGGGTGGACCGATCCAACCGGCCCTCTGGGGTCCGCCTGGCTCACGCCTCCTCGGCCCAGACCTTCATCGCCTGCAGGGTGGGAGCACCGAAGGAGGTCACCATGGCGACGTCGGCGGCATCCCGGCCCCGGCCGATGACCACCCGCCCGACCCGGGGCTCGTTGTTGCGAGGATCGAACGGCCACCACCGGCCCCCGAGATAGGCCTCGAACCACGAGCAGAAGTCCATGGGGTCCTCCGGCACGGAGGCGTTGATGTTGGGCAAGTAGCCCGACACGTAGCGCGCCGGGATGTTGAGGCTCCTGCAGAAGGTGACCCCCACCTGGGCATAGTCCCGGCAGACCCCCGTGCCACTCTCCACGACCTCCACCGCGGTGGTGAGGGGATCGGTGCTGCCAGAGGCGTACTCGATGTGGTCGTGCACCCAGTCGCACACTGTCTGCACCCTGGCTGCGCCGGCCGGCCCGGCCCCGAACAGCTCCCATGCCTTGTCATGCAGCACGTCCGAAAAGCAGAACCGGCTGGGCAGCAGGAACAGGAGGGTGTCGTCTGGCAAGGCCTCCACGGGAACCTGCGGAGTTCCGGGATCGACCTCGTCGGGAGTGTCCTTCACCTCGAGCGTTGCGTCGTAGCGCACTCTGTTGCTTCCTTCGGCCAGGACCAACCGGTCGCACAGGTTTCCGTAGCCGTCCTGATAGCTCGTCGAAGACGCTCCCGGCACTTCCCACTCCTGGGAAAGGACCGTGTGCTCACCGTCGGGCCGTGCCCGCACCTGCCAGACCGAGGGCGTGGGCCCGGCGGACTCGAAGTTGAACTCGCACCCGACACGGAGCCGCATGGTGGCACTGTTCTAGTGTCTTGGGAGTCGGGCCGGCGGGGTGACGCCTGGCCATCCCGTGAACGCCTTCGAAGAGTTGACGACACCTACGAGAACTCGAAACCGCCACGAAACACAGGGCTGGTAGGACGAGCCCATGGGTGACCTCCTCGACCAGTACGAGGCCCACTCGTCGACGTGGGACGAGATGTTCGACGAGGCGGGCCAGCCCCGCTCGCCGTACGCCACCCTCCACCAAGCCCTGCAGACCCTCTCCGAGGATGACTTCGAGAGCCGCTGCGCAGCCCGTGACCGCGCCTTCCGGGACCAGGGCATCACCTTCTCCCTCTCCGGGGAAGAGAGGCCCTTCCCGCTGGACCTGGTGCCGCGGGTCATACCCGCCGACGAGTGGTCCGTCATCGAGGAAGGAGTGGCCCAGCGTGTCCAGGCGCTGGAGATGTTCCTGTCCGACGTGTACTCGGACGGCCAGATCCTCGAGGACGGGCTGGTTCCGCGCGCCCTGGTGACCACCGCCACGCAGTTCCGCCGGCCCGTGATGGGCATCCAGCCGGCCAACGGCGTCCGGGTCCACGTGGCCGGTGTCGACCTCGTGCGCGGAGGCGACGGGCGGTTCTACGTGCTCGAGGACAACCTCCGAACGCCGTCGGGCATCTCCTACGTGATCGAGAACCGCCGCACGATGGCCCGCGTCTTCCCCGAGCTCTTCACCAGTCACCGGGTGCGCCAGGTGGACAGCTACCCGGCCCGCCTGCTGGAGGCCCTGCGAGCGGCAGCACCCGAGGGGGTGGCCGATCCCACGGTGGTGGTGCTCACCCCGGGCGTGCACAACTCGGCGTACTTCGAGCACACCTTCCTCGCCGGCCAGATGGGGGTGGAGCTGGTGGAGGGTCGGGACCTCGTCTGCCGGAACAACGTGGTCTTCATGCGCAGTACCGAAGGAGACCAGCGGGTGGACGTGGTCTACCGCCGCATCGACGACGACTACCTCGACCCCCTGCACTTCCGCTCCAACTCACTCATCGGCTGCCCGGGCATCGTCAACGCAGCCCGGTTCGGCAACGTCACCATCGCCAACGCCATCGGGAACGGCGTGGCCGACGACAAGCTCGTCTACACCTACGTGCCCGACATGATCTCCTACTACCTGAACGAGGAGCCGGTGCTGCCCAACGTGGGCACCTACCGCTTGGAGGACCCCGAGCAGCTCAACTACGCCTTGGAACGCCTCGACCAGCTGGTCTTCAAACCCGTCGACGGGTCCGGTGGCCATGGCCTGGTGATAGGGCCCGCGGCCGGGGACGAGCAGCTGGCTCGCACCCGTGATGCCCTAGTGGCCGACTCCCGTGGCTGGGTGGCCCAGGAGGTGGTCCAGCTCTCGACCTCGCCCACTCACGTCGGCAGCGACCTCCGGCCCCGCCACATCGACCTGCGGCCCTTCGCCGTGAACGACGGGGAGCGGGTATGGGTGGTGCCCGGCGGGCTGACGCGGGTGGCACTTCCGGAGGGAAGCCTGGTCGTGAACTCCAGCCAGGGCGGTGGCTCCAAGGACACCTGGGTCCTTGCCCCGCCCGGCTCTCGGGCGGCACGGCCCGCCGGACCGCAACGGGTCCAGGTGGTCGACCGTCCTCCCTCGCCGCCTCCGGACCCCGGCCCGGCCAGCCAGGCCGAGCAACAGCAGCAGGACGAGGTGGACCGATGCTGAGCCGCATTGCCGAGTCGCTGTACTGGGTAGGCCGTTACGTGGAGCGTGCGGAGGACACCGCCCGCATCCTGGACGTCCACATCCACCACCTGTTGGAGGACGCCTCGGTGGAGGAGGACGTGGCCTGCCGTTCCCTCCTCGCCGTGATGGGGGTCACCGACGCGCCCGATCCGGTGGACATCAACCGCGTCACCGAAAGACTAGCCTTCGACGCCTCGCATGGCACGTCGATCCGAGGTGCCCTCGTGGCCGCCAGGGACAACGCCCGCGGCGCCCAGGAGTCGCTGTCGTCCGAGCTGTGGGAGTGTCTCAACAGCACTTACAACGCCCTGCCCGGCCAGGTGGAGCGGGCCGTCAGGGTGGGCCCGCATGCCTTCTTCCGCTTCGTGAAGGACCGCAGCGCCATGGTCCTCGGGCTCACCGAAGCCACCTTGAGCCGCGACGACGGGTGGCGGTTCGTGGTCCTCGGACGCAGCCTGGAGCGGGTCGACATGACGACGAGGCTCCTCATGGCCTGCTTCGGCGAGCCGTGCGGACCCTCCGAGTGGGTCACCACCCTGCGATCGTGCGGCGCCCACGAGGCCTTCCTGCGCACGTACCGTCGCCCGGCCAACGCCTCGTCCGTGGCCGAGTTCCTCCTGCTCGACCGGCTGTTCCCACGGTCGGCGTTCCACTCCCTCGGGGTGGCCGAACAGTGCCTGGCCGCCCTCGAGCCGAGGTCGGGGCGGGCCGGGCTGGAAGGCAAGGCGCGCAACATCCTGGGCCGAGCCCGCACCCAGCTCGAGTTCCGGAGCGTCGGCGAGCTCATCACCGAGCTGCCCCGGCACCTCGACCAGCTCCAGGCGGCCTGTGCCGAGGCCGGCGAGGCGGTGGCGCATCGCTTCTTTCACCACACCAAGGCCATCGAGTGGAGCCTGGAAGAGGCGGTGAGGCACACGTGAGGCACACGTGAGGCTGTGCCCATGAGCTGGCGCATAAGGATCGAGCACCGCACCACGCACCGCTACAAGCGGGAGGTCCGCTCGTCGTACAACGAGGCGCGCATGACGCCGCTGGACACGGACCGCCAGCGCGTCCTGGAGGCGGTTGTCGGTGTGAGCCCACCCACCACCTCGGCCCGCTATCACGACTACTGGGGCACCGTCGTCGACGTCTTCGACGTGCACGTCCCCCACACCGAGCTCACCGTGAGCGCCATGGCCGTCGTAGAGACGTCGCCGCCTCGGAACGGCGATTCCCACGCAAGCTGGGAGGACCTCGCCCACCCCCGGACCATCGACCGCTTCGCCGAGCTGCTGGCGGCCACGCCCCGGGCCCCGATGTCGGAGGAGATGACCGAGGTGACCAAGGAGCTCAGCTCGGACGCCTCACCCCTAGAGGCGAGTCAGGGTGCCTCCGAATGGGTGCGTGGCCGCCTGCGCTACGAGCGGGGCAGCACCAGCGTTCTCACCTCGGCCACCGAGGCGCTCGAGATCGGTGCGGGAGTGTGCCAGGACTTCGTCCACCTCACGTTGGCGCTCCTGCGCTCCATGGGCATACCGGCGCGGTACACATCGGGTTACCTGCATCCGACCCCGTCGGCCAACGTCGGCGGTTCCCACACCGGCCAGAGCCACGCCTGGGTCGAGGCGTGGGTCGGCCAATGGTTCCCTATGGATCCGACCAATGGTTCCGACGTGGGCGAGCGTCACGTCGTGGTGGCCAGAGGCCGTGACTACACCGACGTCTCGCCGCTCAAGGGGATCTTCCACGGCGGGCCGGCCGAAGGGCTGGACGTGACCGTCGGCCTCACCCGGCTGGCTTAGACCAACTGCACCACGTCGTCCAGCGAGACGACGTGCTCGTGGTCCTCGAGCGGGCAGAACCCGTAGGGATCGAGGTGCACCGGCCGGGCGCCCGCCGCCCGGGCGCCTTCGACATCGGCGTGCACCGTGTCACCCACGTGGATTGCCCGTTCGGCCTCGACGCCCAACGCGTCGAGGGCATGGATGAAGATCGCCGGATCCGGCTTCTCGGCTCCCACGGCGGCCGAGTCGACCACGATCGTCACGCACGTACCGGCACCCTCACCGACCTGGCAGATGCCGTGGTCCCGCAGGAGCCGCTCCACGGAGCCGTCGGAGTTGGACACCACGGCCAGTCCCACACCCGTCTGTTCGAGCCTCCTCAGGGCCTGTGCGGCAGAGGGGACGACCAGTGACCACACGTCCACGTCGTCGGGTTCTCCGAAGGCGTCCCGCAGGGCGGGTAGAACGGCACGAAGGCGGCAGGACGGCACCCCTGCGTCCATGGCGTAGGCCGTGAAGTAGGCGCTCCACTGTCCCCCCCCGAGGGCGTCGACGGCGGCGATCCCGGCATAGTGGGCGCGGGCGGCACCTTCTTGGTCGAAGTCCACGCTGAGGGCCGGCCGAACCATTTCGGGGTGGGGAAGCACCAGCACCCCGCCGGCGTCGAGGAGGACGGCTTCGACGGAGGCGGACATCGACCCGATGGTAGGACCGCGGCCCCGCTGCGATGCAGGCCATGATTCAGAAGTGACCGAGCTGGGGCTGCGAAACGACGTGTACCGCCGACCGCTGGCCACCGCTCTGGACCGGCTGGGCCTGGGAGAGGGATGGCGCTGCGTCGACGTGGGCGCGGGCGGAGGCGATGTGACGGTGGCTCTGGCCGAGATGGTCGGCCATGGCGGGCGGGTGTACGCCGTGGACTGTGACCCGACCGCTCGGGACGAGGTCGCCCGGGCTGCCGCTCCCTATTCTCAGGTGATCGCCCTCACCCAGGCCGGCGAGGACGTGCTGCTCCCCGAGCGGGTGGACCTGGCCTTCTGCAGATTCCTTCTCATGCACGTGCACGAGCCAGTGGTGGTGTTGCGGCGCATGGGCCAGATCACCCGACCGGGTGGCTGGGTGGTGGCTCAGGAGCCGATCACCTCAGCGGGGCGGATCGGCGGAGAGCCCCTCTCCATGCCCGGCGCCCGCCACCCCGATGTCGGTGCGCTCCTTCCCGCCCTCGTGATGCAGGCCGGCCTGGAGATCGTGGATGCCTGGGCCGAGGCTCCTGCGGGAGCGGGCCCCGGCCCGGTGTGCGACTACCTGGCCTCACTCACCGACGTCGACCCCGGGGATGATCCAGTCGTGCTTCCTCCCCTGGTGACCGTGGTGGCCGAGCGGCCCAAGGCGAGCTAACGGTACGACTCGCATCCCCCTCCATCGTCGTTGGCGTTCGATTCCAGCCTGGTCGACAGGATGAACAGGGGACCACGAGTGACGACCACGGCTGGCCCGGCCGGGCCGCGGTCAAGAGTTGTCTAGGTGCGCGCCCAGCCCTGCACCGAGCGACCGGAGGGTTGTGGCCGCAGCATCGAGAACCTCTCTTCGGCCGCTGCCGCCGGCGGGCCCCAAGTCGATGCCATCGGCAAAGTCAGCCGCCTCTTCGAGCCGCTCGCGGAAGCGGATGAACGCCACCCGCCGGTGCGGGAGGAGGAAGTTCCCCCGGTAGGCAAGCTGGAAGTTGGCGCCCGCCGTCACTCCTGGATGGGTCGGTCCCACTGGGAGCCTGGCAAGGAGTAGGCCAATGGACTTGATAACTACGACCATGAGGACCACCAGTGCATACGCCAGCGCGCCCCGCTGGTCCCTTGTCTCGTCTACGCCGGCGAAGTAACGCACGATCATCTGGAGGATCAGGTCGTAGACAACGTTGAAGAGGTCGGAGACGGCCGCGGTGGCCGGATCACTGATCCGCACTTCGGGCTCGACGCCTTCGACCGGTCGCACACCGGCCGCGCTCACCGGGTGGGCGGGTTCGAAGGTGGGATCGCCGGCGCGCAGCTCCTGGTACTCCTCGAGCACGGCGAGGAAGCGGCCGTAGTGAGCCTCTGACCAGTCCCCCCGGGCCCCCTCCCCCTGCTCGACGATGAGGTCGATGGCGCGGCTGGCGGATTCCAGGTCGACGATGGGAACCAGCTCCGACCAAAGGGCGGTGGCCTGCGCCTCCGGCGGACCGATGAAGAGCCCGTCCTCGCCGAGCTTCTGGGCAAGCCGGGCCAGGCCCGCTTCGATGGAGCGGTAAAGATGGCCGACGGTCGAGAACTCCTGGCCCCAGGGAACCAGGTCGTGTTCGGACATGATCGGCAGAGCCTGGCCGCTCGGGTCGAAGCCCTCGGCGTCGGTGAGCTCCATCCCCTCGGGTCGCTCGAGGAAGAGAAAGTGGCGCAGCGAGCGCTCGCCGAAGGGCACCAGTGCCAACTGCACTCCCGCCGGGTATCCCTTGGCCTGGTGCGGCATGTGGGGCCGGCTCACGTATGGTGCCGATCCCACGGCCGTGAGGATGTTGTTGACCAGCGCCCAATGCAGCATCTCCTCGGCGGCGACCTCGAGCAGCACCTTGCGCCACCGCTCGACGCTCTCGAGCTGCGAAGCGGTCACGCCCGGCCCAGGCTCACCTTTGAGGCTGAAGGCGGCATAGAGGTACTCGCACATGAGTCCGTGCTCCAACTCCGCCGCCTCGGAGAGCATGTAGGTCAACTCCTTGCGGTGCTCTATGACGATCGGCGCCTCGGTCACTGGCCGACGGGCCAGTGCTCCACGGGTGCGGCCATGGACTCGAAGTCCCTCGGGTTCCCGGTGGCGAGGCGCGCCCCTGCGGTCACGGCAGCGGCGGCGATGAGGCAGTCGGCCTGCGTAAGGGTGGTCCCCTCTGCGGCTGCCTCCCGACGCCAGGTGCCGGCGAGCCAGCCCTCGTCCGCCCCTACGGGAATGACGAAGAGGCCCGAGAACAACGCTTGGGCCGACTCCTGCTCATCCCCGCGCAGGCCACGGACGATCTCCTCCACATTGATTCCGGTGGTGGAGAGTGTCTCACCGGCGTCGAGCAAGGCATCCACCCTGTCGGCAGCCGGACGTCCCCGCAGGTAGTCGATGAGTACCGTCGAGTCGAGCAAGACCATTGCTCAGCCGGCCCTCCTCCGGTCGACCTGTCTCTGACGCCTCACCCACCGTGCCGGATCGTCATCCCAGTCGTGGTTCTCGTCGATCACAGAGCCCCGCGCGGCGCGGATGAGGTCGCCACGTCTGCGCTGGTCAAGGGCGGCGAGCACCGCTTCTCGCACGAACCGGCTCCTCCCCCGCCGACCGGCCACGGCATCGACATCGGCGACGAGCTCGTCGTCCATGTCTATGTGCACTCTCATGTGCGGAGGTTAACCCCAACCAGAGTGTGCGCAGTTTGCAGCGAGCGGCGCCTCATCGCCTTTGGACGCCAGGCTGAGGCTGCCGCACACCGTCGGTCCGCCGAAATCGCCTAGGGCAAGACCGGAGGAATCAGCGGCGAAGGAGAAGGCGACGGAGGATCCGGCGTCGGGTCGGCGAGCGGCGGAGGGGGCGGTCCGGGCGGAGCCTCACCAGGAGCCGCCTCGTTGAACGGCACCGGTGCCCTGGGTCCGCCGAAGACGTAGACCGGCGTGCCCGAAGGTACGGCGTCGAAGAACCACAACGAGGCCGACATGGGTATGCGGACACAGCCGTGGGACGCGGGCTGGGCAGGTACCGATGAGGCGCCGTGGATGGCGATGCCGCCGTTGAAGTAGAGCGGGTTGTACAGCTGGCCCAGGCGGCTGACCCGCAGTCCCCTGATCTTCCTGCCCACCCGGTACGAGCCGCCGGGCGTGACCGCGGTGGCGCAATCGCCCTGAACACAGTACCTCTTCCCGTTGCCGCTGGAGACAGGCAGGATGCGGGCCAGGGCACCGTCCTTCCACAGGAACAGCACCTGGCGCTTCAGGTCGATCTCCACACGGGTGGCACCCCCACTGGCCAGCAATGGTGCCGCCGGGCGGGACCGGGAGACATTGGCAACCACGTCCGGGGTGGCACGGCTGGTGCGGGCCATGCCGTTCACCTTCTGAAAGGCCAGCACAGCGTGGCCCGTGGTGGCGTCGAAAACGCCGTCCACCTTGCCCGCGTCGTAGCGCAGGTCCGACAGGCGCTGCTCGAGCGCACGGACCTCGGGCCCCTTGGCTCCGGGGCCGAGCCCGGGAAGGGTGGTCGTTGTGGGCTGTGGGGCGGTCGTGGTGGTGGGCGGCTCTGTGGTCGTGGTGGTCTCGGGCGCCACGGTGCTCGACGAGGTAGCCGGCTCGGCCATCTGGCTCTGGTTCTCGCCTGAGCAGGCGGAGAGGACCGCCAAGACTGCGGCGGCCGCTACCGCCTTCCGGAGGGGGCTCATGGCCCGATTCTGACTCACCCGTGTGCCGTGTGGTTGCACCCTGAGACGGGAAGCCGTGCCTCGCACGTGCTCAACGCTCGAAGGTGACGTCGCGCAGGAAGAACCAGTAGGTGCGCTTCCGGCACACACCCCACAGCTTCCAGAGGTCGCGCAGCATGCGCCAACTGCGGCGGTACCCCTCGATGCGCCCGAATTTCATCCGCTTGGTGCGATGCGTGACCCCGCGCATCACCCGGGCGGTTATGGGCATGCGACCCTCGGTGATCACCTCGTTGATGAAGATCTCGATGAGGTAGCCCTGCCGCTTCTCGGGGGAAACGGCCTCGAACACCCAGCGGGGAACTATTCGCTCGCCCGAGGTGGGCGGGAACCTCAACACCAGCCAGTTCCAGATGCCGTAGTCGAAGATGCCGAACGACATGGTGGCCCTTCCCTCCATGAAGGGACGGCAGATGTCGTCGAGGTGCCGGCTGGTGACGCCCAGGAGGTCGGCGTCGGCGAAGAGCACGGCGTCGGCGTCGGACGCGTTCACCCCCGCCTCCATGGCCAACGCCTTGGAGCCCTCCCCCTCACGGCGGATGACCTTGGCCCCGGCGGCGGCGCCGAGCTCGGCGGTGCCGTCGCTCGACCCATCGTCGACCACGATGACCTCGCGCACGTAACGGCATCCTCGGCAGGCGGAGACCACAGCCTCGACCGTGGGAGCCTCGTTTCTGGCCGGGACCACGGCGTCGACAATCAGCGGCCTGCGTTCCTCCACGAGGGACCCGAGCCTACCGACCGGCTCCCCGGTCACAGCCGGCTGCAGGCGCTACAGGTGGGCCATGAAGAAGTCCCGCACCCGCTCCTCGACGTAGACGCGGTCCTCCTCCTTCCTGGGCAAGTGGCGCTCCTCGGGCAGCAGCAGCAACCCGAAGCGCTTTCGGGCGCCCACCAGGGCGCTCACCAGGCGGGCCGTGTGGCGGAAGTGCACGTTCTCGTCGAGCAGGCCGTGGACGAGCAGCAGCTCGCCGGTGATGGACTTCACATGGGCCATAACGCTGCTCCGCTCGTAGCCCTCCGGGTTGGACGCCGGCGTACCCATGTAGCGCTCCGTATAGTGCGTGTCGTAGCCGTCCCAGTGGGTCACCGGAGCGCCGGCCACGGCGGCTGTGAACACTCCGGAGGCGCGAGCAAGGCTCATGGCCGCCAGGTAGCCACCGTAGCTCCAGCCATAGATGCCGACGCGTTCGGGGTCGGCCAGGCCTTGCTCCACCAACCAGGACACACCGTCGACCTGGTCCCGGACCTCAACGTTGCCGAGGTCGTGGCGGATGGCGGCCTCGAACTCCAACCCCCGACGGGCACTGCCCCGGTTGTCGAGCAGGAACACCACGTAGCCCAGGCTGCGCAGGTACTGGGCTCGCATGTCTGCCGTGACCCCCCAACTGTTGGTGGCCCGCTGCACGTGGGGCCCCCCGTACACGCTGACGATGGCGGGATGAGGCGCCTTCCCCGATGTGGGTCTATGCACCACCCCGTGCAGCTCCACACCGTCCCGGCCCGTCAGCGACACGAGCTGCGGCGCCACCAGCCCGAGGCGCTCCACGCGCACGTCGGGTTGGTCGTGGACCACGTGGACGACCTCCCCTCCGGGCAGCGAGCGCAGGGTCAGCGTGGGTTGGCGGTCGACGGCGCTGTGGACGTCGACGAAGCGCCCGCAGCGGTGGTCGACGACTACGCGGTGCATGCCGGGATCGGCAGTCACCCGCCGAGGCTCCCCTCCCGCCAGGGGCACGGAGTACAGGTGGCACTGGGTGGGCCCGTCCAAGGTGGCGGAGAACCAGGCCAGGCCGGCCTCCTCGTCCACACCGTGGAGCCCGTCGACCATCCAAGGTCCGCTGGTCAAAGGCCGCACCACCTCTCCGTCACCATCACAGAGGTAGAGGTGGCGGAAGCCCGTTCGCTCCGAGCCCCAGACGAAACCGCCGGCCACACCTTCGGTGCACTCAAGGGGACGGAGGAGGTGGTGCAGGTTGATCCACACGTCGCTGGTCTCGGTGAGCAGCGCTCGCCGTGCCCCTGTCTCGGGACGGAAGCGAAGGAGGTCCAGCCGAGCCTGGGCACGGTCCTCGACCTGGGCCAGGAGGGTGCCGTCCGGCATCCACTCCACGCGCGCCAGGTAGCAGTCACCGCCTGCTCCGACGTCGAGGTCCAACCAGCGCGCCTCGCCGCCGGACGCCGGGACCACTCCGAGGCGCACGGCCGCGTTGGCCGCGCCGGCGAAGGGGTAGTGATGGTCCTCGTAGGCGCCTTCGCCCACCACGTCGGAGCCCTGGTGCACGATGCGGTAGGCGGGAATGTGGGTCTCGTCCACCTCGGTGAAGGCCAGCCACGAGCCATCCTTCGACCACCAGTAGCCCGACGACCGGTCCATCTCCTCCTGGGCCACGAACTCGGCCAGGCCGTGGGTGCACCCGGCCGCCTGGGCCCCGTGCGTGACCTGCCGTGCCGGGCCCCCACCCACAGCCGCCACGTGGATCTCGCCGTCCCTCACGAAGGCCACCATGGCGCCGTCCGGGGAGAGCGTGGGGTCGAGCACCGGACCACCGTCGGTGCTCACCACCATGCTCAGGTCGCCGTCGGCACCCTCCTGGACGTAGACGCCGTCCTGCAGCGGGACCAGGAGGCGCTGGGCGCGCGCGGCCCACGCGTAGCGGGTGATCCCCAGGCCCAGCTCCCGCCTGCGCTCACGCCGCAGCGCCTCCTCCAGCGACATGTGGTCCTCGTCCAGGCCCTGCTCGGGACCGGGGATTGCAAGGGTGCGGCGTTCGCCAGTGGCCACGTCGAAGAAGTACAGGTCCCGGACGAGCCCTCCGCTGCTGTCGTGGAGATAGGTCAGGAAGGCGTCGTCGGGGCTGAAGGCCAGCGACACCGGTACGGCTGTTCCGGGCGCTGGGACCCGGGCCACCTCCTCCACGGGGATGGTGCCGGACACCACCACCTGTGCGGCTACCCGACCGGACGCAGCAGCTCGGCCACGACGGGGCAATCGCCGCGGCCCGCAGCGTCAGCGGGTGCCAGCACGCCCTCGGGGCGGGCCGCGTGGTCGGCGAGCGCCAGGGGCACCAGCTCCTCGGAGCAGTGCCACGGCTCCTCGGGAGCCTGGTCGAGCCGCGCCAGAAGGGCTTCCCAGAGCCGGTCGGGGAGGACCCGTCCCACACCCGCCACCAGCCAGACGGGAATGCCGGCATGGTGGGCCACGGCGGCACCCGCCCGGGAACCGGCGGAGGCGAGGAACCCGTCAGGGCCCATGGCCGAAGCCTCGAGGAGCACCAGGTCGGACTCGCAGACCGCCGTACCCAGGCCGGCGTCGGGCACGAGCTCGGCTTCCATGCCGGAGCCGTGAAGGCGGCGGGCCAGCTCGAATCCCTCGCCCAGGCAGTCGACCACCAGGACCTCGAGGTCACCCCTGCGCCGGAGCGCCTCCGAGACCTGCTCGGGCCATCCCACGATGACGACGGTGGCATCGTCGGGCAGCGCCGAGCCCAGCACGTTCGGCGTGGAGTCCATCTCGATGGCCTCACACGCCCGCCGCGCCTCCCTGCCGGGTTCGGACGAGGCCATCACCCGCGCCGCCAACCACCACATGGTGCCGACCGTCGGATGGCGGTCTACCAGCCGGCGAAGGGCGGTCACGAACGCCCGGCGGTCGGGCGCGAGCTGCCCGGACTCCACGAGGGAAGGGCCTAGGGGAGCCGCGGACAGGGACTCCGGGTCCAAGCCCACCAGGGCCTCGGCCGCCTCCCTCGCGAGCAGCGAAGGTCCAGCTCCCTCCGCTCGGGCCACGGAGCGCAGCCGCTCGATCGGGTGCACCGTGCGGACGATAGCCAAGTTGGCGCTGTACGACCTCCGGAACCGGTGGTTCCGCATGGCTGTACCGGGCGGGGCCGGGGGGCCGCAACGAGGCACCCTGTGCCCTTGCTTGGCTACCTTGGCGCCGTGGTGGTCGCCAACCCCGATCTGAACGTCCGCCTGGCGCCCATCGAGGGGGAGCCCCGCACCATCGGCCAGTGGCTTACCAGCTTCGACCTCGTCCTCGTTGCCGTCGATCCTCGAGCGAAGACGAGTCGGTGGATCCTGCCGACAGCCGAACGGGTGCTCACCAGCTTCTACGAGGCCGACTGCCGGGTGGCCTGGCTGGTCGCCGGCGACGAGGACGAGAGCCGGGAGTTCCTCGGGAGCCTCGCCGACCGCCTGCTCGTGTTCGCCGACCCCGAACGCAGCGCCATCGCCGCCTTCGGGCTCGAGCGCCTGCCGGCCATCGTCCACCTGGGGACAGACGGCGCGGTGGTCGGAGCTGCCGAGGGCTGGGAACCCCCACAGTGGCGGGAGCTGGTCAACCGGCTGGCCAAGCGGATGGCGTGGATCCCACCCGCCATCCCCGCTCCTGACGACCCCGGCCCCTTCGAGGGCTCCCCCGCCGTGCGCTGACCCAATGCGGGGCGAGCCTCCACTCCGTACGCCTAACTGGCGACGCCGCCCCTAGTGGAGGCCATGACGTCGAGGATCCGGTCCAGCTCCTCTCCGGTCATCAGGCCCCGCTCCAGGACGACCTGGCGGATCGAGCGGCCGGTGGTCCTGGCTTCCTTGACCACCTCGGCCGCCGTCTCGTACCCGAGGCGGGCGTTGAGAGAAGTGGCCATGGACGGTGAGGACTCGGCGTAGCTGCGGCAGCGCTCCACGTCTGCTTCCACGCCGTCCACGCAGCGGTCGGCAAGGAGGCGGCTGACGGAGGCAAGGAGCCGGATGGACTCGAGCAGGTTGCGAGCCATGACCGGCATCATGACGTTGAGCTCGAAGTTGCCTGCCGCCCCGCCGAAGGCCACCGCCGCGTCGTTGCCCACGACCTGGGCGACAACCTGGCAGACGGCCTCGGGGATGACCGGGTTCACCTTGCCGGGCATGATGGAAGAGCCGGGCTGGAGGTCGGGGAGGTGGATCTCGGCCAGCCCCGTGTTTGGCCCGCTCGACATCCATCGAAGGTCGTTGGCCGTCTTGTAGAGCGACACGGCAACGGTGCGGAGCATCCCGCTGGCCTCCACCAGCGCGTCCCGGCCGCCCTGGGCCTCGAAGTGGTCACGAGCCTCCACGAGCGGCAGGTCCAAGTCCGCCGCCAGGCGCTCGATGACCCCTCCGGCGAAGCCGGCCGGAGCGTTGACGCCGGTTCCTACCGCCGTGCCGCCGAGGGGCAGCTCGCCGACGCGGGGCAGAGCCGCCTGGAGCCGCTCGACGCCGGTCTCCACGGCCCGGGCGTAACCCCCGAACTCCTGGCCCAGGGTGACCGGCGTGGCATCCATGAGGTGGGTGCGCCCGGCCTTCACCACCGTTGCCAGCGCCTCCTGCTTGCGCCTGAGGGAGCGGGCCAGGTGCTCCAGAGCAGGGATCAGCCCGGTGCTGATGCCGAGGGCGGCGGCAAGGTGGATGGCCGAGGGGAAGACGTCGTTGGAGGACTGGGAAGCGTTCACGTGGTCGTTCGGATGGACGCTCCGGCCCAGCCGCTCCGACGCCAGGTGGGCGATGACCTCGTTGGCGTTCATGTTCGACGACGTGCCCGAGCCCGTCTGGTATACGTCCACGGGGAACTGGTCGTAGAGACGGCCCTCGGCCACCTCGGTGGCAGCGGCGTGGATGGCCTGTGCCATGTCGTCGTCCAGGACCCCCAGCCCGGCGTTCTGCAGGGCGGCGGCGGCCTTTATCCTCCCGAGCGCCGCCACCAGCCCTCGGTCGAGACGCAATCCGGACACGGGGAAGTTCTCGACGGAGCGCTGCGTCTGGGCACCCCACTTGGCCGAGGCCGGAACACGCACCTCACCCATCGAGTCGCGCTCGACGCGGGAGTCGGTCATCGGCGCACCGTAGCCCCGCCGATGCATCCAGTTCGCCGCTCGGGGTGCCGCCCGTTAGCCTCTCGGTGAAGACCGGCTGCCACAACGCCGAACCCACGGGTATGCGTCTCACTTCCCCCATCCGAAAAGTTGCGGCTGCCGCCGCGGCCTTGGCCATCGGCGTCACGGCCACGGCTGCCGCGCCCGTCTCCGCCGACCCGGTGGCAGACAAGCGGGCCGAGGCCGCCCGCATAGCCGAGGCCCTCGAGGAGCAGGGCCGGAAGGTGAGCGTCCTCTCCGAGGACCTGGACCAGGCCCGCCTCCACGCAGACGACGTTGGAGGGAGGGCACGAGCGGCCGAGGAGGCACTTCGCAACACTGATCGCCGGGTGGGCCGGGCCCGAGCCCGTCTCAAGGGCCATGCGGTGGCCTCCTACGTCCAGGGCGGGGAGCTGCCGGCCGTGCAGGCCCTGGTGGCCGGCTCCGGCGACGAACTGGCCGTGCGCACGATCTACGTCAAGGAGGTGGCCGGTCGCCAGCAGGCCGCCCTAGAGGACCTCCGAGCCGCCCGCCAGGACCTGGAGGCGGAGCGGGGCAGGCTCGAGGTGGCGCAGCGCTCGGCACGGGAGGCGCTCGGCCAGGTGGAGTCCCGCCGGCGGGCCGCCGAGGAAGCCGCCGGTGCCCAGGAGTCCACCCTGCAGCGCGTACAGGGTGAGCTCGGCAGCCTGGTCGCCGCAGAAGCGCAACGGCGTGCCGCCGAGGAGGCGTCGCGGGCCCAGGCCGAGCTGGCCGCGCGCCAGGCC
>JALYGF010000054.1 GCA_030777325.1 Actinomycetota bacterium | reverse complement strand
GGCCGCCACCCCCTCTGGGACAGCGAGAAGCTCGAGGAGGCGGAGTCCGGCACGGACGACGCCACGAAGTCCATGGGCCCGGAGGGCGCCCTCAACCGCCAGACGCCCATACTCGGCGGCATGCAGTCCGAACCCGAGAAGACCATGGAGATACCCGAGCCCACATACCTGCCCTTCGTGCTGGCCCTGGGGATCGCCGTGATCTTCCTCGGCCTGCTCATCGAGGCCGCACTGGTTGGAGTCCTAGGTCTGGTGGTGGCGGCCATAGGCATAACCGGTTGGTTGTGGCGCACGGAGGCGGACCTGCAATGACCACGACCGAAGCAGGTCCCGACTCGGCGGCCGCCATCACCCAGGAGCCGCACGGCGGCCGGGGCACCGCGTGGTGGGGGATGGTGGTGCTGATCATGACCGAGGCCACCATCTTCGCCAGCCTGCTGGCCTCCTACTTCTTCCTCCAGGCGGCGGCCAAGGAGTGGCCCCTCGACGGGATCGAGGCGCCTGAGCTGCAGAAGATCTCGCTCATGACGTTGGTGCTGCTCGGCAGCAGCGCCCCCATGTTCTGGGCCGAGCACGGCATCCGCAAGGGGCAAGTATGGCGACTCAAGGCCGGCCTGATCATGGTGATCCTGATGGGCTCGTCGTTCTTCGCCTTCCTCTCGCTCTACGAGTACCCAGAGCTGACGTTCGGCATGAAGGACAACGCCTACGCATCGATCTTCTACATGACGACCAGCCTCCACGGCGCCCACGTGGTAATCGGGCTGCTGATGCTGGGCGTGGTTCTGATCAAGACGTTCCAGGGGAAGTTCACTGCCGAGCGCCACGTCACCGTTGAGGTGGTGGGGTTGTACTGGCACTTCGTGGACGCGGTGTGGATCTTCGTGTTCTCGTCCCTGTACCTCTCGGCCCACCTCAAGTGATCGAGAAGGCCCGCCAGAGTCCAGGGCTGCTGTGGGCCGCGGCTCTAGTGGGCATCGCGGCCTGGATGGTCCACATCACCCTGGCGTCGGGCGTGGTTGACTTCGCCTGCAACAGCAAAGGATCGCTGTGGATCGTGCACCTGGCCACGCTGGTTACGGCGTTGATCACCGCCCTCGGGACGTGGATCTGCTACGGGGTGATGCGAAGCTCCGGTGACGACGAGTCCTCGGGCACCCTGGCCGGGAACCACAGCTTCGTGGGGGTCTTCGGGGTGATCACCGGTGCCTTCTCCCTGGCTCTCATCCTGCTCGAGGGCAGCTACGCCCTGTTCCTGAGTCCCTGTGCCTGAGCCCCTGGTACTCCTGTCAGTGGTCCTGGTGGGCCTTGCCTATTCCCGCGGCTTCCGGAGGCTGCAGGCGAGGACTGGACGGCGCCATGTGGGCCGGGCGGTGGCTTTCGGCGCCGGATTGGCCGTGGTGGTGGTGATGCTGTCCGCTCCGGTGGAGCACGCCGCTCTGGAGCGGCTGTGGGCCCACATGGTCCAGCACGAGGTGCTGGTCACGGTGGCCGCTCCTCTGATCATCCTCGGTAATCCGCTGCCGGCGCTCATGTGGGCCCTCCCCGCCGGGTCCCGGAAGGCCCTTGCCCCGTGGTGGCGGAAGCTGTCTCGCAGCCACGCCCGGCCAACGGGATGGGCAGCATGGGCGGTGACTGCCTTCCTCGTGCAAACCGCCGCACTGTGGGCCTGGCACGCGCCGGACCCGTATCAGGGAGCGCTCCGGTCCGAGTGGGTGCACAGCCTCCAGCACGCCAGCTTCCTCGGCACCGCGCTCTTCTTCTGGTGGGCCGTGATCGGCGCCCGGAGGCGTTCGCTCTACGGCGGCGGCGTGCTGGCCAATTTCGCCGCCGCTCTGCAGGGCGTCGCTCTGGGGGCGTTCATGACCTTTTCCGGGCGGATCTGGTATCCCTTCTATGCCGAGCGCGTCGGCGAGAGCCTCAGCGCGTTGGAGGACCAGCAGGTGGCAGGCGTCATCATGTGGGGCCCGGGGGGTATTCCCTACCTCGTCGCCGCGGTGATCCTCTTCATGGCGTGGCTGGGTGGGGAAGGGGCCGGTGAGGAGATTGGTGGGCCTCGCCGGGCTGTCCTGGCGTCAGGTCCTTCCGAGGTTCCGGTCACATGAGCGCTCCGGCATTGGGACACAAGCCGGTTACAGGGAGGGTGGACATGAGCAGAACTCGAGGTGCCCTGGTGATGGCGGTCCTGGCCGCCATGGTGCTCGTCGCCTGCAACAGCGCCCGCAAGCCGGCGACATCCACCATCGGCAACGCCGAGCTGGGCAAGAAGGCCATCGAGAAGTACGGCTGCGGCTCGTGCCACACCATCCCCGGCGTCAAGGAGGCCGACGCCCTGGTGGGCCCGCCTCTCACCCACTTCGCCGAGCGTTCCTTCATCGCCGGCCAGCTGGCCAACACCGAGGAGAACCTGGCGCGTTGGATCAGGGACCCCCAGGCCGTCGAACCCGGTACGGCCATGCCCAACCTGAACGTCTCCCCCGAGGACGCCCAGAACATCGCCGCCTACATCACGACAATCAAGTAGTCACCTCGGAAGCCCAGCCGCCGGTTACTGGGCCGTCTTCGGCGGCTTCGTGCGGCCGCTCGGTTAGTGGGTGGCGGTCTTCTCGGCTTCCTTGTGGCCGTTCCCGTCGGCGGCCTCAATCTTGCCGATCGCTATGAAGGGTTCCCTCGCCTCTTCCTGCTCCTCGATCAGGTGCTCGGCCCCGGCCAGGTCCTTGCAGATCTTGTAGGTGATCAGGGCCACGCCCACAGGCAGCACCACCAGCAGGACCCGCAGCCCGAGCACCACGGCGGTGATTGACAGGTCGAGCTGCTGGGAGAAGACGTCCTGGGCGCCGGCCAGGGTGAGCACGATGTAGAAGGTGAGCACGCCGGTGCCGATGGCAGTACGCACGGGCCGGTAGCGGGGTCGGTCGAGAAGATTGTGCTCCTCGTAGTCCTTGGTGACGCGGGCCTCGATGAAGGGCCACAGGTACAGGAGGGCGAAGGTGATGCCGGGCATGAGCACGGAGGGGAAGAAGGGGTTGGCAATCGTCTTGCCGAAGGCACGGGTCTCCCATGCCGGGAACACCCGGAGGGCGCCCTCGATCCATCCCAGGTACCAGTCGGGCTGAGCGGCGGTGCTCACCGAGGCCGGCTTGAACGGGCCGTAGAGCCACACGGGGTTGATCTGGGCCAGTCCGGCCAGAGCGGCCAGTGCCGCCATGAGTAGGCAGAACAAGGCCATGCTGCGGGCGGTATAGGTGGGCCACAGGTGGGACCCCACCACATTTCGCTCTGTGCGTCCGGGCCCGGGGAACTGGGTGTGCTTCTGGCGCCACAGGATGGCCAGGTGGGCCCCGAGCAGCACCGCGATGGCTGCAGGGACGAGGAGGATGTGAATGACGTAGAGCCGCCCGATGATGTCGTGGGCGGGGAACTCACCGCCGAAGATCAGCGACGCCAGCCACTCCCCGAAGACGGGGATGGACAGCACGATGGCGTACATGATGTGCAGCCCCGTCCCGGACAGCAGGTCGTCGGGGAGCGAGTAGCCGGTGAAGCCGTTGGCGATGGCCAGCACCAGGAGGGTGACCCCGATCATCCAGTTCACCTCGCGGGGCTTGCGGAAGGCGCCCGTGAAGAACACGCGGCACAAGTGGGTGATCAGGGAGGCGACGAAGAGCAGGGCCGCCCAGTGATGGATCTGGCGCATCACCAGGCCGGCCCGGACGTCCCAGCTGAGCTCGATGACCGAGCGGTATGCCTCGGACATCTCCACGCCCCGGAGCGGCGCGTACCTGCCGTTGTACACGACCTCCCCGAGGCTGGCGTCGAAGAAGAAGGTGAGGAAGACCCCTGTGACCAGCAGGACGATGAAGCAGTACATGGCCAGCTCGCCGAGCATGAACGACCAGTGGTCGGGGAAGATCTTGTTGAGGGCCGTGCGGGCGAAGCGGGAAACGCCGAGGCGGTCGTCGGACCAGCGACCGATCCGTCTACCCTTCATCTCGTCTGAGCCTCGGGAGCGTTCGGTCTTGACGTCCGATGCTGGCATGTCGGTGCTCATAATGGTGCACCGCCGCGCCCGTCGCCACCCAATACCCGCCGCTCAGGGCGTGGGCTCACCGATGTCCTCTCCGGTTGGCGACTCCTCCTCGTCCATCAGCTCGTTCTCCAGGGCCTCCCGGCTGGTCACAGGGTCCTTGCCCTGCCGACCGGCGTCTTCGCGCACTTCGTCCTGGGTGGCCCGCTCCGGGTCTGTGTCGTCCATGCCATTCTTCTAATCCATGCCGGGCCCGGCCATCGCCATCGTCCTTTTCCCCGGCGTCGAGGAGCTGGACTGGGCGGGCCCCTGGGAGGTCCTGGCGGCTTGGGCCCGGGTGTGGCCGGGGGACCGAGTTTCGGTCTTCACCATGGCCGACGAGGACGGCGTGATCAGATGCGCCAACGGTGCTCGGGTACTGGCTGACCACACATGGGAGACCGCTCCCGCCTTCGACGTCCTGGTATGGCCGGGAGGGCCGGGGGTCGCTCAACTGCTGGGAAAGGATGCGGTCCGTGCCCGCCTGCGAGAGGCACAGCAGTCCGATGTGCTGCTGACCAGCGTGTGCACTGGCTCGCTCGTGTTGGCCGATGCCGGGGTCCTCGACAGCCGACCAGCCACCACCTACTGGGCCTCGCTGGCACAGCTCACCTCGCTGGGCACCGGCATCGAGGCTCGACCCGACGACCGCTTCGTCGACGCCGGGGCGGTGATCACCGCCGCAGGCGTCTCGGCAGGGATCGACATGGCCCTGCACCTGGTCCGCCGGCTCCATTCCGAGGAGCGGGCGCGGGAGGTGCGGCGGCACATCCAGTACGATCCAGAGCCGCCAGTGTGATCACTGCCCGACCAGCCCGGCCTCTCCCGCCATGGACTCCCAAGAGCTGACCTTCTCGACCCCGGGTCGGGGCCTCGTGGACATCACGGGCGACGTGAGCGGCTTCTGCCAGGGCAAGGGCGATGGGCTGGTCCATCTCTTCGCTCCCCACGCCACGGCCGGGCTGGCCGTCATGGAGCTCGGCTCAGGCTCCGAACCGGACCTCGAGGAGCTCCTCGATCGCCTCATGCCGCGCGACGACCGCTACACCCACCGCCACGGCGCTACCGGCCACGGTGCGGACCACCTCCTGCCCGTGCTCGTGAGCCCGTCGCTCGTCCTGCCCGTCCTCGATGACCGTCTAGCCCTCGGCACGTGGCAGAGCGTGGTGCTGGTGGACCTCAACGAGGACAACTCCGAGCGTCGGGTCCGAGCCAGCTTCGTGGCGGGCTGAGAAGGCACTTGGCCGACGCGCCGATGCCGTCCGTAGGGCCGGTGTACGACCGCTCACCGAAACGGCCTACGGTTGGGAGATGGACTGGAACATCAAGCTCTCCGAGACCGAGATCGAGGAGGGGGCAATCAAGTGCAGCTTCTGCAACAACTCCCAGATCGCCGAGGACAAGGCGTTCGCCGGACCGGACGTCTTCATCTGCCACCAGTGCGTGACGTTGCTGGCCGCACAGGTGGACGACTCGGCGGACATGGTGCTCGACTCGCCCGAAGGGACCGAGCCGGAGAACCCACGCACGTGCAACTTCTGCCAGCGCCAGCAGGACTTCGCCGGCGCCATCTTCGCCGGCAACGAGAAGAACCTCTACGTCTGCTTCGACTGCGTCACCGGGTTCTCGAAGTCACTCGGCCAAGGCGTGAGCTGACCCTTCGCCTGCCGTAGCGTCCGTGGACGCCCGGTCGCTGGTTGGCGAACGGCCTGGCTGCCTGGCCGTTCGTCACCTGACCACTGAAGCCCTCGGCGAGCCTCCTTCGAGGTGCGATTCGGGTCGTTGCCCTCAGACGTTGAGCGTGGAAGCGACGAGCTCGAAGGCGTCACCGACGGTGCGCGCGTCTTCGGGCTCGAAGTCGGGGAGCTTCACCGAGAACGCCTCGTTCAGGGCCAGGGTGATCTCGATCACGGCCAGGCTGTCGGCTCCCAGGTCCTTGTCCCACAGCGCTTCGGGCACCACCCGCTCCTGCTCCACGTCGAGCACTTCGGCCACGCACTCCTGGAAGGTCTTGTAGGCGCTCTCTCGGTCCACGGGCGTCACTGTATCCCCGGATCGTCCCCGCCTGGCGGTGGGTGCCCGACCCGGGGAGCGCCCGGAACCCGACCGCTACGCTCGGCGCCCATGCGACCCGACGAGCTGCTCCCGCACCGGCCGCCGTTCCTGTTCGTCGACGAGATCGTCGACGTGGTGCCGGGCGAGTCGGCGACGGGGCGGTGGCACCTCACCGGCGAGGAGGCCTTCTTCGCCGGCCACTTTCCCTGCCGGCCGACCCTGCCCGGGGTGCTCATGGTTGAAGCCATCGCCCAACTCGGTGGTGTGGCCCTGCTGGCGCACGACTCCTACCGCGGAAAGCTCCCCTTGTTCGCAGGCATCGACAAGGCCCGGTTCCGCCGCCAGGCTTCCCCCGGCGACACCCTGGACCTCGAGGTCACCCTCCACCACATGGGGAACAGCGCGGGTAAGGGCTCGGGACGGGCCCTGATCGGCGGCGCGGTGGCGTGCCAGGCCGAGATGTTCTTCGCCCTCGTCCCCTACGAGACCTGCGAAGCCCCCGATGACGGCGCCTGAGCGGTAGGACCGGTCAGGCCCGGCCGAAGACCAGGGTGGCGTTGTGGCCGCCGAAGCCGAAGCTGTTGCTGACGACGACGTCCGCGTTCGACTCCCGGGCGGTGTTGGGCACGTAGTCGAGGTCGCAGTCGGGGTCGGGGGTGTCGTAGTTGATGGTGGGGGGAAGGACCCCCGTCTCGAGCACCTTGAGGCAGGCGAAGGCCTCCAGGGCCCCGGCGGCGCCGATGAGGTGCCCGGTCATCGACTTGGTGGACGACACCGGCACGCCTGAGCCGAAGACGGTCTTCACCGCCGCGCTCTCTATGCGGTCGTTGGGCGGGGTGGCCGTGCCGTGGGCGTTGATGTAGCCGACATCGGAAGGATCGACGCGGGCGTCGGCGAGGGCCATGCGCATCGACTCGATGGCACCCTTGCCCTCGGGGTGGGGCGCAGTCATGTGGTGGGCGTCGCAGGTGGCCCCGTAGCCGACCACCTCGCCCAATACGGGAGCTCCCCTCGCGAGGGCGGACTCCCGCTCCTCGAGCACCAACGTGGCCGCTCCCTCGGCAGCCACGAAGCCGTCCCTGCCGGCGTCGAACGGACGCGACGCCCGCTCGGGGTCGTCGTTGAGCTCGGAGAGAGCCTTGAGGGCCCCGAAGCCGGCCACGCCGATGGGGGTGATCATCGACTCCGAGCCCCCGCACACCATGGCATCGGCCCGGCCGAGGCGGATCTGGTCGTAGGCGTCGCCGATGGCATGCGCCGAGGCGGCGCAGGCCGTGACGGTGCAGCTGTTCGGACCCTGCAGGCCGTGCTCCAGAGCGATCTCGCCGGCGGCCATGTTGGGAATCATCATCGGGCACAGGTATGGGCTGACCCATTCGGGGCCCCGGTCCGCCAGCACGTGAATCTGCTCCTCTAGCGTGGACAGCCCGCCGATGCCGCTGCCGTAGACCACCCCGACCCGGTGGGGGGCCCCTGAGGCGTCCAGGCCGCTGCCCTGCATGGCCTCCCTGGTGGCAACCAGCGCCAGCTGGGCGAAGCGATCGAGGTGGCGGGCCCGACGCTTGCCGAAGATGGCGTGGGCATCGAAGTCCTTCACCTCTCCGGCGATGCGCACGGCGAAGTCGGACGCGTCGAACAGGGTGATCTTGGACACGCCGGAACGGCCGGACACCAGGGCGTCCCACGTCTCGGCCGCGCTGTTGCCCACTGGGCTGACCACGCCTACCCCAGTTACGACGACACGCCGTTCCTCTCCAGCCAAACGCCTCTCCCTTCCTCGGGTGAATCCTACGTGCGCTCCGCACGCCGCACGCCCAAACTCGAACTGGCCGTCCTGTGGGAGACTGCGGTCGCGGGAGCTCCATGCGAAGGGGCTGAGAGGGCGAGAGCCGACCGCTTACCTGATCCGGATAATGCCGGCGGAGGGAGAGAACCATGTCGAGGTCGAAGGTCTACGTGGAGGGCGGGCACGGGGTCCGAGTGCCGTTCGCCGAGGTCCCGCTGGCCGACTCGCCCTACGGCAAGACCAACCCGCCGCAGCGCTTGTACGACACCAGCGGCCCCGGCTCCGACCCCGACATCGGCCTGCCCGCCCTCCGTGGCCCCTGGATCAGGGCGAGGGGAGACGTTGAGGAGTACTCCGGACGTCCGGCCAGCCTGCGCGACGACGGCCGTGGCACCCTGCGCAGGGGAGCGCAGCCGCATACCTTCGGCGGGCCCCGCCCCGTCCCGCTGCGGGCCAAGCCCGGCCGCACGGTCACCCAGATGCACTACGCCCGGCGAGGCGACATCACCCACGAGATGGAATTCGTCGCCCTACGGGAGGGCGTCAGCGCCGAGCTGGTCCGCGACGAGGTGGCACGTGGGCGGGCCATCCTGCCCGCCAACGTCAACCATCCCGAGTCCGAGCCCATGGTGATCGGGCGCAGCTTCTTGGTGAAGGTCAACGCCAACATCGGCAACTCGGCTGTCACCTCCTCGGTCACCCAGGAGGTGGAGAAGCTCACGTGGGCCACCAAGTGGGGCGCTGACACCGTGATGGACCTCTCCACCGGTGCCGACATCCACACCACCCGGGAGTGGGTGCTCCGCAACTCGCCGGTGCCCATCGGCACGGTGCCCATATATCAGGCTCTGGAGAAGGTGGACGGCCGGGCCGAGGAGCTCACCTGGGAGGTCTACCGGGACACGCTGGTCGAACAGGCGGAGCAGGGTGTCGACTATTTCACGGTCCACGCCGGCGTCCTGCTGCGCTTCGTACCCATGACCGCCAAGCGGGTCACCGGCATCGTTAGCCGGGGCGGGTCGATCCTGGCTGCCTGGTGCCTGGCGCACCACCAGGAGAACTTCCTCTACACCCACTTCGAGGAGATCTGCGAGATCATGGCCGCCTACGACGTGGCCTTCTCGCTCGGAGACGGGCTGCGTCCCGGGTCGGTGGCCGACGCCAACGACGAGGCCCAGCTGGCCGAGCTGCGCACCCTCGGCGAGCTCACCGAGGTGGCCTGGCGCCACGACGTGCAGGTGATGATCGAGGGGCCCGGGCACGTGCCCATGCACAAGATCAAGGAGAACGTGGACCTCCAGCTCGAGGTCTGCCACGAGGCGCCCTTCTACACCCTCGGCCCCCTCGTCACCGACGTGGCGCCCGGTTACGACCACATCACGTCCGCCGTCGGGGCGGCCATGATCGGGATGTTCGGCACGGCCATGCTCTGTTACGTGACGCCCAAGGAGCACTTGGGGCTGCCCGACCGGGACGACGTCAAGCAGGGCGTGATCGCCTACAAGATCGCCGCCCACGCCGCCGACGTGGCCAAGGGCCATCCCGGCGCCCAGGGTTGGGACGACGCCTTGTCCAAGGCCCGCTTCGAGTTCCGCTGGCACGACCAGTTCGAGCTGGCCCTCGACCCGGAGACGGCCCGGGCGTACCACGACGAGACGCTGCCCGCCGAGCCGGCCAAGACGGCCCACTTCTGCTCCATGTGCGGGCCGAAGTTCTGTTCCATGCGAATCAGCCAGGACGTCCGTGACTACGCCGCGGCTCATGGCGTGGGCGACGGGGACGCCATCGAGCTGGGGATGAAGGAGAAGTCGGCGCAGTTCGCAGCCGTCGGCTCGGACCTCTACGTCCAGGCCGACCAGGCCGTTCGCGCTCCGCCTGGCCCCAGCGCCGGCTGAGGAGCCACCGGCCGGCCACGATGGCCACCGCCACGATGAAGCCGATCACGCTGATCATGGCGGCCCAGGCCAGGCTTGGGCTCTGAGCCACCCCCACGGGGTCCCCGATCGGGGGCACCGTGGTCGGAGTTGTCTGAGCCTGGAGCAGGTGAACCACGTTGTCTCCAGTGTGGCCGCCGAAGGTACGCTCGGAGCCGTGCCCACCTACGAGTACGCTTGCAAGGCCTGCGCCGAGCACCTGGAGGTCGTCCAGTCCTTCAAGGACGACGCCCTCACGGAGTGCCCCAACTGCGGTGGCGAGCTGAGAAAGGTGTTCGGTGCCATAGGCATCGCCTTCAAGGGCAGTGGCTTCTACCGCAACGACAGCCGTCCCGAGCCCAAGGAGTCCAAGGGCGCCTCGAAGAAGGACGCCGACGGCGGTGGCCCGAAGGAGACGGCCGACTCGAAGTCGGCGTCTTCGGGTTCATCCGGTTCTTCGGGCGACGCATCGAGCACGAAGTCCGCCGAACAGAGCGCTAAGAGCGACACCAAGTCCGCCGCCTCGTCGTGACCCGCGGCCGGGCCGAGGTCGGGGTCTTCGGCGGCTCCGGGTTCTACGAGTTCCTGGATGACGTCACCCGGGTGCCCATGCACACGCCGTACGGCGCTCCGTCCGCCCCAGCGGCGGTGGGCACGGTCGAGGGCACATCGGTAGCGTTCATCCCCCGCCATGGCGACCACCACGAGCTGCCCCCTCACCGCTTGAACTACCGGGCCAACGTGTGGGCCATGCGGGAGCTCGGGGTGAGCCGCATCATCGGTCCCTGCGCCGCCGGCTCCCTCCAGCCCCATGTTCACCCGGGAGAGCTGGTGCTCTGCGACCAGCTGGTGGATCGCACCTGGGGCCGGGACGACACCTTCTTCGACGGCGGGGTGGTGGGCCACGTTTCCTTCGCCGACCCCTACTGCGGCGAGCTCCGCGCCGTGCTCGCGGAGGCCGCCGCCGAGGTGGGCGTGACGGCCCATCCATCGGGCACGGTGCTCGTGGTGCAGGGGCCACGATTCTCGACCCGTGCCGAGTCGGCCTGGTTCCGGTCGGTGGGCTGGGACGTCGTGAACATGACACAGTACCCGGAGGCCTTCCTCGCCCGGGAGCTCGGGATCTGCTACTCCGGAGTAGCGCTGGTCACCGATTACGACACGGGCCTCGAGGGCATGCCCGGCGTGGAGCCCGTCACCATGAAGGCCGTGTTCGAGATGCTGGCCCGCAACGTGGAGCGGAGCAGGGCTTTGCTGACGGCGGCCATTCCCCGCATCCCGGCCGATCGGTCGTGCTCGTGTGGCTCGGCCCTTTCCAGCGGCCCCCACGGGACCTAGTCTTCCCCTCGCCTTCTCCGACGCCACAGAAGCGGGCGCGCTTCCCCTCTGATCCCTCCCATCGAGGAGAAGTCGCCGTGCGCTTCCGCCATCACCCGTGGCTCTTCTGGCTCCTGGCCGTGAGCCTTGCCCTGCTCACCGGCCTCACCGTCGCCCGCCTGCTGTCCGAGGCCGCAACGCGGGCCGAGCGGCTCGGCGGCCTGCGTGACGTCCAGGTGACGACGCGCAGCATCGGCGCCGGTCAGCGGCTCACCGTGGGCGACGTGGCAGTGCGCCGGCTCCCGGCCGCCCTGCTTCCCGAGGCACCGGTGGCGGCGTCCCCGGCCGGTCACACAACCCTGGTTCCGCTGGCCCCCGGGGAGGTCGTGCTCGAGGCCAAGCTGGCTCCGTGGGGCGTCGAGGGGGTCGCTGCCCTCGTTCCTCCTGGCCGGCGGGCGCTTGCCATTCCCGCCACCAAGGGAGGGCTGGCCCTTCGCCGTGGCAACCAGGTGGACGTGCTGGCCACCTTCGAGACCGCCGAGGGCGACACCGAGCCCACCTTCGCCGTGGCCAGCTCGGCGCAGGTCCTGGAGATGGCCGAGGAGTCGGTGACTGTGGCCGTGACTCCTGAGGAAGCGGCCCGGGTGGCCCTGGCCCTTTCCCGGGGGACGGTCACCCTGGCGGCAACGGCTCCCTGACCGCGAGCGTGTGCAAACTGTCCCTCGTGCCCAGATTCGTGCTGGTCGTCCTCGTGGGCGTCGGAGCCCTCGTGACGTCGTGGGGCCTGCTGGTGCTCCTCGCCAGTCGCCTTCCTCCCGGGTTGCTCAGGGACCTGGCCGGCTTCCTGCCGGCGTGCCTCACGCTCGCCCGCCGGCTGCGACGCGACCCCCGCGTGCCTCGCCGGGCCCGGCTCGCGGTCGTGGTCGCCGGGCTCTGGGTGGCCTCGCCGATCGACCTGGTCCCCGAGTTCCTCCCCGTCGTCGGTCCCCTCGACGATGTGGTAGCCGTCGCCCTGCTGCTGCGCTACGCGGCCCGCCAGGTTCCACGCCGGGTGCTGTTCGAGGCGTGGCCGGCCGACCCCCGCATGCTCGAGTGCCTGCTCGGACCGCCTCCGGCCCGGCTCAGCGGGTGAGCGCCCTCCAAGCCATCGTCCTCGGCGTGGTACAGGGACTCACCGAGTTCCTGCCGATCTCCAGCACAGCTCACCTTCGCATCGTTCCCGACGCCCTGGGTTGGGACGATCCCGGGGCGGCCTTCACCGCCGTCATCCAGCTCGGTACCGCCGCCGCCGTCGTGGTCCACTTCGCCCCCGACCTGGCCCGCATAGTGAGGGCGTGGTTCAAGGGCCTGCGCGAGCCGGCCGTGCGCCGAACCCTCGACGCCCGCCTGGGCTGGTACATCGTCCTCGGCACAGTCCCCATCTCCGTTGCCGGGCTCGCATTCCAGGGGTCGATCGAGACCGGTGCCCGCAACCGGGCGCTGATTGCCGTGGCCCTGATCGTCGGAGGTGGCGTGTTGTGGCTGGCCGAGCGCCGTGGCCGCCGGGTCCGATCCCTCGACAGCCTCCAGGCCCGGGACGGCCTGCTGGTCGGTCTGGCCCAGACGGCCGCCCTGGTCCCGGGGGTGTCGCGATCGGGCGCCACCATCTCCGCCGGGCTGTTCCTCGGCCTGGAGCGGGTGGCGGCCGCCCGCTATTCCTTCCTGCTCTCGATCCCCTCGGTCGTCCTCTCCGGCCTCTTCGAGATGGGCGACATCACCGGTTCCGGTGGCGCCAGCGCGGGCGCCACGCTGGTCGCCACGGGCCTCGCCTTCGTGACCGGGTACGCCTCCATCTCCTTCCTCCTCAGGCTGCTGGCCACGAGCAGCACACTGGTCTTCGTGGTCTACCGGATGGCGCTCGGCGCTCTCGTGCTGGCGCTACTGGCCGCCGGCGCTCTCTGAGGCACAGGTCCCGGACTGGTCACTCCGAGTGACATCGAAGTACGCTGCGCGCTCATGCGTCGACTACCCCTCTGGTGCTGCTGCTTCGTGACTGCGGCCCTGACCCTCGGCGCCTGTGGTGGCGGTGAGGAGCGTGACGACGGCGGTACCGGCGCCGGCAGCGGCGACGCCGCGGGTGCCTCCACCTCGACCACCGCCCCGCCCAAGGTCGACACCTACACGGTCGAGAGCACCGGTGCGGTGGCGTTCAAGGGCAGCGGGAGCGTGCAGTGCGTCATCCAGGGCTTCAGGAACCGCAAGGAATGGCGCTTCGACAACACCGCCGACGGCTACGGGCTGCAGCTCGACTTCAACGACTTCACCCGCCAGCCCAACTCCGCCGAGCTGACTGTGTACGACAAGGCCCAGGCCATCGTGGGCGACGGGAAGGTCACTGTCCAGCAGTCCACGGCCGGGGGCACCAAGTCGTTCAGCTTCGACGGGAGCTACTCGGGCAAGGCTGGTCCGTCCCAACTCAAGGTCCAGGGCTCGTGCGTGGAGCGGGACGAACGGTGACGGTGCGCCGCAATCACCGACGCCTGAGCACCTCGTCGATGAAGTCCACCGCACGTGGGTAGGCGTCCAGGCGGTTGGCCAGTCGGGCCAGCCCGTGCCCCTCGTCGGGGTAGACGGCCAGCTCGCTCCTCACGCCCTTGGCCCGTAGCACGGCGTGGATCTGCTCGGCCTCACTGAGCGGCACCCTGGGGTCGTTGGCCCCGTGGATGATGAACAGCGGAGACCGCATGCTCTCCACGTGGGTGATCGGCGATGCCTCCGTGAGCATGACCCGGTCGCGCTCGAGCCACCCGTACTCGCGCTCGCGGTAGGCCCGGCGCCAAGCCGAAGTGTTCTCGAGGAAGGTCACCAGGCTCGAGATGCCCACGATGTCCACGCCGGCCGCCCAGCGCTCGGGCTGGAGGGCCAGCCCTGCCAGCACCATGTAGCCACCGTAGGAACCGCCCCAGAGCACGGCTCGCTCGGCGTCGAAGCGGCTGTCGGCAGCCAGCCAGTCGTGGAGGGCGGCGAGGTCGGCCACGGCGTCGAGACGCCGCTCCCCGTCGTCGAGGTGGTGGTAGCGCTTGCCGTAGCCCGTGGAGCCTCGGACGTTGGGGGCGACGACGGCGTAGCCACGGGCCGTGAAGTACTGCACCAGAGGGCTGAACGCGGGCCGGTACTGCGATTCCGGACCGCCGTGGATCATGACGATCACGGGCCGCGGCGAGGATGTCGCCGCGGGCGGGGGGACGTACGCGAACACCGGGACCGCTTCCCCGTCGAAGGACGTGTAGCGGTGCAGCTCGGGTTCCACCATCGACCCGGCGTCGACTCCGCGAGGGCTTCGTGTGAGGCGAACCAGCGTGCTGCGGTCGATGTCGTGGGCCCAGGCGTCACCCGGCTCGGTGGGGGACGTGAATGACGACACGAGGTGTCGGCCGTCCTGGGAGAACGCGAAGTCGGCGACTCCCCGGCCGGGCAGGTTCACGTCAGCTTGGACGGCCATGGTGGTGGGGTCGTGGAGCCGGGCCCTCGTGTAGCCGTCCTCGTTGGTGGTGACCAGCAGGCGCCTGCCCGTCCAGTCCACGAGGCACGAGGCATCCCACTCGGGCTCCAACACGTACTCGGACGAGCGGGTGGCCATGTCGAAGCGGGCGATGGCACGCCGGTCGCGCCCCGTGTCGGTGCTCCAGAGAAAGCCCGACGAGTCGGCCAGCCAGGCCGGCCGCCCGAACGACGCCTCGTCGTCGTGGGGCGACGCATGGACGACCTCCCCCCCGGCGAGGTCCACGAGGTACACGTCGTTGTCGCCGTTTCGCTCGCTGAGGCGGCTCACCGCCAGCCAACGTCCGTCGGGCGAGAACCCGGCGGCCTCGCACCACCCTCCCCGGTCGAACACCCGCCGGTGGGAAGCGCCGGCCGACACCTCGAGTGGCAGGACGTGGACGTCGAAGTCCACGCCATTGCGGTCGTTCGAGGCGTAGCCCAGGAGGGAGCCGTCCCGGGCCACCCCACCGGGCCGGTGGATGTGCTCGGGCCGGCGCACCAGCGGCCGCAGGCCGGTGCCGTCGTCGGCCACCAGATAGAGCTGGTGGTGCTCGTTGCCGCCGCTGTCGACGGTGAGGAGTACCTCGCCCCCGGTCGGCAGGTACCACCCGTTCACCGGCTCGTCGAGGGCGGTCACCGGCTCGAGCGGACCGCCCGTTCGGGGTACGCGGTAGGCCTGGTAGGTGCCCGAGAGGTTGGAGAGCACCAGCACCTTGGAGGCGTCGGGCGAGAGGCTGGTGGGGAACGCCGAGCGGATCTCGAGGTAGTCCCGGAGGTTCGGGAGCGGACCTGCCAGTCGTCCTGCGCTCATGCGCAGAGGGCTACGCCCCGCCCATGCTCATCTCGGCGATGGCGATGGTGACACCGGCGGCGACGCCCGGAAGCCACTCGAGGTCGTTGCCCACGGCCACCACGTCCAGCAGCATGCGCTGGATGGTGGACGCGATGGTAATCTCGCGCACCGGTTCGGCCAGCACACCGTCTCGGATCATCAGTCCCTCGGCGCCCACGGACAGGTCCCCGCTGATGGCATTGACGCCCGAGTGGACACCGCTCACCTCCTGCACGAGGAGTCCCTCACCCACCTCGGCCAGGATCTCGTCCTGGGTCATGGTCCCGGGCACGAGGGAGAGGGCCCGGCAACCCACGCCGGGCGGAGACTTGAAGCCGCCACGGACGGCGGACGCCGTCGAGGGCACCCCGGCGCGCCGTCCCGCATAGGTGTTGTACAAGAAGCCCTGTAGCTGGCCCTCGTCGACGAGGGCGTTGGGGCGGCAGGCCAGGCCCTCGGAGTCGAAGGCAGCCGCGCCGTAAGCGTCGGGATTGGTGGGGTCGTCCACCAGGGTGAGACCGGGAACGGCTACCTGTTCACCGACCCGGTCGGCGAACAGCGAGCGTCCCTTGAGCACGGCCTCGCCGGACAGCGTGCCCGACAGCACTCGCAGCAGCATGGTGGCGATGCGTGTGTCGAGAACCACGGGGAGGCGGGCCGAAGGCGGCTTCCTGGCGCCGAGGAGGCGAGTGGCCCGCTCCACGGCGTCGATAGCAGCCTCCTCGATGTCCAGATCGTCCGGGCTGCGCCCCACGGAGTAGCCACCGCCGGTCTGGGTCGCGTCACCGTCGCCGGCCAGGGCGTACGCCGAGACGTAGCACGAAGAGCGGCGGTGACTGGCCGAGATGCCCGTGTTGGTGGCCACCGCAGCCTCCACCATGGCGTCGCCGTAGTCGGCGGAGTGCACGGTACGGATGCGGCGGTCGCCGGCCTTCACCCGCTTCTCCAGCTCCAGGGTCATCTCCACCTTGCGCTCGGTGGTGACGTCGACCAGCTCGGGCCGCCACAGGTCCAGCTCGGCCGGGGCAACCCCGTCGGGAGTTGCCAGCCCCAGGTGCTCGTCCGGAGTGCCGAAGCCGGCGTTGTCCCGGGCCTCCTCCAGGGTCTCTGCCACCACCACGTCGTCGAGGGAGCCTGCGTAGGCGAAACCTTGGCGGTGGTCGACCACCACCCGGATGCCCACGCCCTCGGACGTGGCCGAGGACAGCGACTCGATGCCACCGTCGTATACGACGATCTCGGTGTTCCGTCCCCGAGCGACGTAGGCCTCGACCTGTTCCGAGGGCCGAGCCCGCTCGGCCACGCGGCAAGCAAGGTCCAGCAGCTCGCTCATCGAGCTGAAGATGTGGGTTCGGTCATGCCGCCGTGCCCCCGACCGTTACCCCGGTGATGCGAAGGGTGGGCTGGCCCATGCCCACGGGCACCGACTGCCCGGCCTTCCCGCAAGTGCCACCGCCTTCGGCCATTGCGAAGTCGCTGGCCACGGCGTCGATGTTGGCGAGCACCTCGGGACCGTTGCCGATGAGGTTGGCGTCCCGCAGGGGCTCGGTGACCTCCCCTTCCTCGATGAGGTAGGCCTCGGTCATGCCGAAGACGAAGTCCCCGGTGGCCGTGTTGACCTGACCGCCTCCGAGGTGGGCCACGTACACGCCGTAGGGCGTCTGGCGCACCAGCTCCTCGGGATCCTCCTCGCCGGCCAGCAGGTAGGTGTTGGTCATGCGGACCATGGGCAGGTGGTGGTAGCTCTGGCGCCGGCCGTTGCCCGACGAGAGCCGGCCCGCCTTGCGGGAGCGGAGCAGGTCCCACATGTAGTCGGTGAGAACGCCCTTGTCGATGAGCACGTTGCGCTGCGCCGGGCGGCCCTCGTCGTCGATGGCGTAGGCGCCCCACTGACGGCCCATGGTGCCGTCGTCCACCAGGGTGACCTGGGGGCCGGCAACGGCCTGGCCCACCCTGCCGTGGTACACGGAGGCCTCCTTCTCGATGGCGTCGGCTTCGAAGCCGTGCCCGCACGCCTCGTGGAAGAGGACCGCACCGCGCCCGGCGCCGATGACCACCGGCAGCAGACCGCTCGGGGCGGGGCGGGCCGCCAGCTTGGCGACGGCCCGCTCGGCGGACGTGCGGGCGATGGCCTCCACGTCGACGTCGTCGAACATCTCGAAGCCCATGGTCCGGCCGACGCCCTCGTAACCGGTCTGCATCCCGGTGTCGCCGTGGGCGACGGTGGAGACGCCGAAGCGGGTCCGGACCACGTCGTCGGTGGTGAGAAGGCCGTCGGAGTTGGCCACCAGCGTGCGCCGCCGGCTGTCGCCGTAGCCGGCGGACACCTGGGTCACTCCAACTCCCACGCTGCGAGCGGCGTCGTCGGCCCGGGCCAGCAGCTCCACCTTGCGGTTCTTGTCCACGTCCTCGGACAAGACAGTGGGCTCGTAGGGAGACCGGGAGTGCCGGCGCTCCAGGGCGACGATGCGGGTGCCCCCGTCCCCGCCGCGGGCCACACCGGATGCCGCCTCGGCGGCGGCCCGGAGGCCCGTCTCGGACAGGTCGGCGGTATGGGCGTACCCCGTGGTGTCACCTAGGACCACCCGCACGCCGGCGCCCCGATCGCGTCCAGAGGTGAGCTCCTCGACCTTGCCGTCGTCGTAGTGGGCCGACGAGGACCGGCGGTCCTCCACGAAGATCTCGGCGAAATCGCCGCCGGTACGGAGGGCGGTGCCGAGCACGCGCTGGATGACCGTCTCTTCGAGCATGGGGCATGGTACCGCCGGGCCCGGGTGGCACCCGATCGGCCTGAGGGCAGCCTGGCCCGGGCTGCAGAGGTCAGGCGTCGAAGGCGAAGAAGTCCACCGTGATGAGCGGTGGCCTAGTTCGGTCCCGGTTGCCCGGGCGCTTAACGGTCTTCTCAACCGGCATCTGCACCCGGCGGATCCGCCCCTCGGTGTCCACCCAAACGTCTGCGTAGAAGGCCCGGACACCCAGGCGGTCGGCCATGGCCTGCACCGCCGCCTTCCGCCCCTCGGGCGTGGCCCGGACGGCCGCCTCCACGTCGATGACGGTCTCGTATCGGAAGGTGGAGGCCTCTCGCACGGCAGTCCCCCCGTAGGAGACGACTTCCAGCGCGCCTCGGACGAGGTCGACCACGGCCAGCGGGTCGCGCAGCTCGGGGTAGCCCTTGCTTGCCCCCGGACCGCTTGGCTGCAGTTCCGCCCCCGGACCGGGGAAGCGCACCACTCCCACGCTCGAGGCGTCAGGAGCGGCCGCCTCCACCCGAGCCGAGGCGGCGGCGAGGGTGCGCTCGGGCGCGGCACGTATGACGGCCTCTGGTGCGCCGCGTGAGCCCGCGGCCCCGCCGCTACAGGCGCCCAGCAGCGCCACCAGGCCCAAAACGGGGACAAAGCGGGACCATCTGGACATCGGCGGCCCCTAACCTAGGGCCGGTGACCGGTCGGATCGGGCGGTGGGCACGCGTCACTCCGGCGCTGCGGATAGTGGCCACGGTCGCCATGTTGACGTGGCTGGCCTCTCGCGTCCGCCTCGAGCAACTTCAAGCCGTAGGCCTGCGGGCCCATGCCCTCCTCTGGCTGCTCGGGGCTCTGGTGCTCACGCTCCTGGGGGTCGGGCTGTCGGCCCTGCGCTGGCATCGCGTCCTGGTTGCGCTGGGGCGGCCGGCGCGGCCGAGCGTGCTCGTGCGCCATTACCTGGCCAGCCTGTTCGTGGGCAACGTCCTTCCGTCCACCATCGGAGGCGATGTGCTCCGGGTGAGCCGCCTGGCCCACGACGGAGGGGACACGCCCCGGGTCGCGGCCTCGGTGGTGCTCGAGCGCCTCACGGGCTGGTTGGTGCTGCCGGTGCTCACCTTCGTCGGCCTTGCGGGCAACCCCGGTCTTCGGCGCATGGCCCCTGGTGCCGCCGGGACCGCGCTCGGCCTCGCCTTCTCCACGCTGGTCCTCCTGGCGGTCGTGCTCGCCATGGCCTCGAGCCAAGGCTTGAATCGATCGGTCGACTCCGACCGGGGGTGGCGCCGGTTCCCCGGCGCCGTGCACCTCGGCCTCCAGCGCTTCCGCCGTGCGCCGGGCCTGGCCTTCGAGGTCCTCACCATCGGCTTCGCCTACCAGCTGGTGGTGGTGCTCGCCGCCTTCCTCGGGGCCAAGGCACTGGGCCTCACCATCGGGTGGACGGCCATGCTCGCCTTCTTCCCTGTGGTGGCCATCGTCCAGGTCCTCCCCCTCACGGTGAGCGGTCTGGGCACCCGTGAGGCGGCCCTGATCTTCTTCCTGCACCCCTTCGGCGTGCCCGACTCCCACGCTTTCGCCCTGGGGCTGCTGCTCTACACGGTCAACCTGGCCGTGAGCCTCCTGGGAGCTCCGGCCTTCGCCGTCGGCAACCGGTCGGACCGGGCCGTGGCGCACGGGTGACGCCCGAAGCGCTCCCCACCTCGTCCGCGCCCCCCACCTCGCCTGACCTTCGATCCTCGACCAGGCCCCGGGCTCGGTTGCGCTGGTGGCGAGAGGTCCTCTACGTCGCCGCCTTCTACTCCGTGTACACCCTCATCCGGAACCATGGCGTGGCCAGTGGCTCAGGTGCGCAGGCCTTTGAGCATGCCAGGCAGGTGCTCGGAGCCCAGCGCTTCCTCGGCATCGCTCACGAGGAGAGCATCCAGGACCTCTTCATCGGCTGGAAGCCGTTCATCTCCTTCTGGAACGTCTTCTACGCGACCGCCCACTTCGCCGTCACAGCGGGGGCCCTCGTCTACCTGTTCCGGCGCATGCCCGCGCGGTACCGGCTGTGGCGCAACACGCTCGCCTTCACCACGGCCCTCGCCCTGGTGGGCTTCGCCCTGTACCCGCTGATGCCCCCCCGCCTGCTCCCGGAGGGGTACGGGTTCGTGGACACCCTGCGTGTGGTCGGTGGGCTGTGGTCGTTCGAGTCCGGGGCCGTGGCCAAGGTGTCCAACCCCTACGCCGCCATGCCCAGCCTCCACATGGCGTGGTCCGGCTGGTGCGCCCTCGCCATGGTGCCCGCCTTCGCCAGTCCCTGGGCGAGGCGGGCGACGGCGGCCTACCCAGTGCTCACCCTCTTCGCCGTGGTGGTGACCGCCAACCACTACTTCCTGGACGCGGTGGGGGCCGCCGTCGTGCTGGCCGCCGGCTTCGTGCTGGCCCGTTCCTTCACCCGCTGGACCGACGCCAGGAGCACGGAGGGCCGACGCCCCCCGACCGTGTCGGTGCCCTAGGCTGCTCGTCCGCCTCCCGTGCCGCCCAACCGGGCCAGCATCCGAAGCAGACCCCGTCGCCTTGCGTGCCCTTCCGTCTTCCCTCAACCGCATCGCCGAACGGGTAGAGGCGCGCCTCGATTCCCTGCTCCGTGCGGAAACCGAGCGCTGGGCCGGCCTCGACCCGAGCCTCGAACAGCCCATGAGCGCCATGCGCCGGCTGGTGCTCTCGGGCGGCAAGCGCCTGCGGCCCGCCTTCTGTCACTGGGGCTTCGTCGGCTCGGGGGGTGATCCCGAGGACCGGGCCGTGGTCGACGCCGGGGCCGCACTCGAGCTGCTGCACACCTTCGCCCTCATTCACGACGACGTGATGGATGGCTCCCCTCTCCGCCGAGGCTTCGACACCGTCCACCGCTCGTTCGAGTCGCGCCACACCGCCGAGGGCTGGCGGGGAGACGGCCGTCGCTTCGGCGAAGGCGTGGCCATCCTTGTCGGCGATCTGGCCTTCGTCTACGCCGATCAGCTGTTGGGCGACGCTCCTCGGGCCGCCTGGGACGTGTTCACCGAGCTGCGCCTCGAGGTCAACGTCGGCCAGTACCTCGACCTGGTCGGCACCGCCAAAGGGGGGACGTCGCGAGGCCAGGCTGGCGTCGAGCAGGCCCGGCGCATCGGCCAGTACAAATCGGGGAAGTACACCATTGAGCGGCCACTGCATCTTGGCGCGGCCCTGGCCGGGCGGCTCGAAGACCTGCAGGGCCCGCTGTCGGCGTACGGCGCGCCGCTGGGTGAGGCGTTCCAGCTTCGTGACGACCTGTTGGGTGCCTTCGGTGACAGTGCCGTGACCGGCAAGCCCGTCGGCGAGGACCTGCGTGAAGGCCGGCCCACGGCGCTCTATGCCTACGCCGCCGGAAGTGCCGACGGGGCGGCCGCCAAGCTGCTCGCCGACCGTTTCGGCGCCTCTGACCTCACCGACTCCGAGGTTGCGGAGCTGCAGGAAGTGCTGGAGGAGACCGGAGCCCGCCGAAAGGTGGAGGTGGCAGTGGAGCGGCTGATGGCCGAGGCCCTGAGAGCCATCGACGACGCTCCCGTCCTCCCCGAGGCAAGGGCCGAGCTGGTCGAGCTGGCCTGCTACGTGGCGGCCCGGGATCACTGACGGTCAGACTGGGCAGGCGCTACTGGGCGGGCGTCGCCGGCGCCTCACGGGGGGCAAGGGCGCCGGGGTTGCCCCCGACACTCTCGAGAAGCCGGTTGTACTCCTGCACCTTCCGGTTGTGGTCGTCCGCAGCGCGGTTCTGTTCTCGGATCAGCGCGTTGAACCTCGGCACGAGGGCGTTGTAGGCCTGCACGTTGTCGGCCGACCGCAGCTGCTGCAGCTGCCGGCGCATGGAGCTGATC
>JALYGF010000053.1 GCA_030777325.1 Actinomycetota bacterium | reverse complement strand
AGCTCATCCTGGATGGAGAGGACGCGCCTTCGCCCCCGTCGAGCGGCTGGATAGAGGCACTCGTCTTCGCGATGGCTGCCGGTCTCGTCGGCCAGGTTGTGCGTTTCGCGGCGGAAGCCTCACAGGGCGAACCGCGGTGGCTGCTGCGAAACGCCGGTCTGTTCGTGCTGCCGATCCTGGCGGGCTACTTCGCTCGCCGCCGGCAGCTCGACATCCGCGGCTGGGCGTTCACGGCCGCGCCGTTCGTCCTCGCCGCACTGCTGGTCAACCTTTACCCGTTCCGTACTGGTTCGGCCACCGAGCTCCTCGTCGCCGTCCACCTGCCGGTGGTGCTGTGGTTCGCGGTGGCCTACCCGTACATGGGCGGCACGATCGGATCTCACGAGCGCCGCATGGACTTCGTCCGCTTCGCCGGCGAGTGGGCCATCTACTACGTGCTCCTCGCCCTGGGTGGCGGGGTGCTGCTCGGGCTCACCACGCTGATCCTCGACCCGATCGGGCCCAACGTGGGCGAGCGTGTCATCGAGTGGGTCATCCCGTCGGGCGCGACCGGCGCGGTGATCGTGGCGGCGTGGCTCGTGGAGGCCAAGCAACGGGTGGTCGAGAACATGGCGCCCGTGCTGACCATGATCTTCACGCCGCTGTTCGCCGTGATGCTGGCCGGCGCCGCAGTCGTCTATGCCGTGACCGGGTTTGGCGGGGCGTTCGATCGCGAGCTCCTCGGTGTCTTCGACGCCCTGCTGCTGGTGGTCCTCGGGCTCGTCTTGTACGCGACGTCCGCCCGGGGCCCGTCCACGTCGCCGGGTTGGATGGACCGCATCCAACTGGTCGCCGTGGTCAGCGCCCTGGCGCTCGACGTGATAGTGCTCGGAGCGATGATCGCCCGGATCGGCGAACTCGGCTTCACTCCGAACCGAACAGCAGCGCTCGGCCTCAACCTCGTGCTCCTCGTGAACCTGGCCGGGACCGCCTGGCTGTCCGCCCGGTTCCTTACCGGACACAGCACCTTCCACCGGCTCGAGCGCTGGCAGACCACCTACCTGCCCGTCTTCGCGCTCTGGGCCGCCACCGTCGTGGTCATCCTCCCACCACCGTTCGCTTTCGCCTGACCGCTCGGCCTGACCGCACCACCCGATCGATTCCCGTCGCCCGCTCCGGTGAAGTCCCTGGCTCGCGTCTGCAAGTTCCCGGACAATCACAGTTCACTTCGAAGAGCGCCAGAGGTATCGTCGGCTCGGTGTTGGGTGACGACCAACGAGTTCAGATCGTCAACGAGCACATGCGGCTCGAGAACGCCCACGACTTCGAGGCCTGCATCGCCAAGTTCGGGCGGCCCCGCTACGAGGTGACGGCCAACGCTGAGGTGTTCGACGGTGCGGCGCGAGTGAACGACTTCCTCTCCGAGAACCAGAGGGCGTTCCCCGACTTCGGTTTCGAGCCGACCCGCGTCTCTCCCACCCCCGAGGCGGTGTTGGTCGAGGGAAGGTTCAAGGGGACACACCAAGGCATGTGGCGGGGGGTTCCCGGCACGGGGCGGCGCGTGGACTTCCCGATGTGCCTGATCTTCGAGTTCGAGGGTGACGTGCTCGTGAACGAGCGCATCTACTTCAACCTCGGCACTCCCCTGGTACAGCTCGGCATCGCCTACGACCCCAACAGCGTCAAGGGCAAGATCTTCACCGTACTGACTCACCCGGTGACGATCGGCCGGGCCATGCTCCGGATGGCATGGTTGCGCCTCACCGGTCGGGGAGGGTGAGCGGCTTGCTCCTACTGGGACCGTGAACCCCGGGTCCCTCCTGATCACCGTGATCTACGCCGGACTCCTGGCGTGGGGTCTCGGCGTCGGGGTGCGCCAGATCTGGCAGGGTCTCAGACGGCCGGAGCAGCTCCTGAACCCGCTCTTCGCCAACCGCGCCGCCATTCGCCTGTTCATCCTGCACATCGTCGTCGTGTCGGCCGACCTCTTCGTCATCGGGCCGCTCGCCGTGGCCAACAAGAGCACCCTGTGGTACTGGGGCGGTCGCATCGCGCTGCTGTCGTCGTCGCTCCCCCTGGCCACCTACCTCAACCGCAACCCTCAGTCCTTCGGCAAACTGATCGGGCGCTGGGTCGTCTTCCGCAACTTCTTCGAGTACACGTTGCACGTGGTGGTGGCGGCGCTGGCCGTGAGCTGGTTCCGCTACTACCTGCTCCTCTGGTGGATCGTCGCCTACCGCTACCTCGACGTGGGGCCCCGCCGGCTCCTCCAGCGGTTGTACGACACGCCCGAGAAGAAGGCGGCGCGTCCGTGGGCACCCACCCTGAACTGGGCGGTCATCGCCTCGCTCTACGTGCTGACCTTCCTGGCCGTCTACCACCGCCAGATCCTCTTCGCCGACGTGCCGGGCGACGACGTGGCCACGCACGTGCCCCAGCGCTTCGAGATCGGCCTCGTCGTGGGGTTCAACGTCGCCCTCGTACTGGCCACCTGGGTAATGACCAAGAAGTACACGCAGTCACTGCTGGACCAGGCTGCCCAGAGGGGCGAGGCTCCAGAGCTGGGAGAAATCGGCGCGCACTAGCAATTCACTGGACCCGGGGGGGGACATGAAACGACTGATCAAACGCTCGGCGCAGGCCATCTCGGTTGGCCTTCCGGTCGCCGTCTGGTGGTCGAAGCGAAAGGACAGAAGGCCGGGAGCAGCAACCAAGGGGTACCACGACACGCCTTTCTGGAACGCCTACGACCGGATCGCCACCGTGGTCGACCACAAGTGGGGGTGGGACAAGCTGCCCACACCGCTCGGCATCGTGGTGCTCATCGGCACTCGGGACGTGCTGCGAAGGAAGAACCTGTTCGACACCACCGGCCAGCCGGCCGTGAACACCCCGCCGATCGACCCCTACGACGGCAGCGTCCTCACCAACCGCACCGCCGACGGCACGTACAACGACCTCGACAGCCCGCCCATGGGCATGGCCGAGTCCCGGTTCGGGCGCAACGTGCCGATCGACCGGACGTTTCCGGAGGCCGGGCCCGACCTCTTGTCGCCGAACCCTCGCCAGATCAGCCGGGCCGTCATGACAAGAGACGAGCTCATACCGGCCACTGCGGCCAACGCCCTCGTGGCCAGCTGGCTCCAGTTCATGATCCGCGACTGGTTCAGCCACGGCAAGAGCCCCGCCGACAGCCCGATCGAGATCCCGCTGGAGCCGGACGACCCCTGGCCGGCCAAGCCCATGCGGATCCCTCGCACCCGCCCGGACCCCACTCGTCCGCCGGGGGCCAGCGACCTGCCGCCCACCTACGTCAACACGGAGACTCACTGGTGGGACCTGTCGAGCATCTACGGGAGCAACAAGAAGTTCCGTGACATGGTCCGCACCGGCGTGGACGGCAAGCTGCACGTCACGCCCGCCGGGCTGATCCCCTATCCAACCGACCCCGACGTGGACCCCGCCCTGGTGCCCGGCTTCTGGCTGGGCCTGGCCATGCTCCACACGCTGTTCACGCTGGAGCACAACGCCATCTGCGATCACCTGAAGTCCCGGTACCCGGCCTTCTCCGACGACGATCTGTTCGAACACGCCCGGCTCGTCAATGCCGCCCTGGTGGCCAAGATCCACACTGTGGAGTGGACACCGGCGGTGATCAGCCACCCGACGACGGTGCTCGCCCTGCGCACCAACTGGTGGGGGCTGGCCGGGGAGCGCGTCCACAAGCTCCTCGGTCGGATCAGCAAGAGTGAGGTGATCAGCGGCATCCCCGGATCGGAGACTCAGCACTATGACGTGCCGTACTGCCTGACCGAGGAGTTCGTGGCCGTCTACCGCATGCACCCCTTGCTGCCCGACGACTACCCGATGCGCTCCCTGGCCGACGACTCCCTCCTGGAAGAGGCCACGCTTCGCAGCCTGTCGGGGCGGGGTGCGCTCGAGGCCATCGATCGGGTCTCGATGGCGGACCTCTTCTACTCGTTCGGCCGCCTGCACCCGGGCGTGGTATGCCTGCACAACTTCCCCCGGTTCCTCCAGGAGTTCGTCCGCCCGGACGGGAAGGTGATGGACATGGCCGCCCTGGACGTGGTCCGGTCCAGGGAATTGGGGATCCCTCGGTACAACGAGTTCCGGCGTCTTCTCCACCTGGAGCCTGCACAAGACTTCGACTCCCTCACCGACAACCCGCAGTGGGCACAGGAGCTGAGCGAAGTCTATGGCGGCGACATCGAGAAGCTCGACCTCACCCCAGGCATGTACGCCGAGCGCCGGCCGAAGGGCTTCGCCTTCAGCGACACCGCCTTCCGGATCTTCGTGCTCATGGCCTCGCGCCGGCTCAACAGCGACCGGTTCTTCACCCGCGACTACACGCCCGAGGTGTACACCAAGGCCGGGCTCGACTGGATCGACGACAACACCATGGTGACGGTGCTCCGCCGCCACTATCCCGAGCTCGAGAGGACGCTGCGGTCGGTCGAGAACGGTTTCCACCCCTGGCCCAGCGCCGCCGGCCGCTGACGCTCGAGGGGGAGAGTGCGGGGCCCTGGCCGGCTTCCGACGAAGGATCCTTGGATGGGGAAGGAGAAGGCACATGGCCCTCATTGACCAGGTGGCAGCAGTCTGCAGTCGCCTCGCGCCGGGGGGCTGGGGCTCCGTCCTTCGTCGCCACGGCCTCGACATAGAGCACTCCGACCTGGGCACAGAGCTGTCCCGGCAGCTGACCGGAATCGACCGTTCAGCGCCTGGGTTCGAGGACTTCGCCGCTGACGGCCTGCGCGGCGTCGAACCAGGGGACGTCGCACGCAGCCTGCTGTACCACGCCCTGGCTTCTCCCGGGGTCGTGAGCGACGACGGCCGGCCCCTGTCGGCGTTCCCCACCCTGGCTGAGCTCGACGTGGTGGAGAACTTCGTGTTCGCGGCCCGGCGCTGGTCGTTTCCCGACGTGGTCGCCAGGGCCGGTGATGCCCTTGTTGCCGTGGCTGTCTTCGCTCACCAGTACCGTCGAGCACCGGGCACCGCACATGGCAGTCACGCTGATCTGTGTCTGGCTCGGACCGGCCTGGCCGAGTGGGGACGGCCCCGCCTCGCTACGACGCCCAAGTCCGAGGCTTTCTCCCCTTTGCCGACGATCCTCATGCGTTCCGGGTCCTACCGTCCAAGTTCGCCGCCTACGTCGCCGTCCAGCGTCAGGGCAGCACGGCGCTCCTGGGTCCTCGGGCGGTTCCAGGCGATGAGCAGCGCCCGTTCTGGGTTCCGCTGCACAAGCTCTTTGCCGGGCCGGAGTGCCTGCTCGGCCACGACCTGACCGTCGACTACGTGACGGAGCACACCAACGAGAAGATACGACGAATCCACCTCCATCTCGGGGGTCGGGCAGGGTGGGGCCTTCCCGACGTCGACCAGCCACCGTTCATCTTCCACGACGGGATCGCCGACCTGAGCGCGGACGAGCAGGACGGTGAGGGATTGCTGGTGCCCGTCACCCATGAGCGGCTGGTCGACGAGGCCACCTACCAGGGGAGGCGCCTTGCCTTCCGGGTACCTCCAAGCCCGCAACACACCCTGGGCCCGAGTCTGCTGATTCCTGCCGGTGACGACGAGTCCCGCAACGCGCCCGAGTTCGTCCACGTCCGCCACGCCGTCGTCGACGAGGAGATCCGCGACCTCAACGACGAGCCCGAAGTAAACGACACCGTCTTCGCGGGGGGTACGAGGCGCTCCACTACGTCGACTACACCGGTGACGGCTGGGTGCGCTGCGACGTGGAGGAGCTGGCGGTGGAGCTGCCGCGCAGCGTTCCCGCCTACTCGCTGGTGGCCGGGCCCGACTTCTACCCCAACTCCTCGCAGCGGGAGCTCCTCAGGTGGTGGAACAACCGGCTCCCTCGCAGGCTCCGGGACCTGGTGGCCTGGATTCGACCCCCCGAGACGCTGGCCGACGACCGGCTCCCGGCGAACATGCAGTTGGAGGGCGTCGACTTCCGACCCGAGGACCAAACGGTGACCGCTGTGGTCTCCCTCAGGGAAGGAACTCCGGGGACCACCGGCTCGGCATCCCTGGTGGAACCGCTGCGCCACAGCCCACTGCCCGATGCCGCCGCCGGGTTCTTCGCTCCCGGATGGGACACGAGCCTCGCCTCGTTGGACGGCGTCACGCACCTGGCCGCCTTCGGACTGGGGAGCCCGTTCCCCGAGGACGCCAAGCTGTGCGCTGCCCTCAGCGCCTTTTGGCCGGCGGTGGCGCCGGACACGGGACGAAGCTTCTCTCACGCCGGCGACCGGGGCACCGGACAACCTCCCCCGTTTCGAACGGTCACACCCATGACCGACGAGGAGATCGGCAGCCTCGGAGAGTTGCCCTGGGACGGCGTAGCGGGCCCGAAGGCGTTTCAGGCCGACGGGACAGAGGTGGTGGAGTACGCCAGCTTCGACCACGTCGACTACGTCAGGTCGGCCCTCGACAACCAGTTCACACTGGCCATCACCGGCCGGGTCGACAGCGAGACCTACGAAGCCCGGATCCTGGCCATGGCCCGCGCCTATCAGGCTGCCGGGATCGGCCTCGGCGAGGCGAACGGCACCTGGGGGGTGTTGTCCTTTCGGGAGATCGGTGCCGACGAGACGCTCCTGGTGGAGGCGCAGCAGCAGACGGGCCGGCGGCTACGTGGACAGGTCTATGCCGTAGTGCTGTCAAGAGAGGGCCAGCCGGTTCGTGTGCCCGGCGACCACCGACGGATCCGCGTGCCGGTGGAGGCCCGCCTGACGGTGCTCGTCGGTGCCTTGCCGCTGGCGCTGGTCCGCCGCGACCCCGGGGCCTGGGAGGCACGCCCGGTTGCCTAGCGTCGACGTCGCCGTCGTCGGCGGCGGCCCGGCCGGCGCCGCTTGCGCCATCCGCTGTGCTCAGGAGGGCCTTTCCGTCGCCCTCGTCGAACGGAGCGCCCGGCCTGTGTCACGTCCGGGGGAGTCGCTTCATCCAGGCTTCGAGCCGCTCCTGGGCGAGCTCGGCCTCGGCCAGGATCTCCTCGACGCGGGGTTCCCCCGTCATGATGGCCACTGGGTCCGGAACGGTGACGAGGCCTGCTACGTCCGCTACGGCGGTGACGATGACGGGCCCTGGCGAGGATTCCAGGCTGGGCGCGCAGAACTCGATGCCATGCTGCTTGGGCGTGCCGAGGTGCTCGGCGTCACCCTCCACCGCCCGTGGGCAGGAGCGGCGCCCGTGGTCGAGGGTGGTCGAGTGGTCGGCGTCAGCAGCAAAGAGGGGATGATCCAGGCCCGGTTCGTTGTCGACGCCACCGGAGGCCGTCACTGGTTGGCGAGGCGAAGGAGCCTGCCGATCCGCTACCACTCTCCGCCGCTCATCGCCCGCTTCGGCTATGCCCGTGGCGCCTACCCGGCTCTGGAGGCTGCGCCGATTTTCACCGCTGAGCCCGAAGGATGGAGCTGGGCCGCCCGAGTTGGGGAGGGTCTCTACGCTTGGACGGCCCTGGCATTGAAGTCTGGAGGCCGGGTGGGACCGCCGGAGGCGATCAAGGACCTGACGCCCTTGGGTAAGGAGCGGCGAGCCGACGTGACGTGGCGGTCGGTGCGCCAGGCTGCCGGTGTCGGCTACTACCTCGTGGGCGACGCGGCAGGGGTCCTGGACCCCGCCTCCTCTCACGGCGTCCTCCGAGCGGTGGCGTCAGGAATCAAGGCCGGTCACCTCATCGCCTCTTCGCTCGTGCGGGCGTTACCCGAGTCAACGGCCGCTCGTCTCTACAGCGAGTGGTCGAGCCGGTGGCTCGGTCATGACCTCGAAGCTCTGCACGAGCGTTACGCCGCCGCTTGGGCTCCGCGCCCGAAGGCGTCCGCCGGAACGACCTTGCCGGCGCACCAGGCGGAAGACCGGCCTGAGCCTGAAGCAGGGTTATTGGGTAGGCTGAACGACGCACGAACGGAGATCCCAGGTTGACCTATCCAACGGAGCCCATCACCGCAGTGACGCTTCGAAGAGGCCCCTGTTTCGGCTTCTGTCCGGTCTACGAGGTGACGCTGCGTTCGGATGGCACGGCCGACTGGAACGGCGAGCGGTTCGTGGATCGCATCGGCCGCTTCCACGGTCAGCTCGACATGGGTGACTTCGAGAACCTGGCCGGCTTCATCCGGCGAGCAGGCTTCTTCGGCTGGGACGAGGAGTTCTCGAGCGGTGCAACGGACGCGCCCGACTACGAGTTGGTCGTGGTGGCCGGTGACCAGGTGAAGCGGGTTCGGCAGAATGCCAGTGACGAACCGCCCGACTTCTGGGTGATAGCGGCTCTGGTGGACGGGCTGACCGCGGCGATCGACTGGATGGCCGGCGCGTTGGCCGGAACGTGCGGGCAGTGGTCGGCGACGCTCACCACGTTCGGAATCGCCGCGCCGCTGCTGTCCGTCCGAGGCGTGTGCACCTTCCCGACCACCGGCTATGAGGTCGAGCTCCGGCGTCACCGCCCCCAGACGGGTGATCCTCGAACCTTGGTGCTGGACCGCGTCGTCACCGCGCCCACCGGCCCCGAGGCCGATGTCATCACCGAGGTCGAGGTGAGCTACTCGGAGCGCAACGTGGTCGAGACCGTGACGATTCTGCCTGATGCCGTCACGGTTGTCGTAGTGACGGTCGACGAACCGCAACTCCCCTGATCGGGGGTTCCAGCATGCGGCTCGCCGCTAGGTTCCCCCCACACACGGACGCCTCACCGGCTCGTGGCCGGCCGGCTTGGCCAGTGCACTGACACGGATGCGGACCTTGTCGGCGACCTGCGCCCCGAAGACGATGGGTTGGCCGGCAATCCTGATGTCGCCGACGGCGTAACCGCGGCCCTCGGGCACCGCGAAGCTCGCCCGCAGCGCGTGCTCGGGTGTCCCACGCTCGATCTGCCAGAACTCGGCGGCGTCGGCACCGTCCGGGGTCTGCATCCCGGCCGACAACAACCCGTCCAGGTACAGCCCAAACGGGTCCAGCAGAGTGACCTCGGCGCCGAGCATCGCCGCCTCGTTGACGATCTCGGCGATCTGCGGGTCGCTGTTGCGGAACGGGTCGCCAAGGCCACCACAAGCGACCAGCTCCTGGCGGTCGGTCACCGGTGTGCCGTCAGAGCGCTGCCGCAGGATCGTCGCCTCTGCCACCAGCTGGATCGCCGCGCTCAGAGCGTTGCTGCCCTGGACCAGATGCGCCAAGCGGCCTTCGGTCGACGTGTTCCACTGGTTGCGCCGGACATAGCGCCCACCGTCGAAGAGGTCGTCGAGGGTGACCCTGGGATCGACGTGCTCGCCATAGAGCGCCAGCAGGCGGTCCTCGTCGTGGGACGCCACGTGCTCCCAGTACTCGGGCACCTCCGTGGTGAACGTGATCCGAATGATCTTGCCGGTGGCATCGCGCTCGACGCTCCACTCGCAGTACTCGTCCTGCTCGTTCCTCGTGCTGTCGGCGCGGTCCCAACGCGCCATCCCCGGGCCCTCCTCACGCAGCACCCGCGCTGGGAACGCGCTCCAGGCGATGTGAGCCGGAGCAAGGCCATCGGGCGTATCGTCCGAGGTCGGGTCGTAGACCTGGGGGAACCTCCGGACGAAGTTTTCGAGCATGGCGGCGACGGCCTCGCTCCAGGCATCGCGGTCGGCATCCGAGAGCTCGGCAAGACGCCCCGGGGCGTCGAAACGGGTCAGGACCGCCATGGTTCAGGCCTCCTCCACACTGCCGTCCTCCTTCATCATGCGCTCCCGGGGCGGTATGTTCGTCTGTGCGAAGAGCATTGCACTCTCCGTGATCGGCATGCCCTTGACTCGAGCTCGCCGGGATTCGGCGAGACGCATGTAGTCGTCGAAGCCGTCCTGAGCCTCCAGCCGTTGGCCGACTCCGACGTAGTAGGCCTTCAGCAGATCGTTGAAGGCCTCCTCGAACGCCTCGCCCAGGTCCCAGTGCCGGGCGAACTCCTGCTCGGCCGTGCCGGGACCGGAGGCCTCTGCACTGGCAACGATGGCGTCGGCCACCTGGTTGGCGAAACCCTCGGCGCTTCCGGTGATGGGCGTATCCGGCACATGGGCGAGCAGCCGCCGGCGCTTGGCGGAGAAGACCGGATTGGGGAAGTCGACCATCAGGAGGCAGGCGGCGAGCCGCCTGGTGACCAGCCCCACCTGGACGGCCTGCTTGAGCGTCTCGGTGTCCTCGAAGGCCCGCTCTGGGACCACGAAGGCGAAGTGCGTGTCCCCGGGTCGAGAGAACCGAGCGCCGTCGCTCAGCCTGACGGCGAAGGTCTCCAGACTCGTGGCGTAGATCTCGGCGGCGACGAAGGCGGCGGGTGGCGGCTCCAGGCCCAGTACCCCGGCCAGCGCCGCCGAGTCCACGAAGAACGTCTCCGGCAGGTCGACCTCCGACACCGCCCCGGCTACAGCGGCGCCGCTCGAGGTCTGGCTGGACACCAGGTTCACCGTCGGCGTGTCCAGGACCTGCTCGAGGATCCGGCGGCGCGTCTCGTCGGCATCCCCGGAAAGCAGCGCGGCGAGCCGGGCCCGGGTCCAGCGCTCCATGCTCGGGATGGCCACGTCCTCCTCCAGCGTGTACGCCCCGCCGGGCGCCAGGCGGGTGACCCACGGGTGATCTCGCAGACCCTCGTCCGCAAAGATGGAGGAAGCGATGCTGGCCTGCGGCGAGTGCCAGTTCACCCAGGGCAGGCGCAGCTCCTTCATCAGGAAGTGCCCGCTCTTGTGGCTCTCGAAGGGCCCGTTGTCCCTGGTTGGCACGGTCAGCGCGTGACGTGAGTTGCCGGCGAAGACCCACGCACTGCTGCTCCCAACCGTCCGGTAGTAGTTGAAGCCGGCGTTACGGCGGTCCCAGGCCATCACCTCGACGGTGCCCTGGTCCGGATGGAATGCGCTCACCATGATGTCGGGACCGCCCGGGCCGGCGCCGCACGTGGCCAGGAACCGGAGGTTCCGGTCGAGGTGTGGCTGGCCGGGCACCGGCCGGACCTGGCTGCCCTCACCGACCACGAAGAACTGCTGCACCCGGAGCGGATCGCCGGCAGGGACCGCGTCCTCGATGCCGGTCAGAAGGTCACCGGCGGTCCGCGGGAAGGTCCCGTTCAACAGCAACAACTGGGCGAACGGGTCACCGAGCTCGCTGCTCGCCTCCTGCTGGCCCAGCTTCCTGGGGCTGTCGTCCTGGCCGAGGATGAAGCGGTGCACGGCATCGTCGTCGAGGCCCTCGGAGCGCCGCTCGAGGTCGGCACACGGTCTATGGGGAGGGGCCGCCGTACTCATCCATGACCTCCGCGATCACAGGGGACAACGTCAACCTAACTGGCAGCGAGCGCGCTCGTCTCCATCTCTGCCAGCCATCAACATCGCTCGCTGTCCCCTGCACCAGGAAGCGCAGTTCCATCCCGGATGGCCAAGAGCCCCGCACGCTGCCGGCCGGGGTTTCCGTTCAAGTTGAAAGCCCGTGGTGCCGATACCCGTACAGCCACGAACCTGCGTGTACGAGAATGCCGTTCTGGCGGCGGAGGGGAGCTGGGTGGATCGGTCGGCAAACGGGTCGTCCTGGCTGAAGGACCAAGATCTCGATCGCCTGCTGCTGGAGGCAGTGCAGGACCACGGCATCATGATGTTCGACGTAGACGGGAACGTCATCAGGTGCAGCGCGGGTTCAGCCGCCATGACGGGCTACCCCTGCGACGAGGCGCTCGGCCGGCACTTGTCGTGCTTCTACAGCGAGGAGGACCGCCGGAGCGGACGTCCCGACGAGGACCTGGCCAAGGCCCTCTCCGAGGGCCATTGCCAGTCCGAACGGCTACGGGTGCGCAAGGACGGCTCGCTCTTCTGGGCAGAGGTCGTCACCAGCCCGGTCCGGGACCAACAAGGCTGCCTCCGGGGCTTCGCAGAGGTGGCCCGGGACGTCACCGAGCGGGTGAAGGCCGAGAGGGCGCTGCGCCAGAGCGAAGAGCGCTTCCGCCTGCTGGTCGCCGGGGTCAGGGACTACGCCATCCTCATGCTCGACCCTTCCGGGTGCGTGCTGAGCTGGAACCAGGGAGCCCAGCTGGTCAACGGGTACGAGGCGCAGGAGGTCCTCGGCCGGCACTACTCCTGCTTCTACGCCGAGGACGATCGCCGTCGCGACGTTCCCGGCATGCAGCTGGGCGAAGCGGAGCGCCAGGGTCGTCTGGAGGTCGAGGGTTGGCGAGTCCGCAAGGACGGGTCGCGGTTCTGGGCCAACGCGGTCATCACGGTCCTTCAGGACGAGGAGGGGGCGCTCTGTGGTTTCGCCGAGGTGACCAGGGACGTCACCGAGCGCATGGAGCTGCTCTCCAATCTGAAGCACCAGGCCCTCCACGACACCCTGACCGGGCTGCCGAACCGGGTGCTGTTCACCGAGCACCTGCGCCAGGCACTGGCCCGCCAGGACCGTCACGATCAGCTGGTGGCCGTGCTCTACCTCGACGTGGACCGCTTCAAGGTGATCAACGACAGCCTGGGCCACCAGGTTGGTGACCGCTTGTTGGTGGCGCTGGGCGAGCGGGTGAGGGACGTCACCCGGCCCGAGGACACCGTGGCCCGCATGGGCGGAGACGAGCTCGCTGTGCTGTGCGAGGTGGCAGACGAGGCCGACGCCATGGCCGTCGCCCATCGGATCCTGCATGCCCTGAAGGACCCTCTCCGTGCCAACGATCACGAGCTCGTGATCGGTACGAGCATCGGCGTCGCGCTCACCAAGGACAGCGCCATGGAACCTGACCGGCTGATGGCCGACGCCGACGTTGCCATGTACTCGGTCAAGGAACGAGGCCGGGGGCGGGTGGAGCTGTTCAACGACGCCATGCGAGCCCGAGCGGTGCATCGGCTGGACAAGGAGCTGTCGCTGCGCCGAGCCGTGGAGCAGGCCCAGTTCCGCCTCTACTTCCAGCCCGTGGTCGAGCTGGACGAGGGGAAGACCGTCGGGTACGAGGCGCTGCTGCGTTGGGAGCACCCGGAGCGAGGCACCCTCGGCGCCGACGAGTTCATCCCGCTGCTCGAGGAGACGGGCCTCATACTCACGCTTGGCCAATGGGTGTTGGCCGAGGCCTGCCGAACCGCCGCTTCGGCGGCGCGAGCCGACCCCGGCGTCGCTCCGACCATGAGCGTCAACATCTCCTCGCTCCAGGTGATCCACTCCGACCTGAAGACTTCGGTGGGTCGGGCTCTGGCCGCCTCCCAGCTGGAGCCGGACAGGCTCTGCCTGGAGCTGACCGAGAGCGTCCTGCTCGACGACGAAGAGCACACTGCCCACACGCTCGGCGGCCTCAAGTCCCTGGGCGTGAAGCTGGCCCTGGACGACTTCGGCACCGGGTACTCGTCCCTCACTTACCTGCAGTGTCTCCCGCTGGATACGGTGAAGATCGACCGCTCCTTCGTCGCGGGGCTCGATTCGGACCCGGGACACTCGGCCATCGTGTCCTCAGTGGTGAAGATCAGCGAGGTGCTCGACCTCGAAGTCGTCGCCGAGGGAGTGGAGACGCGCTCACAGCACCAGGCTTTGCGGTCGTTGGGTTGCCAGCTGGCTCAGGGTTACTACTTCGGCCACCCTCAGCCGGCCGAGCTGGCGCTGGCCTGAGCCGGCTCCTTCGGGCTGGACGACCAGCCGCGGAGCACCTCCCCAAGGGCTTCGCCGTGAGTCGGCGTGCACAGGTAGTAGCCCTGGGCGCGGTCACAGCCGAGCCGGGTCAGGATGTCCAGTTGGGCTGCGGTCTCAACGCCTTCGGCTATGCATCGCAGGCCCAAGGCCTGGGCTAGGGACACGATCGCCCGTGGCAGCGTCGCCTCGTCGTCGGTTGAGTCGATGGCGGCGACGAAGGCGCGGTCGATCTTGAGCACGTCGATCGGAAGGCGCTGCAGGTAGCTGAGCGAGGAGTACCCCGTCCCGAAATCGTCGACGGCCAGGCTGACACCAAGCGCCTTGAGGCAGCCGAGCCTGCGGATGGTCGCCTCAGTGTCGCCCATCATCACGCCCTCGGTGATCTCCAGCACCAGGCTCGACGCCGGCAGTCCGGAGCTCTCCAGGGCACCGGCCACCTGCTCCAAGAGGCCCTCTTGTGCCAACTGATGCGGCGACAGGTTCACGTTGACTTCGAGTGGAGGGTCGTTCGGATGATCGATCTGCCACAGGCGCGTCTGCCGGCAGGCCTCGAAGAGCACCTGGCGGCCGAGCTCTTGGACGAGCCCGGTCTCCTCGGCGAGGGGGATGAACAGCGAGGGCGGCAGCAACCCTCGCTCCGGGTGGTTCCAGCGCACCAACGCCTCCATGCCCGCGATGACACCGGTGTCGAGGGCGACGACGGGCTGGTAGTGCAGCACGAGCTCATCGCCGACCAGCGCCCGCCGCAGGTCCGCCTCCAGCTCGAGGCGCTCTACGGCCGCGGCGTGCATCTCCACCTCGAAGGTCTCGACGCGCCCTTTGCCGCAGGCCTTGGCCCTGTACATCGCCAGGTCGGCGTTCCGTAGCAACTGGTCACTGCTCAAGTCGCCTTCAGAGAAGGCAACGCCGATGCTCGCTCCCACGAACACCTCTCGACCGGCAGCGCCGAAGGGCTTGGCCGACGCGGTAATGAGGCGGTCGGCCACCGACATTGCTTCGACCCGGGAGCCGAGGTCCTCCAGGAGCACGGCGAACTCGTCACCGCCGAGGCGAGCGGCCGTGTCCATGGTGCGCAGGCAGCCCTCCAGCCGCTTGGCGACGGCGACCAGCAACTCGTCACCTACCGTGTGGCCGAGGCTGTCGTTCACCGTCTTGAAGTTGTCGAGGTCGAGGAACAGGACTGCGAGCAGGGTGCCACGGCGAGTCGTCCGGGCCAATCCGTGCTCCACTCGGTTGCGGAAGAGGGCCTTGTTGGCCAGGCCGGTCAGCGAGTCGTGGAACGCCTGGTGCGCCAGCTCGTCCTCGAGTCGATGCCGCTCGGTGACGTCACGAAAGCTCCAGACGCGGCCCACTACGACCCCTTCCACCCGCTGGGGTGTGGAGTACCGCTCGAAGACCCTGCCGTCGGCGAACTCGAGGGTGTCGTGGCTCTCGGCCTCGGGCAGGGAGTACAGCTCGCGGACCTTCTCCAGGAAGGAATCGGGGTCCTGGAGCTGCTCCACCACGAAGGCCAGGACACGGCTGTCGGCGCCTGACGCCAGGACGGAGTCCGGAACGCGCCACATCTCGGTGAACTTCTGATTCGAGCTCGTGATGCGGCCCTGCAGGTCGACCACCAGGATGCCGTCCGCGGTCGAGTTCAGGGTGGCACCCAGGAGCGACAGCGCATCGTGGACCTCTGCCTCAGCCTGCTTGCGAACGGTGACGTCCTGCATCGTCCCAGACATCACGCTCGCCGACTTCGCATCCCAGGCGGTGACCGCCCCCCGAGCGTGCAACCAGCGAAGACTGCCGTCGGAAACCATGCCGCGGAAGTCGTGCGCATAGGACGTTCCCGTGTCGAGGGACCGGTGCATTTCGGTGGCCAGAGCGTCTCGGTCGTCGGGGTGGAGCAGGCTCAGGATCGCGTCCGGGGAAGGCGTGAAGTCCTCGGGATCGACACCCATGAGCCTGTAGAGCTCCCTGGACAAGGTCACCTCCCCGGTGGAGACGTCCCATTCCCAGCTGCCGAGCTTGGCCACCTCTTGGGCCTCGGCGAGCTGCTCCTCGCGGTCGGCCGTGGCCTGGATCAGGGCCTCGTTCAACTTCCACGAGGCGATGCCCGCAGCGCTCATTCCCATGATGAACAGTCCATGGACTCCCGCCCACTGCCATGGGTGGTCGATGGCCGACTGATGGTTGTAGACCGTGGCCGGTACGAGGGCTCCTGCCAGTCCGTGCTGGAAAACGACGTATCCGATGGCCATGAGGAAGGCTTTCCAGTCCTGGTAGAGCGTGACGATTCCCACCATCACGAAATAGTGGAAGTGCATCTCGATGACTCCGCCGGACAGGTGCACGAGCACCGCCGAGCAGGTGAAGAGGCCCAGGGCGGCGACGGCGGTGCTCGTTCGGCGGTGAGAGCGCTGGACCGTTGCCACCACCGCGAAGCCGGCTACGAAGCTCGACTCCACAACGCTGTGGAGCAGGGTCTCGCCACGAGTCAGGGAGAACAGGAACAGTCCGGGGACGTGCAGCCAGAGGACCACCAGGATCCCTCGGTGGCGCCTGGCCCACACCTCGTGGGGCAGGGTGCTTCCTCGGGGGAGCCATCTCCGCAGCGCCTTCAGCCAGGACTCGGCGGTCCTGAGGGCACCACGGCGGTCAGCCGTAGGGGTGAGCCGCCGATCCGTGACCACCGCGTACGTCTTCGACACTACGACGACCGCCCTTTAGCCGGCGCCACGCCGAGCGCGCCGCCGTCAGAGGTCGCCGAGAGCGGACTCGAGCTCGGGAACCGGGGACCTCGAGCATCATGCGGCCGTCACCAGGTAGCGGTCGTAGCGCACCAGCTCCGACCGCCAGGCAGGCTCCTTGCCGGGCCAAGGTGCGAGCGGCGATACACGTCGAGGCGCCGCCGCCGCATCCGCAGCTCCATGCCAAGGCGTCGGATCCTGATCGCGTGCATCGAGAACCGCTTACACGATCAACCGGTGACCAGTGAGGCGAGGGCCCACACCGCGGCCAGGAGGCCGATGGCGATCATCACCAGGCTGCGTCCCACCGGCGCCCTGGTGAGCTCACCCGCCCTGGGCCTCGCCGGTGGACGCACCAGCGCCAGACCGTTTCCCACTGCCAGCGCCCCACCCAGAGCCAACACCAGGAATGGCAGCAGGTCGTTGCCGAGGAACATGTCCGATCAAGCTACCGCCCGGTCGGCCGGAGGCCTTTCCCACCTAGAGTGACATTTTTCCTCAAGGGCGTGGCTCGGGCGGACGAGACTTGGATGTCACGTGGCGCTCCCCCCAACCGGCGTCACTGCTGACAAAGACGAGGGCCGGACCCACTCCCAACCAGCCGAGCTGGTCTCCCCAACCTTCTCGGCATCCTCACCCGGCCCTCGTCTTTGTCGATCTCATTTCCGCTGCGACGGCGAACCGTACTGGTGAGCTACTGCTGGTGGTAGTAGTCGCATTAGCCGCTCAGAGCCTGGCCATGTTGGCGAAGCGGGTGTACTGGCCGAGGAAGGCCAACTCCGTCTTGCCCGTGGGGCCGTTGCGGTGCTTGGCCACGAGCAACTCGGCCGTGCCGCGGTCGGCGGACTCAGGGTTGTACACCTCGTCGCGGTAGATGAACATCACCACGTCGGCATCCTGTTCGATTGAGCCGGACTCACGTAGGTCGGCCAGCACCGGGCGCTTGTCAGCGCGCGTCTCAAGGTTGCGTGACAGTTGGGACAGGGCGATGACCGGGACTTCCAGCTCGCGGGCGAGGATCTTGAGGTTGCGACTGATCTCGGAGACCTCGAGCTGGCGGTTCTCGACCCGGGCCCGGCTGGACATGAGTTGCAGATAGTCGACGATCACCAGGCCCAGGCCCTCCCTGGCCTTCTGACGGCGAGCCTTGGCCCTGATGTCCATCACCGTGATGTTGGGGTTGTCGTCGATGAAGACCGGGGCCTCCCCCAGCCGGCCCATGGCGTGGGCGACCTTCGACCAGTCCGACTCGTGCAGCTTCCCCGTGCGCATGCGCTGGGCATCGACCCGGGCCTCCGAGCACAGCAGGCGCTGGGTGATCTCGAGGTGGCTCATCTCGAGGGAGAAGAGCAGCACCGGCACCTGAGCGTCCATGGCCGCGTGGGCGGCGATGCCCAGAGCAAGGGCGGTCTTTCCCATGCTGGGCCGAGCGCCGACGATGATCAGGTTGGACGGCTGGAGGCCGGCCAGCATCTCGTCCAGCTCGGTGTAGCCACTGGGGATCCCGGTGATGGACTCACCGCGCTCGTAGAGCGCCTCCAGACGGTCGAGCTGATCGGCGAGGAGCTCGCGCAGAGGCCGGGTGGTGGTGGTGACCCGTCGCTGGGCCACGTCGAAGACCAGGGACTCCGCCCGGTCCACGGCGGCGCTCACGTCCTCGGGCAGCTCGTAGCCGAGCTCGGCTATCTCGCCCGCCACCCCGATGAGCCGCCGCAGCAGGGCGTGCTCCTCCACGATCTGGGCGTAACGGCGGGCGCTGGAGGTGGCCGGGGTGTTGGCCTGGAGCGACACCAGGGTGGCCAGTCCGCCGATGGGCTCCAGGAGATCGGCCCGGCGCAGCTCGTCGGCGACGGTGACGGGGTCGGCCGGCTCGCCCTGGCCGTAGAGCGAGCACACCGCCTCGAAGACGTGGCCGTGGGCCGGTTTGTAGAAGTCCTCGCCGGTACAGATCTGGACGGCTTCCACGATGGCGTCGCGGGACAGCAGCATGGCGCCGAGCAGGGATTCCTCGGCTTGAAGGTCGTGCGGTGGGATGCGCCCCCGGGCAGTGGCTGCTTGGCGGCGAGCGTCTTCGAGGGAGCGGACCATGGCTAGTCAGCCAGCCAAGTGCCGCCGCCCTGTTGATCGCTAGGGGCGTTTGCTGGGGAATACGCGGTGGACGGCCGTCCCGCTCGTCCACAGGCGAACATGGGTTCGAAGCCTACTGAGACGCTGTGACAAACCTCGCTTCAGGAGGGACGGCGGCGGTGCCTCCTCGAGGTCAGCCCGTCACTACCTCCACGTTGAGCACGAACTCCACGCCGCCGGCGAGCTTGACCCCGACCTCGTGTGCTCCGAGCGAGCGGATGGGCTCCTCGATCTGCAGTGACCGCCTGTCCAGCACCGTTTCGCTCTGGTCAGCGACGGCCTCGGCGATGTCGGAGGTGGACACGGAGCCGAACAGCCGGCCTTCCGGGCCGGCCTTGGCCGGGATCCGGATGACCATCGGCACCAGCTTGCGGGCTACGCCCTCGGACTGCTCGCGCTCCCTGGCTTCCCTGGCCGCCGCCGAGCGCCGCATTGCTGCCGCCTGCGCCTGCACCCCGGCCGTGGCCGGGATGGCACGCCCCTTGGGAATCAGGTAGTTGCGGGCGAAGCCGTCGGACACCTGGAGCATGTCACCCTTCTTGCCCACGCCATCGACGTCGGCCCTGAGCACGACGTTCATCGGCCGCGCCGCCCGGCACCGGCGGCGATCACGGGGCCGGCTCGGTGAGGTCACTCGCCTCCGGCACCTCGAGGTCTGAGGTTCCCAGGACCTCGAGTTCGCCGGGCTCTGCGCCAAGGCCTGCCTCGGAGGCCCCCGCCGGTGCATCGGGCTCGCCGGGCTCCGCTGACGGACGAGGGGGACCGGGGCGCCCGCCCCGGTCCGACGGCCCACCGACGCGCAGCGACCGCCCGCCGGCCCGTTCCACGACTGTGCGCTGCAGGTACGGCAGGAGGGCGAGCTCGCGCGCGGTCTTGATGGCGATGGCCACGTCTCGATGATGCTGGGTGCAGTTGCCGGTGACCCGCCGGGCCTTGATCTTGCCCCGGTCGGACTGGAACCGGCGGAGGATGTTGACGTCCTTGTAGTCCACCCACAGGCGCTCGGTGCAGTAGACGCAGACCTTCTTCCTGCCCCCTCGGCGGCCGACCTCCTTGGTCCTCGGAGCGCGCTTGTTGCTGTTCCGGTCGTTGCCGCGGGGCACTAGAAGGGCTCCTCGTCGTAGCCGCCACCAGCCGGTTCCCGAACGGGGACGTTGCGGGGCCCGTCGTCCCTCGGCGGCCGGTTGGAGCCACCCTCGCCCGGGGTGCGACGCTCGTTCTTGGTCACCGTGGCGGTGGCCCAGCGCAGGCTCGGCCCTATGTCGTCGGCGACGACCTCGATCTTGGAGCGCTTCTCGCCCTCCTGGTTCTCCCAGGACCGCTGCTCGAGGCGACCGGTGACCACGACCCTCGATCCCCGCGCCAACGACTCGCTCACGTTCTCGGCCATCTCCCGCCAGCACACCACGTCGAAGAACGACGTGGCCTCCTGCCACTCGCCGGACTGGCGGTCCTGCCAGCGACGGTTCACGGCCAGCCCTAAGCTGGCCGTGGCCTGCCCGCTGGGGGTGAACCGCAGCTCGGGATCCCGAGTGATGTTGCCTACCAGGGAGACACTGTTGCCATTGCTCATCTCAACTCTCTTTCACGCGTGTTCGCCACCGACCGGCTGCGGAACCTCCGAAGCCCCGGTCGCCCCTGCCGAGCTCCGGCGGGCGGGCTTGGCCGCGGCCTCGGGTGGGATGCGGATGACCTTGTGGCGCATGACCTCGTCGGCGAGGGAGAGCATCCGGTCCAGCTCGGTGACGACCGCGGGCTCTGCCGTGGCCTCGATGAGCACGTAGTACCCCTCGGAGCGGTGATCGATCTCGTAGGCCAGCCGGCGCCGGCCCCAGTGATCGACCCTGGTTGCGGACCCGCCATCCTTGGAGATGAGGTCGATTGCCCGATCGACGACGGCCTGGGTGGCGTCTTCGTCCAGGCTGGCGTCGAGTATGAACATGACCTCGTAGGGCCGCATGAGCGTGGGATACCTCCCTGTGGACCCGGTCCCTCACGACCGGGGCCCCGACGGGGCGGGGCAGGGCTACGGAACGACTCGACCATGCTAGCCAAGGGAACGGCGAGGAGCCCATGCCTGCAGTATGGCCAGGGGGTGTGACAGCCGGGTGCGGCTCAGGGGCCCTCGCAGGCGCCGCCGACCTCGATGGTCGACCCCGGGCCCACGCCCAGCCGCCCGAGCCCGCCCTTCAGCACCTCGAGTGCGTAGCGGTAAGGGCCCGTCGGGTGATAGGTGGGGCAGTCCTGGTCTGGGCAGGTGGTCATGTCGGTCGACGAAACGAAACGCCCGGCGGCGTCGAACCACGCCACAGTGAGTGGCACGGGGACGTTCCGCATGTAGAAGCCGGCGGTGTTGTCCTCGGAGAATCGAAAGACCATCCCGTCATAGCCGGCGAGGTCTTGTCGGTCCATGAGGCCACGTTGCACCTGCGCCGGTGTCTCGGCCAAGAGGGCGCAGTTCGCGCCGGAGCTATGGGCCGTTCCCGGTGCGGGCCGGACGTCGAACGCCACCTCCGTGAAGCCGGGGACACGGGATTGCCTCCCCTCCAAGCGCGGGTCGGACGGGCGGTTGGCGCCGGTGGCAACGCACGCGGCAAGGCCTCCGATCATGAGCGCGACCACCGCCCAGTGCAGGAGGCGGACGCCCCACCTGGTTTCGAGGACCCTGGTCACGGCGGCGAGAGCCACGTCAGCCGGCGCGGCGATCGCCGGTGCCGCGTCTGGACCTCGTGAGCGGCGTGGCCTCACTGGGCGGCTGGGAGGCCGAGCCGGAAGCGTCCCCCAGCAGGTGATAAGTCTCCTCGTCGGAAGGGAAGCGCCGGCTCCGCACGTCGGTGGCATAGGCGGCTACCGCGGCCACGGCGTCGGCCTCCAGGTGGGCATAGCGGCGCACGAACCTTGGAGCGGCGCCGTCGTCGAGGCCGAGCAGGTCGTGCAGGACCAGCACCTGGCCGTCGCAGGAGGGGCCGGCACCGATGCCGATGGTCGGCACCGCCACCGCCTCGGTGACGGCGGCGGCCACGGAGTCGGGCACGCTCTCGACCACGATGGCGAAGCAGCCGGCGGCGGCCAGGGCCACGGCATCGCCCACCACCGCCTCGGCGGCTTCGGGCTCACGGGCTTGCACGCGGTAACCGCCCATGACGTGCACCGACTGGGGCGTCAGACCGACGTGGCCCATCACGGGTATCTCGGCGTCCACGAGGGCGGAAACCATCGGAAGCCGCTTGCGGCCTCCCTCCAGCTTCACCGCTCGAGCTCCGGCGCGGAGAAGGCGGCCGGCGTTGCGCACGGTCTCCTCGGGGCTCAGGTGATAGCTCAGCCATGGCAGGTCGGCGATGACCAAGGCCCGAGTGCGCGCCCTGCCTACGGCGGCCGTGTGATGGACCATGTCCTCGACAGTCACGTGAAGGGTGTCGTCATAGCCGAGCACCACCATGGCCACGGAGTCCCCCACGAGGATGAGGTCGACCCCGGCACTGTCGGCGATGCGAGCGGTCGGCGTGTCGTACGCGGTGACCATCACCAAGGGCTCGACCCCGATCCCCTCCCGCCCTACGCCCGACGGCACCTTCCGCGCTCGAACCGCGGGCACGGTCATGGCCTCGCTCATGTGAATGCCTCCTCGCGTCCGGCGCCCGACGGCTGCCGGCGGTTGACCCAGTCTGAGGGACGCCCGGTGCCCAGGCAAGCCGCACCGGGCTCAGGGAAGGAGGCGCTGGTTGGGAGGCGGCGGCGGGGAGGCGGGCGGGGCCGTCGTCGTGGGGCGGGGTACGGGGCTCACCGGCTTGGGCACGGTGCGGCTTGGCACGGTGGTGCCGGGCCCGGTCGGGGCCGTCGGGCCTCGAGTGGGGAGCGAGGTGGAGGTGGAGGTGGTGAAGACGGCTCTGCCGGCCCCCTTCACCACCTTGCCTGAGAACGACGGGACCGCAGGGAACGTCCCCGTGTCCATCTTCTTGGTCGCGGCCTCCATGAAGCGCTTGAAGATGGTAGCCGGGAAGGAACCGCCGTTGACCTTGCGGCCGCGCACGTTGAGCATCTTCCGGGCGTTGCCCTCGGGGTACCCCATCCAGACCGCGGCGGTGAGCTTGGGCGTGTAACCGACGAACCAGGCGTCCCCGAAGTCCTGGGTGGTCCCGGTCTTGCCGGCCAGGGGCTTCCCGAACTGGGCCCCCGTGCCCGAACCTCGCTCCACCACCTGCTGGAGACAGAAGTTGACCACGTCGGCCTGTTGCCGCTCGAGCACCTTGGTCTGGACCCGGGGGCGGGCCCGGGACAGGACCCGGCCGTCTGCTGTGGCGACCTCGAGGACGGCGGTGGCGGGCACGTGTTGGCCGCGATTGGCAAACGTGGTGAAGGCGCTGGCGACGTTCAGCACCGACACCTCCGAGGTCCCCAGCGTCAGCGAGATGTTCGGCACCAGCTCCTCGGTGATGCCGGCCGCCTTCGCCAACGTGGCCACGTTGGCGGCACCGATCGACTCGATGAGCTGGGCATAGACGGTGTTGATGGAGTTCCGGGTGGCGTCGATGAGGTTCACCGAGGGCCCGAAATCCTCGCCTTCGTAGTTGGCCACCTTGTAGTCCCTGCCTTGGTCGGCCTTCGGGAACACGATCTCGGGCGGACCAGGGAGGGCCGACTCGACGGTGTAGCCCTGGCGCACTGCCTCGGCGAGGACGAAGGGCTTGAAGGTCGACCCGGGCTGTCGGCCGGTGCCGCCGCCCTCGCGGCCGAGGGCCAGGTTGACCTTGGCGTAGGGCTGCGGCGAGTTCCAGTCCTTCCCCCCGACCATGGCCTTGACGTGGCCGTTCTCGTCGATGGCGACCAGGGCGCCCGCCGGGTCGTCCGGGCGGTTCAACATCCCCGGGTACACGGCGTTGTAGGCGTGGGTCTGGGTCTCGAGGTCGAGGGTGGTCCTCACCCGCAGGCCGCCCTCGTTCAGCATCTCCGGGCCGTATGTCGCCAGGAGCTGCTGGCGGACGTACTCCACGAAGTACTGAGTGCCCTTGTCGCCCTGCGTGAAGGTCGTCTCCCCCTGGAGCTTGGTGCCGACGTATGCCCGCACCGGTTGCGCCTCGGCGGCGGCGCGCTCCCCGGGGGTGATCAGACCCGCCCGCTCCATGGCTGCCAGCGTCGCTGCGCGGCGCTCGTCGGCCGCGGCGGGAGCGCGTGCGGCGTCGGCCGCCTCGGGTGAGCGGATGAGCCCGGCAAGGTACGCCGCCTCACGCAGGTCGATCTGGCCGACGTCCTTGCCGAAGTAGGCACGCGAGGCGGTCTGCACTCCGTAGGCCCCGCGGCCCAAGTAGATGACATTCAGGTAGCGCTCGAGGATCTGCTCTTTGGAGAACTTCCGCTCGACCTTGACGGCCAGCGCCGCCTCCTTGATCTTGCGCACCGCCGTTCGCTCGCGGCTCTGCAGGTAGGCGTTCTTCACGTACTGCTGGGTGATCGTCGAGCCACCCTGGAGCGGCTTGCCCCGCAGGTCCGCCCAGGTGGCACGGGCTATGCCTGCCGGGTCTACGCCACCGTGCTCGAAGAAGCTCTTGTCCTCGGTGGCGAGTACGGCGTCCACCAGGACCTTGGGCACCTTGTCCAGGCCGACCGACACGCGGTTCTCGCCCGAGTCCAACGAGGCCAGTTGGGCGCCCCTGGCGTCGGTGATCATGGTGGTCTGGGCCTGAGGGTTCTCCGGCGGCAACGGCACGCGCCCCAGGAGATAGGCCGCACCGGCCAGGGCGGTGGTGAAGGCCAGAGCCACCATGAAGAGCAGCCGCCGGTAGCGCCACATCCAGCTCCGCCGCCGCCGCCGTGGACGCGCCGCGGTCCGATGGCTGGCCGCCGGGCGGCGGCCGCCCTGGGCCTTGGTGTGTGACCTACGAGGCGGCGACCTACGAGGGGACGACGTACGAGGGGACGACGTACGAGGGGGCATCGGCACGAGCGAGGCCCGCAGGTGCAGGCCGGACTCCTCAGCCTACCGTCGACCGGGTGGAACGGCTGGCACTCAGGGAGTCATCCACCGGTTGGACGCGACCACCCGGAGAGCGTCCGCTGGGGCGTTTCCTCGGGCTCCCGGAGGCGGACTGCCGCCTTCAGCACCACCACGGAGCACCCGACGGCGGCGGCCACCGCTGCGCCACGGTCGTACGCCCCCAGGCCCGAAGCGCCCGTCCAGGCCCAGGTCCCGGGCGCGACCAGGAGCCAGGTGGCCAGAGCGGCGGCGGGGATGGCGGCCCACGGCAGGTAGTCGGCCTCCATCACCCGCACCGGCGCCAGCTGGATGGCCTGCGTGACGCGGGTGGCGGCCAGCACCAGGAGGGCGGCCGTGGCCGCCGCCGCCGCGACCAGCACGATCGGGGCGGCGCCACCGCCGGCGGTCAAGGCATCCATGGCCAGAGCGGCGGCACCGGGCAGGCCGAGCAGACCCGCCGCCGGGTGGTCGCCCCCGTAGGAGAGGGCGAGGGCTGCCCCGGCCAGGAGTAGGGCGGCCGCCGGCCGTCCTGCCGAGAAGCCGGCTGCTCCCAGACCGAGGAAGCCGAGCGCAACCCCGGGCCGGCGCCCGAGCACGGCGGCGCTCAGCAGCGCGAGGCCCCCGCCGGCCACGGCCAGGGTCAGCGAGGACACGCCCGGCGCCACTATCAGTCCCACCAGGAGGCCGGGAGCGGCGTAGGCGCGGGCCGGCGATGGACCCAGAGCGGCCGCGCCCAGCAGCATGGCGGCGGCGGCCAGTCCGAACGCGGCGGCCGAGCCCCCGTCGGCTACGAGGCGCCACTCATCGTTCCCACCGCGCCCGGAGGCGATGGCGGCCACGATCAGCCCCGTCGCCAGGAGCACCAAGCCGGCCCCGGCCCACACCTCCTCGGGTGACGTCTCCTCTTGTCGGGTCTGGCCGGTCCCACCGTAACTTCGACCGCCGGGGCTGGTGAGCGACGACACGATCTCCCCGGCCGCCAGCACCAGCAGGATGACGGGCAGCACGGGGGCCGAGCCCCCCGTAGCCGCGGCCGTGGCGACGGGCAGGACCACCAGCATGAGCCCCGCAAGCCACGAGGGCTTGCTCCGCCCCGAGCTCCAAGCAGCGCCGACGGCGGCCGCGGCGCCGGCCGCCGCGGCGGCGCCTGCCGCGGTGGTGTCGACCGGAGCAGGGTCCCCGCCGGTCATGGCCGCCACCACCCACAGAGCCGTGACCACGGCCGCCCCCACCGCCCAGGCCGCTTCCTCGCCCGTCATGCAACCAGCGCCAGGAGGCCGGCGGTCAGGGCCAGTACCAGCGCCGCGGGCCGAGCCGCAGCCGAAGGCAACCATCGGCCGGCGGCGACAGCCAGGGCGCCGGCAACCGCGCCGGCGCCGACGCGCAGCGCCAGCTCACC